>CAJUDN010000001.1:0-17091 GCA_910585355.1 uncultured Lachnospiraceae bacterium
TCACTTAACGTAGCCCACTACGCCGCGTTCATTTGGGCCAAATCTCCCACGAAGTAGAACACACAGTTACCAGAAAGCAATTTTCAAACATGCTCTAAAATAGAAAAAGAATAAGTGAGGAAAACAAAAAGTGGAGACGAGAGATAAGAAGATGCAGGTATCAAAAACCATCGGCGTTATCATTACCATTCTCGGCGGCTGCCTTTGGGGCGCCTCCGGGGCCTGTGGGCAGTATCTGTTTGAAAACAAGGGAGTTACCAGCAGGTGGCTGGTTCCGGTGAGACTTTTGATGGCGGGAATCTGTATGCTGGTTTATTATATCGGAAAGGAGCGAAAAGGCGCCTTTCGGATATGGAAAAACCGGAAGGATGCAGCGGATGTGGCCATTTACGGCATTTTCGGACTGATGCTCTGCCAGTTTACTTATTTTACCACCATTGAACTTTCCAATGCGGGGACGGCTACGGTCATTCAGTATATTTCCCCGGCCATTGTTATGGTGCTGGTTTGCTTCATGGAAAAACGGCCGCCGAAATTCATTGAAATTCTGGCGCTTCTGTTTGCCATTGCGGGTATTTTTATTATTGCCACCCATGGAAATATCCATCAAATGGCTATTTCCAAAGAAGCGCTGATTGTGGGCCTGATTTCCGCTCTGACCGTGGTGCTTTACAACATGCAGCCCAGACGGCTGATGGCCTATTATCCCACACCGTATCTTCTGGCCTGGGGGATGGTAGTCGGCGGAATCATGCTTTCCCTTTTATTTCAGCCGTGGAAGTATCATTATGCCATAGATATGAGTTTCCTGGCTGCTTTTCTGGCCATCGTACTTTTGGGAACCATTGTGGCGTTTTCCCTTTATATGCAGGGCGTGAAGCTTATCGGCCCGGCGCGTGCCAGTCTTTATGCCTGTACGGAGCCCATTGCGTCGGCGCTCCTTTCCTTCTTCTGGCTTAAGGTGCCGTTTGTGGCTGTGGATTTTCTGGGATTCGGATTAATTATCGCTACGATTCTGATGCTGGGCTTTTCTGATCTTAAGAAGGAGAAGTAGGTTTTAAACGGAGAACGGAGATTTTTAAATCGTGAGACTTTGAATGCAGAAAACAGAACAGATTTTACCTGAAATACGGTATAAATATGGAAGAGGGAGTGCCTGTGCTGGACAGAATCGAGTATTTTTTAACACTTGCAGAAGAAAAAAATATTACACATGCGGCAAAACGTCTGTATGTTTCCCAGCAATGTCTGAGCGCGTACCTGAAAGAGCTGGAGGAGGAGTATGGGGTACAATTATTTTACCGTAAACCACAATTTATGCTTACTCCGGCCGGAGAAACCTTTTACCGAGCCGCGCAGCAGATGCAGCTTTTAAATAAGGATGTGAAATCACAGCTGCAGAACCGGGCATATGACAGCCAGGGACAGTTACTGGTGGGGGTACACTCCTCGCGCTCCGCTACAATTATGCCAAGCGTGATGAAAGAGTTCTGGACACAGTTCCCCAATATTAAGGTTGATGTGGTGGATGGGAATACAAAGCTGTTTGAACGTCTTCTTTTAGACGGAGATATTGACATGTTTATCGGTGTTAATCCTGCGAAGAACCTTAAGCTGGAGCAGATTCCTCTGTTGGACGAAGGGGTATATATTACAATATCGGACAGCATGGTAAGAAAATATTTTTATTATGACTATCCTGGCTGTCTGGAACGTTTCGAGCAGGGAGTGTCATTGGAAGAATTTCTTCATGTGCCGTTTATTTTTACCAATGAGGACAGTAATATTTACACGGTTTTAAATGCATATTTGATTCAGCTGGGACTTGCGTTAAATATTCGTATGACCACCAACAATGGAGCGCTCAGAACTGAAATGACGGCTATGGGGTATGGCGCCAGCATCAGTGCGGAGATTCGGCTTTTGGATATTGCGGAAAAAAATAATCTGCTTCCCCCGGATGCCAAGCTGTTTACATTTCCGATTGTAGATATCCCCCTAAGCAAGATTTGCCTGGTGTACAGGAAAGGAATTTATAAAACCGCGTATTTTGAAAAATTTGCATCGGAAGTAGTCGCTTATTTTAAAGAAAATTTTTAATGGAATACATGAAAAAGGATATGTCTGTTGCACAAATTTTATTTGTGTATAGGACATATCTTTTTTGTTTTACAAAGTAAACACAAAAGGATATTGTAATAATATCAGAAGCTGCAGCGAATGAGGGAAACTGAGGGACGGAATTATGTGATGGGAGGTAAGGATGAAATTACGCAGATCATTGGCCTTTTGCCAGGCGATCAATCCGGAAGGAGTAAAAAAGCTGATTGACGGAAATGTGGATTGTCTCGTCTTCGACCTGGAAGATGGCGTGGTGGTTACGAAGAAAGAGGAAAATAGAAAAAAGACACTGGAAATTTTGAAAAACTGGGACTGCCGCGGAAAAGAAAGGATTGTGAGAATCAATGGACCGGGGACTCCTTTTTATGAAAGGGATATGGAAGAGGTAATTCGTCCCGGGCTTCCGGACGCAGTTCGCCTTCCCAAATGTGAGAGTGTGGAATATGTAAAGAAGGTGTCGGAGGACTTAGACAAAATTGAGCAGGAGACCGGAACCAGTCACAATGCAATTGAAATTATTTTGATGATTGAAACGGCGAAAGGAATTATGAATACATACAGTCTGTGTACATGTTCTGAAAGAGTAACCGCAGTGGGAATCGGAATGGAAGATCTGACGGCTTCCATGGGAATTTTAAGGCGCTATGATTTGAACTGCATGGATTTGCTGTATGCGAGACAGAAAATGATCCTTGAGGGGAAGGCGGCGAAGGTCCAGGTTATTGATTCAGGAATTTTGTTCCATGCGACGCAGCAATATATCTATGAAGACAGCGTGAATGGGAGATATATGGGATTTGACGGGCGTTCCTGCTCGACCCGTTATCCGGATTTGATTGATGCTGTGAATCGGGCCTTCACTCCGCTGGAATCGGAGGTGGAGTGGGCCAAGAAAGTGAAAAGGGCTTATGAGACGGCGGTGGAACAGGGAGAATCTGATGTTTTTGTGGACGGTAAATTTATTGATCCGCCGGTAGTTGAAAAAGCGAAGAATATTTTGAATTTGATGGAACAGATTCTTGCACGTCAATAGGGGGATTGGAAAGGAGACGAAAATGGAACATCATCTTGGTATTTTTAATCAGGCATATGAGAGGCGGACTCCCCTGATCCTGTGCGACGTAACTTTACGGGAAGGGGAACAGACGCCGGGTGCCTCTTTTACCCTGGAAGAAAAAGAAGCGCTCGTGCGGCTTCTTGATGAAATCGGGATTCATCAGGTTCAGATTGCCCATCCAAGGCTCAGTGAAAGAGCACTGGAGGTATGTGCAAGAGTGTGCGCCATTCCTAAAAAGCTGAAAACAGAAATTATGAGCAATGGAATGTGGGAACATACCTTTGAGGCTATCGACCGGGCGGCTCAGTGTAATCCGGATATTATACATTCTTATTTTTTCGGTTCCAGGTATCAATATCCGGCCTGGAGTCCGCAGACCAGGCTGGATATGCTTAAAAGGATCGATCAGGTTGTCGGGCATATTAAAGGAAAGGGGAAAATATGCAATATTTCATTGCTGGATACGCCGAGGACAGATGATATTGACTATCTGAAGCAGCAGGTTGCGGCGGCAGGAAAGGCAGGAGCGGACAGGATACGGGTTCCCGACACAGTCGGCGTATGTGACCCGGAGGGATATTATGCACTGGTTTCTACAGCAAAGGAAGAAGCGGAGAAGTACGGAATGCTTGTGGGAATCCATACGCACAATGATTTTGGGCTTGCACTTGCGAATACGCTTGCCGGGCTCCGGGCAGGCGCCGATCTTGTGGACTGTACCGTGAATGGGCTGGGGGACAGGGCTGGAAATGTTGCGCTTGCCGAGCTTGTGGTCTTACTGGAGGGCTTTTACGATTTTCATACAGGAATTGATGTAAAGCGGTTAAAGGAGATATCGCTGTTTGCGGAGACCATTTCAGGAATTAAACTTCCCGCCAATCAGCCTTTGGTTGGAGAACATGTTTTCTCAGATGAATCCGAGCTCCATAACCTTTGTATGTATGCGGACAGGCATGCATATCAGGGAATATTGCCGGAGGAATTCGGGGCATCAAGAAAGATGATATTTGGTAAATTAACGACGGGGAAAGTACTGGACATGGCGGCGGAGCGAGCCAAAAAAAGTATCGACAGGACCTGTTATCCGCATATTCTGGAAATGCTGTACGATTTCGTGGATCAAAATAAAGGAGTTGTGGTGACAGAGGAGTTACTGTGGAAAATGATAGAACACATGGACAGATAGCATGGAAAGGGGGACATCATTATGACATTTGCGTCTTTATTTTCAGATTTACAGGTTTGGGCATTGTTTCTTCTGGCAGGATACCTGTTAAGGGAATTTTGTAAACCGCTGCAGAAAATATTTCTTCCGTCGGCTGTAATTGGAGGGGTAATCGCATTGGTCGGCGGCGAACAGGTGCTTGGCTTATGGGAGGTGCCGTCATCCTTTGGAAGCTTTTCCACATCTTTGATTATATTGATTATGACGTGCCTTGTCTGGGGCGTAAAAATTGACCATAGCCGTATTAAGAATTACCTGGATTATTTTTGCCTGCTGAATTCGGTACGCTTTGGCCAGATTGCTCTCGCCGCCCTGACCGGGATTCTCCTGCGGTATGTCTGGACCGAACTTCCGACAGGGTGGGGGACCATGGGATTTTCCGCATATTTTGGCGGCCATGGAACGGTAGCTTCTTACGCTGCGGTTTATGAATCCCTGGGATATGGCACGGACTACACAGCATTGGGAATGATCATGGCCACGTTAGGATTGATTTGCGCGGTTACCATTGGAATGATAATTGTTAATATCGGAGTCAGAAAAGGATATACGGAGTATGTAAAGATCAAGGAATCTCTTGGAAAGTACGAAGAACGAAGACTGCTTCCGAAGGAGAAAAGAAGTCCAATCGGAACAAACAGGGTCCCGGCAGGCTCTGTAAACGCACTGGCATTTCAGTTTGCGATGCTGATGGCATGTATCTGGATTGGAAAAACGCTTTTAAAGGTTGGTTCCACATACGTCTGGAAAGGGTTTGGAAGCTTTCCCAATATGCTTTATGGAATTATCGGAGCAGTGATCCTTTGGCCCGTCTTACAGAAATTAAAGCTGGAAGATTATGTGGACAGAAAAACATGTACGTCGATTTCCGGTTTTTCTCTGGAGCTTTTGATTCTTGGCTCTATTGCGACGATAAACCTGAATGTCCTGTCTGCTTTTTGGGTACCAATTTTGATACAGTTTGTCATTATGACAATCTTTACAGCTTTCATTTGTTTCTGGTACAATAAAAGGATTGCGGAAAAAGAATGGTTTGAGAAGGGCTTGTTCGTATTCGGACAGTCCACAGGCGCGACTCCGACAGGTTTAGCCCTGGTTCGCGCGGTGGATCCGGATTCTGTTGCCTGTCCGGGCGAGGCGCATGCCGTACAGTCAGGGGTCGCCGGAATCGCCTTTGCGTGGATTCCGGCAGTACTGCCGGTGCTGGCGACGACTTTGCCGTGGGCGGAGGTCGGTTTGGGAGCCGTGGGCTTCGCGATATGTTTTGCAGCGGGATGGATCCTGTTCCGCAAGGGTATCAAAGCGAGATTCAACAGATAAAAGCGTTTCATGTTATTGGAAACAGGGGGATAGGGGCGGAACCGGCTTTTTCGGGGACTGCCCCTTGCCTGTGCACAGGCCTACGCAGAGGGATCTGCCGCTAAAGCGGCGTGTGGGCCGCGTAGCGGGCAGGGAAAAGGCCGAACTGCGCGTTAAATTACTTGTTTACTGTAGTACTAATGTGGTATAGTAAAATGCAGTAAAAGAAAGTGGGTGAGAACCGTGGGGTTGGCATATCTTTTCTTATTTATCATGATATTTGGAACAGCGGGGATGGCAGCTGTTTTCGTAATAGCAGCATGGTACATCTGGAAAAAGGCCCATTTCAAAATCTTAGCGATTATCCCTTTATTCTTGGCTGTACCTTGTACTGCTGCTGCATGTTACTTACTGGCAATCGTTTGGAGAGAGCCGCCTTGGGGATTTCATTTCTAATAAGCTTACTAAAACAGTATCATTTCTTTTTGTGTTTCTTTCAGCTGCGCCATGAATTTTTCGGACGCTTTAGAAAACACCTGGTATTTTTTCCATATAATGCACATTCCATCTTCCCTTCGTGGGCTGAGAGGGCGGAAACAGAGATTGTTGTTTCCTGAAGTGTTAATAATCTTATCGAACCCAATCGCATAGCCCAGGCCTTCGTCTACCATCAGAGAAGCATTAAAAAGCAGGTTATAAGTCGCGACAACTTCCAGCTCTGATATTTCACGCTGTATCCAGGACGCCAATGCACCAGACGAATCTTCCTGCCTTGACAGGATCAGCGGCTTGTCCCATAAATCTTCCGGGGAAATATCCGGTTTAACAGCAAGAGGAGAATCTTTCCTCATCAGCACCCCCCAGACTTCTGTAAGCGGTATCCTAATATAATTATATCTTGACTGGTCTACGGCGCCGAATACAAGGCCGAAATCAATCAGCCCTTTTTCAAGCTGTTCCATTACAAACGCTGCATTGCCGCTTGCAATGTGGTAGTGGATTCCCGGATATGTCTGGTACAGTTTTCTTGCAGTTTTTGCAATCAGGCGGACAGCGTCAGTTTCGCCAGTTCCGATATAGACATCCCCAACGACAACTTCGTCTGAAAGTGAAATTTCACGTTCAGTTTTTTGGACGAGGTTTAATATTTCTTCTGCACGATTTCTAAGGATCATGCCTTCTTCTGTCAATGTGACTTTTCTGGAACCTTTGGCGCCGCGGATCAAAAGCTGCTTGCCCAGTTCCTCTTCCATTGCCTTTATCTGAGTGGAAAGGGTCGGCTGGGAAAGATGGAGGGATTCTGCTGCGCGGATAATGCTTTGTTCTCTTGCCACTGCAAGAAAATATTGAAGTACACGTAATTCCATGCGATGCGCTCCTTTGGGGTTTTCTTCATTATAGCATAAATTTGAATAGGTTTTAATTATTGAAAAAGATAAAAAATAAGTATTTGCTATTGCTTTATTTGGCTGTTATAATTTTCCAGAAGAAAAACTTGTACTACCTTGCGAAAATTCCGGTGAATGAAATACCTGCTGTCTACGCCCTCTGCACTGTTGTTTCCGCAAGGTTATACCAGGAGGCTTATGTATGCAGAAAAAAAGATTGGCTTTTGGACTGCTGTTATTAGCATCTGTCTTGTGTTTGACAGGATGCGAAAATGTAGAAACAGATCAAATGACAATGGGCGGTCAAAACGAAGAAACTTTAATTTCTGAGAAAAAGAATGAGGACAGGCAGCCAGATAACCTGCAGGAAGAAGAAAAACAGGAGGAAGAAAAAGTGGATCAGAACCAGTTCTATGTTACGGTGGGGGCAACGGTCTTTACAGCAGTCTTTTCCGATAATTCCAGTGCCGAAGCCTTTAAGGACCTGCTAGATGAAGAACCGCTTACCGTTGATATGCAGGACTACGGCAGTTTTGAAAAAGTTGGCGAAATTGGGAGTACGCTGCCCAGGAACGATGAGCAGATTAAGACAGAACCGGGAGATGTGATTCTTTACCTCGGTACGAGAATTACGATTTATTATGACACGAATTCCTGGAATTTTACCCGTCTGGGAAAAATCCAGGATGCTACGAAAGAGGATTTGCTGGAAACTTTGGGCGATGGAAATGTTACAGTTACATTTTCGCTTGAGAAACCAGAATAAAAGAGGAGGATGAAGCGATGAATATTTTAGTTTTGAATGGAAGTCCGAGACCGAATGGGAATACTGCGGCGATGGTGGAGGCTTTTGCGAAGGGTGCAAAAGAAGGCGGCCACATGGTAACGGTCGTGAATGTGTGCTGTAAAAAGATTGCAGGCTGTCTTGCCTGTGAATATTGCCACACGAAAGGAAACGGCGAGTGCGTTCAAAAGGATGATATGCAGGAAGTTTATCCGGTTCTGCAGGAGGCGGATATGATCGTGCTTGCCACTCCAATTTATTATCATAGTTTTACCGGGCAGCTTCAGTGTGCTATCAATCGCATTTATGCGTTGGATAAGCCTAAGAATCTGAAAAAGGCAGCATTAATTATGAGTTCCGGCAGCAACCATGTTTACTGTGGCGCGATTTATGAATATCAGAATTCTTTCCTGAATTATCTGAAGCTGGAGGATATGGGCATCTTTTCAGCATATGGCAGAGAAAATAAATCGGAGGAAAAGCTGAACGAGCTGCGGGAGTTCGGGCGGAGCCTTCAATAAGGAGACGGCATGGAAAACCGGTCGACGAAGACCTCCTCTTGTGATATACTAAGTAAAGTATATTTTCACAAGAGGAGGATTTTTATGGGCGAACAGACAGAGGAAAATAAGTCCCAAAAGCCAACAAAACATATTTGTGCGGGTCTGCTGGCCCATGTGGATGCGGGAAAGACAACGCTTTCGGAGGCCTTTTTATATCTGACGGGGAGTATCCGAAAACTGGGCCGGGTGGATAACCGGGATGCTTTTCTGGATACGTATGCCCTGGAGAGAGCCAGGGGAATTACCATTTTTTCCAAGCAGGCGGAATGTATGTTGGGCCGCAGGCCTGTGACGCTTCTTGATACGCCCGGCCATGTGGATTTTTCTTCCGAAATGGAGCGGACGCTGCAGGTGCTGGACTATGCAGTATTAGTCATCAATGGAGCAGACGGCGTGCAGGGCCATACGGAAACTTTGTGGCGGCTTTTAAAACGTTACCGGATTCCGGTGTTTTTATTTGTAAATAAGATGGATCAGGCCGGGACGGACAGGAAACAGATTCTTTATGATTTGAAAAAGCGGCTGGATGGGGCGATTGTGGATTTTGAGGGCTTTGAAGCTCTTGTGTCGGAAAAAACAAAACGTCTGGAATGGAACGGAAGCGGGAATGCCGGGAATGCAGCGGAGCGGCTGGAGGAGCTTGCCATGTGCAGCGAAGTGCTTTTGGAATCCTATCTGGAAACGGGGACCATGGAGGAAACGGAAATCCAAAGCGCCATTGAAAAAAGAAAGGTATTCCCCTGTTACTTTGGATCGGCCTTAAAGCTTACCGGTGTGGAGGAGTTTTTAAAAGGAGTCGAAACCTTTGCCAGAGCCAGGGAGTATCCGAAGGAATTCGGGGCCAAGGTATTTAAAATTTCAAGGGACGATCAGGGAAACCGTCTGACCCATCTGAAAATCACCGGAGGAAGCCTTAAGGTGAAGGAATTTCTGGACGGGAAAGAGGAGAAGGTAAACCAAATCCGGGTATATTCCGGACAGAAATTTGAGACGGTCGGCGAAGTGACGGCCGGCAGGATCTGCGCGGTCACGGGGCCCTTAAAAACCAGGCCGGGCCAGGGTTTTGGCGTAGAGGCCCAGTCGGGGAGTCCCATGCTGGAGCCGGTTCTCACCTATAAAATTCATCTGCCCCAGGGATGTGATGTTCATGGGATGCTTAAAAATTTAAGGATACTGGAGGAAGAGGACCCGCAGCTTCACATTGCCTGGAATGAGACTCTGGGGGAGATTTTGGCCCAGGTCATGGGGGATGTACAGATTGAAATTTTAAAGAGCCAGATTAAAGAACGGTTTGATACAGAAGTGGAGTTTGGCAGCGGCAATATTGTCTATAAAGAAACCATCCTGCGCCCGGTGGAAGGCGTGGGCCATTTTGAGCCGCTGCGCCATTACGCGGAGGTCCACCTTCTTATGGAGCCGGGGGAGGCGGGGAGCGGTCTTATCCTGGAGGTCGATTGCAGCGAGGATGTGCTGGATAAGAACTGGCAGCGGTTGATTCTCACTCATTTGGAGGAAAAAAAGCACCGGGGAATTCTTACAGGGTCAGAGATTACAGATATGAAGATTACTCTGATTACGGGAAGAGCCCATTTAAAGCATACGGAGGGCGGCGACTTTCGCCAGGCCACGTACCGGGCTGTCCGCCAGGGGTTAAGGGAGGCCGGATGCCGCCTTTTGGAGCCTTATTATTCCTTTGTACTGGAAGTGCCCAAAGAGTCTGTGGGCCGCGCCATGGCAGATCTGGAACGGATGCAGGGAACCTTTGGGGTCCCGGAGCAGGAAATGGATATGGCGGTTCTGAAAGGAAGCGCGCCTGTGGTGACCATGCGGGATTACCAGAGAGATGTGGCCGCCTATACAGGAGGGCGCGGAAGGCTTTCGCTGAGCTTTAAGGGTTATGAGCCATGCCACAACGAGGAAGAGGTCATAAATCAGGCGGGCTATGATTTCGATTTGGATCTTCAGGATCCGGCGGGGTCTGTGTTCTGTTCCCATGGAGCCGGTTTTACGGTGCCATGGAATCAGGTGAAGCAGTATATGCATGTGGAAAGCCCGCTTGCAAAGCTTCGGCCGGAGATGGCGCAGGAGGAAAAAAACTCTCCGGCTGCAAAATCTTCAGAATCCGGAAGCCGGAGAGGGAACCCGGGAGCGGCTTTGTCCTCTTATGCAGAGGATAAGGAGCTGGAGGCAATTTTTATCCGTACCTTCGGCGAACCTAAGCGGCCATCCCCGCCCGGGGGAGATTCCAGACGGGTCATACAGGCGCAGGAAACGGAAAGCCGCGGACAGAGGAAAACAGCCGAATCAGAGCCGGAAGAGGAGTATCTTCTGGTGGATGGATATAATATTATTTTTGCCTGGGAGGAGTTAAGCGAGCTGGCGAAGACCAATATTGACGGAGCCAGACATCGTCTGATGGACATCTTATGTAATTATCAGGGCTTTACAAAATGTACGCTGATCGTAGTATTCGACGCCTATAAGGTGACCGGAAACACGGGAGAGGCTCAGAAGTACCACAATATTTATGTGGTTTATACAAAGGAGGCGGAAACCGCGGACCAGTACATTGAAAAGCTGGCCCATAAGATCGGCCAGAAATACCGGGTGACGGTGGCTACATCCGATGGCCTGGAGCAGCTTATTATCCGGGGGCAGGGATGTCTTTTGATGTCGGCGAAGGACCTCAAAGAGGAGGTGGAATATGTGAACCGCCTCATTGACGAGGAAAAGAAAAAGCTTAGGGAAGGCCCGGGGAGATCCGGAAAGAATTATCTTTTGTCCCACGCAGACCATGAGACAAAGGAATATCTGGAAGAGGTACGGCTGGGAAAACAATAGACGGGAAAAGGAGGTTGTTTTATGGCAAAGTATATGATGGCGTTTGACGCGGGAACCACAAGCAGCAGGTGCATTCTTTTTAATGAAAAGGGAGAGATCTGCAGCGTGGCGCAAAAAGAGTTTACACAGTACTTTCCAAAGCCTGGCTGGGTGGAGCACGACGCCAGTGAGATTTGGTCTACACAGCTGGGAGTCGCCGTGGAGGCCATGTCAAAAATCGGAGCGTCCGCCAATGACATTGCCGCAATCGGAATTACCAACCAGCGGGAAACCACTGTCGTCTGGGACAAAAATACAGGGGAACCCGTGTGCCATGCCATCGTGTGGCAGTGCCGCAGAACCTCGGAATACTGCGATTTATTAAAGGAAAAAGGACTGGTGGATACCTTCCGGGCAAAGACAGGCCTTGTGATAGACGCGTACTTTTCAGGGACTAAGTTAAAATGGATTCTGGACCATGTGGAAGGAGCCAGGGAACGGGCCGAACGTGGAGAACTTTTATTCGGAACTGTGGAGACCTGGCTGATCTGGAAGCTGACCAGAGGAAGAGTCCACGTGACCGATTACTCCAATGCGTCCCGCACCATGTTGTTTAACATCAATACGCTGGAATGGGATCATGAAATTCTCGCAGAATTAAATATTCCGGAATCCATGCTTCCGGAGGCGAAGCCCTCAAGCTGCGTTTATGGAATGACGGATCCACAGTTCTTTGGAGGCCCCATTGCCATCGGCGGTGCGGCCGGAGACCAGCAGGCCGCCCTGTTCGGCCAGACCTGCTTTTTGCCGGGAGAGGCGAAAAACACCTATGGAACCGGATGTTTTCTTTTGATGAACACAGGAGAAAAGCCGGTATTTTCCCAAAACGGCCTGGTAACCACCATTGCGTGGGGCCTGGACGGCACGGTAAATTATGCGCTGGAGGGCTCTATCTTCGTTGCCGGAGCCGCTATTCAGTGGCTTCGGGATGAGCTGCGCTTTATCGACTCCTCATCGGATTCCGAGTACATGGCAGGGAAGGTGGAGGATACCAACGGCTGCTACGTGGTTCCCGCTTTTACGGGCCTGGGCGCGCCCCACTGGGACCAATACGCAAGGGGAACCATTGTGGGCTTAACCCGGGGAGTCGGCAAATACCACATCATCCGGGCGACTCTGGATTCCATCTGTTACCAGACAAATGATGTGCTAAAGGCCATGGAAGCCGATTCTAAAATACGCCTGGCCTCCCTTAAGGTAGATGGCGGAGCCAGCGCCAACAATTATCTGATGCAGACCCAGGCCGATATCATGAACGCGCCGGTAAAACGTCCACGGTGCATCGAGACTACGGCCATGGGAGCCGCTTATCTGGCAGGTCTTGCCGTGGGATACTGGAAAAATAAGGAAGAGATTATGAAAAACTGGGCCATGGACCGAACCTTTGAACCGGGGATTTGCGAGGAGAAACGGGCCAGGATGGTGGAGGGCTGGAACCGGGCGGTGAAATGTGCTTTCGGATGGGCGAAACAATAAGGAGCTCCGGATCTTCTCAAACTGTCTGTGCCGGATGAGGCTGGGGTCTGAGGGATCTGTGGAGAGCGGATCGGACAAAGAGAAAAATCAGGTTACTTGCGGGGAAAATCCTGCAAGTAACCTGATTTTTCTTTTGGAGGATTCCAATATGCGCTGGAATTTATTTGATTTTGGAATCATAGAGGCGGCTTCTGCACAATACAATGAAGGAAGGACACCATAAACGTTAAAGGGAGGAGATTTATGAAAAGGAAAATCAGAAAGGTAACAGCGTTAGCGCTGGCGGCCATGATGGTTTTGTCCGCGTGCTCATCCGGCCAGGAAACGGCTGACGCGACGATCACAGACGGCACGACAGCCGCCGCAGCGCCCCGGGTGGCGGAGGAAGCGGCAAAGGCGGACACTCAGGAGGCCGCAGAAGGTACAGACAGCAAAGAAAAGGTTTTAAAGATTGGTACCTATATGCCTGTAACCACTCTGGTTCCGTGGAAAACTACGTCTGACGGCGACGGCTACATTATCCGTCAGATTTACCACACCCTGCTTGAGATGAATAAGCAGTCGGAATTTACCCCTAGCCTTGCGGCCTCCTGGGAATGCAGCGAGGACGGAAAGGTATGGACGTTCCACTTAAGAGACGATGTTTACTGGCAGACTGGAAACGATCTGTTTGGAGACGAAAAGGTACAGGTTACCGCCGAGGACGTAAAGTTTTCTTATGAGTACTATCTGGACCCGGCCCATGAATCTGTTCGTTATACAGATTTAATGAACACCATTGATAAGATTGAAGTAGTGGATGATTTTACCATTAAATTCTACACGAAGGATATAGACGTTCTGTTTGAGTACAGAATGTACCAGAACTACATAATTCCGAAAAAAGGCATCGAAGAGAACTGGGATTTTGCGGCTTTTCCTGTTGGCTCCGGCGCTTATAAGTTCGTGGAACATGTGGTGGATACAAGGGTCGTGCTGGAAAAGAACGAGGACTTCTGGCAGGAGCCGGCTCTGGATAAGGTGGAATACCGCATTATCACAGATAAATCCGTTTCTTCCATTGCTCTTCAGAACAAGGAAATTGATATTGCACTGGCCATTCTTCCCACAGAGCTCAAGGCCATACTCTCCAAGGACTATCTGACGGTAGACAATACCGGAAGCTCTTTAAGATGGGTTGGCTTCAACTGTAAGGATGAGCTGTTTAAGGATCCGGAGCTGAGAAAGGCGCTGATGATGGCCGTTGATGTGGACGGTGCGGTAAAGGCAGTTTATGCCAATGACGCGGGAGTTGATCTGGCGGTGCGCGGATATTCCGTTGTGACTCCTGAAAGACCTGGCTATGACGGAGAACTCTGTAAGGCAGCGACACCGGCATACGATCCGAAGACAGCCCAGGAGAAGCTTGAGAGCCTTGGCTGGCAGAAAGGCTCCGACGGTATCTATGAGAAAGACGGGCAGAAGCTTAAATTTACCCTTCAGGTAGGAAATAACGATGCAAACCGTGAGAAAATGGCAGTGATTGTTTCTTCTCAGCTAAAGGCGATCGGCATCGACTGTACCGCGCAGACAGTAGAGTGGGGCACCCATACTACTGATATCAAGGATGGAAACGTTCAGATGTACATTCTTGGCGGCTACAGCAACCTGGACGGTCCCCTAAGGCTGATGCATACCAACGAAACCTTATATTCTCCCAACTGAGGATACTCGGATCCCGCTCTGGACGAGGTTCTTGACGAAGCATGGAGAACCACAGATTATACGGCGCGCTGCGGGCTGATCGCCAAGGCGAGCGAAATGTTCGCTTCCGGCGCTCCCCATCTGGCCGACTGGTATGAATACGCCCAGACAGGATATAATGTCCGGGTGAAGGACTTTGATTACGCGACGGTTTATCAGGCGCTTTGCAGTACAGAACGAAATGTTACAGTTGAATAAATGAGGGAGGGTAACTGCGAGGGTACGGAACAGTTACAGAGAAGGTTTGTATGTGAAGGCGGGTCACGCAGATTTCCTTTTAGTGACCCGCTTTTCTGTAAAGGAGAGGTTTTATGTGGACATATATTGTACGAAGAGCCTTGCAGGCGATCCCGACTCTTCTGGTTATTTCCTTTTTGATCTTTTCTCTGCTGTACATAACTCCGGGCGATCCGGTTGACCTGATTCTGGGAACCGAAGACAGCCAGGTGTCGCAGGAGCAGAGACAGATCATTATGGAAGAGTGGGGGCTGGATAAGCCGTTTTTTGTCCGTTACGTGGATTTTATTCTGGATGCCTGCCGCGGAGATCTCGGCACATCTTATGCGACAGGCCAGCCGGTATTTGAAAGTGTCATGAGCCGTATGCCTGCTACTTTTAAGCTGGCGGCATTTTCCATGATACTGTCCCTTTTAATTTCCGTGCCATTAGGAACCCTGGCGGCCTTAAAACACAACAGCATCTGGGATTCCATGGCCACGGCCCTGGCCACCATCGGCGTATCTCTTCCCAAGTTCTGGTTCGGCCTGGTGCTGATGATTTATCTGTCCCTGAAATGGGGCCTGCTTCCCAGTACTGGATCGGCGAACTTCATAGCGGACGGCCCGGCGGAGTTTTTAAAGTATATCATTATGCCGGGCGCTTCTCTGGCCCTTGGAATGGCGGCCACCCAGACCAGAATGATTCGTTCCAGCATGCTGGATGTCCTGGGACAGGATTATGTGCGGTATGCGCGAAGCAAAGGGCTCAGGGAAAAAGTGGTCATCTGGATGCATGCCTTTAAGAATGCCATGATTCCGGTTATTACTGTGGTTGGCTCGGAAATCGGCGGTCTTCTCGGCGGAGCCGTTGTAACAGAGTCCATTTTCTCCTGGCCAGGCGTAGGCCGGCTGGCAGTGAATTCCATATCGAAGCGAGATTATCCGATGATTCAGGGCATCACATTGCTTTTATGTACCAGTTATCTTCTGATCAACCTGTTTGTGGATATTGTATATGCCTGGGTGGATCCGAGAATTCGCCTTGACAAAAAATCATAGGAGGGATTTTATGGCTGAAAACATGAAAAATACAAATACGGCCGGTGAAGATTCCCTGCCTGTTACAAATTACTGGAAAGACGTAATACGGCGGTTCAGCAGGAACAGAATTGCGGTAATCGGTCTGATTGCCTTGGGAATCATCGTGATTCTCTGTGCCGGAGCGCCGTTCTTTACGGATTACGACCCGGTGGTGGACATGGATTTTATGAATATGCTGGCGCCTCCGGGAAGTGAAGGCCATCTTTTGGGGACTGATGACCTGGGACGCGATATCTGGTGCCGCCTGGTTTATGGGGGAAGAAGCTCTCTGGTGACAGGACTTTCTGTGGCGCTTCTGGCTGCCGTCATCGGTGTTGTGATCGGGCTTTACAGCGGATATTTCGGGGGAATCATTGAGGCGCTTCTTATGCGGTTTACAGATATTATGCTTTCTTTTCCGTTCCTTATCGTAGCCATTGCCATCATGTCCGTTCTGGGCTCCAGCCAGAAAAATATCATCATCGCGCTGGCCATCACAAGCTGGCCGCGGTTTGCAAGGCTGACCAGAGGTCAGGTTCTGGCCGTGAAAAATACCGAGTATGTGGAGGCGGCAAAGGCGGCAGGCTTTAAGAATGCCAGAATTATCTTCCGGCACGTGCTTCCCAACTGTATCGGCCCCTTGATTATCCAGGGAACCCTTTCCGTGGGAGGCGCAATCCTTTCGGCGGCCAGCCTTAATTATCTGGGCCTGGGCGCCGACGCGGCCTCTCCCGATTGGGGCATGATGTTAAGCCAGGGACGAAATTATCTGCAGATCGCCCCATACCTGACAACCATTCCGGGCCTCGCCATTTCCGCCACGGTTCTTGCCATGAACTGGGTGGGAGACGGTATGCGGGACGCATTCGATCCCAAATTGAGAAAGTAGGTGTGTGAAAGATATGGAGAATAAAAAATGTCTGGAAGTTAAAAATTTAAAAACATGGTTTCATACACCGGAGGGGATTGTAAAATCGGTGGACGGTGTTTCTTTTTTCATCGAAGAGGGAAAAACCCTGGCGTTAGTGGGGGAATCCGGATGCGGGAAGACCATCACTTCCCTGTCGTTGATTAAACTTCTGCCGGATACGGCTGAATTAAGCGCAGATTCCATCGTGTTAAACGGCCGGGATGTGACAAATTTAAGCAAAAATGAGGCCAGAAAAATACGAGGTTCGGAAATCTCCATGATTTTCCAGGAGCCCATGACCTCCTTAAATCCGGTATACCGGATAGAAAGGCAGCTTGGGGAGGTGT
>CAJUDN010000001.1:17101-28945 GCA_910585355.1 uncultured Lachnospiraceae bacterium
GGGAGGTGTTCCGCCTCCATAACCCGGGAATTTCCAGGGAGGAAGTGAGGGCCCGTTCCATAGAAATCTTAAAAAAGGTGGGAGTTCCCAATCCAAAGGAGCGCCTTAAAGGATATCCCCATCAGCTTTCCGGCGGACTGCGTCAGAGGGTGATGATTGCCATTTCCCTGGCGTCTTATCCGAGGATAGTCATTGCCGACGAGCCGACAACAGCTCTGGACGTGACTATTCAGGCACAGATTCTGGACTTACTGAAACAACTCCAGAGGGACATGAACATGTCCATCCTGCTGATCACCCATGACTTTGGAGTGGTTTCCCAGATGGCGGATCGGGTTGCCGTCATGTATGCGGGAAGAATCGTTGAGGAAGGGAAAACAGAGGATGTGTTCGCGGATCCGTGGCATCCCTACACAAAGCTTCTGATTCTTTCGATTCCGGGAATCAAGGTGACCAGAGGAGGGCGTCTGGAATCCATCCGGGGCTCTGTGCCGAATCCCCTGAGGTTTCCGTCTGGATGCCGGTTTGCTCCCAGATGTCCCTATGCAAAGGATATCTGCCACAGAGAGCAGCCGCCGGAAACGGCGGCGGGAGACCGGAGAGTCAGCTGCTATTTAAGGGGGGACCAGAATGAAGGATGAGAAAGAGATTTTAAAAATTGAAGACCTGAAAGTACACTTCCCCATTAAGGCAGGTATTTTACAGAAAACCGTGGGCCATGTAAAGGCTGTGGATGGGGTGAGCCTCAATATCAGGAGAGGGGAAACCCTGGGATTAGTTGGGGAGTCCGGATGCGGCAAAACCACCATCGGAAGGGCCATTGTGCGGCTTAACAATCCCACAGGGGGCAGGATTCTCTATGACGGACAGGACATCTTACGGCTTAAAGGGGATGAGCTGCGGAAAATGCGAAAAAAGCTTCAGATCATTTTCCAGGACCCCTATTCCTCTTTAAACCCAAGACATACGGTCCAGAACATGATTACGGAGGTACTGACGGTCCAGATGGGGATGACGCCTGCCGACGCCCAGGCCCGTATGGAGGAGCTTTTAGTACAGGCGGGCTTAAATAAGGCCTATGCTCTCCGCTATCCCCATGAATTTTCCGGCGGCCAGAGGCAGCGGGTGGCCATCGCCAGGGCCATTGCCTTACAGCCGGAATTTCTGGTGTGCGACGAGGCGGTTTCAGCCCTTGACGTGTCCATCCAATCCCAGATCATCAATCTTTTGATGGATTTGAAGGAAGAATACGGAAACATGACGTATCTGTTTATTTCCCATGCTTTGAATGTAGTGGAGCATATTTCTGACCGGGTTGCAGTGATGTACCTCGGAAAGATCATGGAGTTTGCGGACAATGAAGAGTTATTTAACCACGCAGTCCATCCCTATACGCAGGCCCTGCTTTCCGCCATTCCTATTTTATCGGGAGGAAAGCAGAAGGAGCGCATCCTCTTAAGGGGAGATGTTCCGGGGGCCGCCCATATTCCTTCGGGCTGCCGGTTCCATACCCGGTGCCCCTATGCAACCCAGGAATGCAGCCAGAAGGAGCCCATGCTTCGCGACGTGGGAGGCGGGCATCTGGCGGCATGCCTGAAGGTCTGATAAATAAGGCTGAACTGTTGGTAAATAAAGGCCCGGTTTTTAAAAAATCCTTGCATTTTCCCGGAAAATGTGATAGGATACAGGAGATAACATAAGTAACTGGCAAAAAGAGTGGACAAAAAAGTCCACTCTTTCGTTTTGTACCGTCCGCTGTCCAGGCCGGAGAGACACACGCGGATGCGGGGAAAAAATAAGGATGAAATGACCAATTGGGAAGATACCCTGAAGGGGTACGCGCGGATACGGGGAAAAGGCCAGAAAGCATGGATATGGAAAGGTGGTGGAACATATGTCAAAAAAAGAGGAATATGAGGCAAGGGTGGAAGCGTACCTGCTTCCGATTGTGGAGGAGAACCGCTTTGAGCTGGTGGATGTGGAGTACGTGAAAGAAGCCGGCACCTGGTATCTGAGAGCTTATATTGATAAAGAAGGCGGGTTTACTGTTGACGACTGCGAGATGGTGTCCAGGCGCTTAAGCGACTGGCTGGATGAAAAGGATTTTATTGACGACAGCTATATTCTGGAGGTCAGCTCCCCGGGGCTTGGAAGACCCTTAAAAAAAGAAAAGGATTTTAAGAGAAGTCTTGGGGAACAGGTGGATATTAAGCTCTACCGGGCTGTAGACAGACAGAAGGATTTTACGGGAAAGCTTACGGCTTACGACGAAAATACCGTCACAATCGCCTACGAAGACGGAACGGAAAGCACATTTGAACGGAAAGATATTGCCTTAATTCGTCTGGCATTTGATTTTTAAAGGAGGATAAAAAATGAACAAGGAACTGCTGGAAGCAATGAGCGTGCTGGAAAAGGAGTATAATATCAGCAAGGATACATTGCTGGAGGCCATCGAAAATTCCCTTCTTACGGCATGTAAGAATCATTTTGGGAAGGCGGACAATGTGAAGGTAATCATTGACCGCGAGGGCTGCGACTATTCCGTTTATGCGGAGAAAGAGGTTGTGGAGACGGTCGAGGACCCGGTGACCCAGATAAGCCTTGCGGATGCGAGAATGAAGGGGCCGGGATATGACATCGGCGACATCGTTCAGATTCCCATTGACTCCCATGATTTCGGCCGCATTGCCACGCAGAATGCAAAGAATGTGATTCTCCAGAAAATCCGTGAAGAAAGCAGAAGATCCCAGTTAAACAAGTGGCAGTGCAGGGAGAAGGAAGTGGTGACCGGTATTGTACAGCGCTATATTGGAAGAAACGTAAGCATTGATCTTGGAAAGGTGGATGCGATTTTACCGGAGTCCGAGCAGGTCAGAGGCGAGATCTTTCAGAGAACGGAGCGTATTAAGGTATATATCCTGGAAGTCAAGGATAATCCCAAAGGGCCGAGAATTTCTGTGTCCAGAACCCATCCGGATCTGGTAAGACGGCTGTTTGAGGCAGAGATTGCAGAGGTTCGTGACGGAACAGTCGAAATCTGCGCCATAGCGAGGGAGGCAGGCTCCAGAACCAAGATCGCTGTAAGCTCCACAGATCCCAACGTGGATCCGGTGGGGGCATGCGTCGGCTTAAATGGCGCCCGGGTGGGAGCTATCGTAAGCGAACTCCGCGGAGAGAAGATTGACATCATCAACTGGGATGATAACCCGGCCTTCTTAATTGAAAATGCCTTAAGCCCGGCAAAGGTAATTTCCGTGGTCGCCGACGAGGACGCCAAAGAGGCCCAGGTCATTGTTCCGGACTACCAGTTATCTCTTGCAATCGGCAAGGAAGGCCAGAATGCAAGACTGGCGGCCAGGCTGACCACTTATAAGATTGACATTAAGAGCGAGACCCAGGCCAGAGAGCTTGGACTCTTCGATGCGCTCGAATTTGGCGAATACGAAGAGGGGTATGAAGAGTATGAAACTGAAAACGGCTATGACGTTCCCGCAGAGGAAACCTACCAGGAAGATTCCGAAGAATAGGAGAGAAGTGATCGAACAGTGAGTACAGAAAAGAAGTATCCGCAGAGACAGTGCATCGGCTGCGGAGAAATGAAAAATAAACGGGAATTGATTCGTGTCCTCAAAGGTACCGATGGTCAGATTTCCATTGATGCCACAGGAAGAAAGAACGGACGCGGAGCGTATCTTTGCCCGTCCATGGACTGTTTTAGAAAAGCGGTAAAGGGAAAAGGACTGGAGCGTTCCTTTAAAATGGCAATTCCGAAAGAGGTATACGAAAGCCTGGAAAAGGAGATGGAACAGATTGACAAATAGAAGCAGAATCTTTGGCCTTTTAGGTCTGGCGGCGAAGGCAGGAAAAATACAGAGCGGAGAGTTTTCCACGGAAAAATCCGTGAAATCCGGGAGAGCATGTCTTGTCATCGTTTCCGAGGAGGCGTCGGAGAACACGAAGAAAATGTTCCGGAATATGTGTACTTACTATAAGGTCCCTTATTGTGAATTCGGAGGAAAGGAAGAGCTTGGTCATGCCACAGGGAAAAAGATGCGTGCTTCCCTGGCTGTACAGGATCCCGGCTTTTCTGAGGCGCTTTTAAAGCAGTTTTGCAGTAACAGTTCAGCCCGGGACTTTGCACCTTCCGCAAAGTCCGTAAGAATATGCGGGGAAGGGGAAGAATCCAGTTCTTTCTCCGCAGGCGGATGTTAAATGAACTGGATTCCGTAACAGATTCGCCGCAGGCGGAACGGTTATGCTTTGTATGAACGGAGGTAGTGAGTGTGAGGGTCAACGAAGTAGCGAAAGAATTAGGAAAGACAAATAAAGAGGTTGTAGATATTTTGCAGAAGAATAATGATGAAGTAAAAATCAGCCGGACAAACGCATCTGGCGAGCAGGCGGCCGCAGAGAAGAAAGAAACGGCAGAGAAGAAAGAAGCGGCGGTAAAGCCGGAGGCGGGAGAAGCAAAGGAAGCGCCGGCACAGCCGGTAAAGAAAAGAATTGCGGCCGTATACCGTCCGCAGAACAGCAGCCAGAAGGGACGTCAGGGGCAGGGAAGGCCCCAGGGCCAGAGACCGGTGAGACCGGCCGGCGGCGGAATGCAGGTACGTCCCACAACCGCGTCCACGCCGTCAGGCGTACAGGGAAAGCCTCAGCAGAGCGTTTCCCCGGCCCCAAAGACATTGCAGGCAGCGGAGAATAAATCACAGGCAGCGGAAAATAAGCCGCAGGCAGCAGAAAATAAACCACAGGCAGCTGCGGTAGCACCTGTAAAAGAGACGGCGGCCCAAGCGACGGAGTCCGTAAAGGCTCCGACAGTTTCGGTTTCGGAGCCCAGGGCGGCAGCTTTGGCAGCGGGTCAGCAAGCGCAGGCGCAGGCTCCGGCCCGTGAAAACAGGGAAGGCCGTGAGAACAGGGAAGGCCGTCCGAGCCAGGGAAGCTACCAGGGGAACCGTGAAGGGCGCACCGGCCAGGGAAGCTACCAGGGGAACCGTGAAGGGCGCGCCGGCCAGGGAAGCTATCAGGGGAACCGTGAAGGGCGCACCGGCCAGGGAAGCTACCAGGGGAACCGCGAGGGCCGTCCGAATCAGGGAGGCTATCAGGGAAATCGTGAAGGCCGTCCAGGTCAGGGAGGTTACCAGGGGAACCGTGAGGGCCGTCCGGGCCAGGGGGGCTATCAGGGGAACCGTGAGGGCCGTCCAGGTCAGGGAGGTTACCAGGGGAACCGTGAGGGCCGTCCGGGCCAGGGAGGCTACCAGGGCAGCCGGGATTCCCGTCCGGGTCAGGGAGGCCGCGGAGGAAACCGCGACGGCCGCGGCGGATTAAGCATTCCAAAGCCATCTTTTGACACCCCGCTGGCACAGAAGCAGCAAAATACTAAAGCAAATAAAAATGCATATAAGAAAGAGCATGATGCAAAGAAAGACCGTGAGGATGAGTTAAGAGGCAAGGGCGTTAAGGGCCAAAAGGGCATCAAGGCGCCTGTGATGCAGCAGCCGAAGAAGGCGGAGGCGAAAGTTGAGGAAATCAAGACCATCGTGCTTCCGGAGACCATCACCATCAAAGAGCTGGCGGAAAAGATGAAGCTGCAGCCTTCCGCCATTGTGAAAAAGCTGTTCTTACAGGGTACCATTGTGACCATAAACCAGGAGATCGACTTTGAGAAGGCCGAGGAGATCGCCATGGAATACGATGTCCTCTGTGAGAAGGAGAAAAAGGTCAATGTAATCGAGGAGCTCTTAAAAGAGGACGAAGAGGACGAGACAGACATGGTTTCCAGACCTCCGGTTATCTGCGTTATGGGCCATGTCGATCATGGTAAGACCTCTCTTCTGGACGCCATCCGCGAGACCAATGTGACAGCCAGAGAGGCGGGTGGAATCACCCAGCATATCGGCGCTTATGTGGTGGAAGCAAACGGGCATAAAATTACCTTCCTGGATACTCCGGGCCACGAGGCGTTTACCGCCATGCGTATGAGGGGCGCCCAGGCAACAGATATCGCCATTCTGGTGGTTGCTGCAGACGACGGCGTAATGCCCCAGACAATTGAAGCTATCAACCATGCCAAGGCGGCCGGCGTGGAAATCGTGGTTGCCGTCAATAAGATCGATAAGCCCAGCGCCAATGTGGAGCGGGTAAAGCAGGAGCTTTCCGAGTATGAGCTGATTCCGGAGGACTGGGGCGGAAGCACCGTGTTCTGTCCGGTATCCGCCCATACAAAGGAAGGAATTCCGGAGCTTCTGGAAATGATTCTCCTGACCGCGGAAGTGAAGGAATTAAAGGCCAACCCCAACCGAAAGGCAAGAGGCCTTGTGATTGAGGCCCAGCTTGACAAAGGAAGAGGTCCGGTGGCTACTGTTCTTGTACAGAATGGAACATTGAAAGTGGGAGATTCCATTGCAGCCGGCTCCTGTTACGGTAAGGTGCGCGCCATGATGGATGATAAGGGCAACCGCGTGAAGGAAGCGGGCCCGTCCACTCCGGTGGAAATCCTAGGTCTCAACGACGTGCCCAACGCCGGCGAGGTATTTGTGGCCCATCAGAATGAGAAAGAGGCAAGAAGCTTTGCCGAGACCTTTATTACAGAAGGAAAGAACAAGTTAATTGAAGATACAAAGGCAAAACTGTCCCTGGATGATCTGTTCTCCCAGATCAAGGCAGGAAATGTAAAAGAACTGCCGATTATTGTGAAGGCGGACGTACAGGGATCCGTAGAAGCAGTAAAACAGAGCCTTGTAAAGCTCTCCAACGAAGAAGTTGTCGTGAAAGTCATCCATGGCGGTGTGGGAACCATCAACGAGTCCGACGTGACCCTGGCTTCCGCCTCCAATGCCATCATTATCGGATTTAATGTGCGCCCGGATGCCACAGCCAAGTCCATTGCCGACAGGGAAAAGGTGGATATGCGGCTGTACCGCGTGATCTACCAGGCCATCGAGGATGTGGAAGCGGCCATGAAGGGAATGTTAGATCCGGTATACGAGGAGCAGGTGACAGGCCACGCCGTTGTACGCCAGACCTTCAAGGCCTCCGGCGTGGGTACCATTGCCGGTTCCTATGTGCTTGACGGTAAGATCACCCGCGGCTCCAAAGCCCGCATCACCCGCGAGGGCGAGCAGATCTTTGAGGGACCGTTGGCGTCCTTAAAGCGCTTTAAGGATGATGTGAAGGAGGTCAATGCAGGGTACGAATGCGGTCTTGTGTTTGACGGCTTCAACGATCTGAAGGAAGATGATATGATTGAAGTTTATATCATGGTAGAAGTGCCGAGGTAGAAATGAGAAAAAACAGCATTAAAAATACGAGAATCAACGGGGAGGTTCAGAAAGCTCTGAGTGAAATCATCCGCTCAGAGCTTAAGGACCCCAGAATCCATCCCATGGCCAGCGTGGTTTCTGTACAGGTAACGCCGGATCTTAAGTACTGTAAGGCATATGTCAGCGTCCTCGCAGACGAAGAGAAGGCGGCGGATACCATCCGGGGCTTAAAGAGCGCCGAAGGATACATCCGCACACAGCTTGCAAAAAAGGTGAATCTTCGGAATACGCCGGAGCTCTCCTTTGTGCTGGATCAGTCCATCGAGTATGGCGTTCGTATGTCTAAACTTATCGACGATGTGACAAAGGATCTGCCCAGGGAGGAAACGGAAGCCAAAGAGGATGAAGAATTTTAAGCCGGAAAGGAGCCTGTCTTTTTGAGTATTCTGACAGATGCACTGAACAATAAAAAAACGGCGGTTATTCTCGGACATGTGAACCCGGACGGGGACTGTATCGGTTCCTGTCTGGGCATGTATAATTATCTGAGAGAAAATGAGCCGCAGCTTCAGGTTTCCGTTTATCTGGGAGCCATGGGGGTAAAATTTTCATATCTGGCAGGCTATGAAGAGGTGAAGCATGCGTACGAACCGGAAAAGCGGTTTGACTTATGCATTACTCTGGATGCCAGCGATATGGGACGCCTGGGAGAATTTGCTCCCTATCTTGCGGATGCAGGAGACAGTCTCTGCATTGACCATCACATCACCAATAAGGGCCTTGCGGCTGTCAACGTGGTGGAGGATTGTGCCAGCTCCACCTGCGAAGTCCTTTATGGACTTCTGGAGCCGGAAAAAATCAGTAAAACCGTGGCGGAATGTCTTTATACGGGAATCGTCCATGACACCGGTGTGTTTAAGTATTCCAATACATCGAAAAAAACCATGGAAATTGCCGGAAAGCTTATGGACATGGGACTGGATTTTCCGGCGATCATCGACGGCAGTTTTTATATGAAAACATATGGCCAGGCGAAGCTTCATGGCCGTGCCGTTTTAGACAGCGTCCGTATTCTTAAAGACCGCTGCGTTTATACGGTGGTGACCCAGGACGAGCTTAAGGAATACGGCTGTACGGTGAAGGCCACCGATGGAATCGTGGACCAGCTTAGAGTTGTGGAGGGGGTGGAGTGCGCCATTCTTCTTTATGAGACGGGGAATCCGTCGGAATATAAGGTGAGCCTCAGAACAAACTCTGAGCTAGATTTAAGCAGAATTGCCGGGCATTTTGGCGGAGGCGGCCATGTGAAGGCGGCGGGCTGTACGGTTTCAGGAACCGTGGATGAGATCATGGAAGGTCTGGCCGGACAGATCGTTTTACAGTGGGAGGAAAGGGAAAAAGAACAGGCCGGGTGTTAAAATGTATGACGGAATCATAAACGTATATAAGGAAAAGGGCTTTACCTCTTTTGATGTGGTGGCGAAGATGCGTGGAATTCTGGGCCAGAGAAAGGTGGGCCATACAGGAACCCTGGATCCGGCGGCCGAGGGGGTTCTTTTGGTCTGCGCCGGAAAGGGCACCAGGCTCTGCGACATGCTGACAGACCGTGATAAGACTTACCGTGCAACACTTCTTCTGGGAACGGAAACGGATACCCAGGACACCACAGGCACTGTACTTTCGGAAAAAAGCACAGATTTTTTGAAGGAAGAGGAGGTACGGGATGCCATTTTATCCTTCGTGGGAGAGTACGACCAGATACCGCCTATGTATTCTGCCCTTAAAGTGGACGGAAAGAAGCTTTACGAGCTGGCCCGGGAAGGAAAAGAAGTGGAGCGGAAGGCACGTTCTGTGAAGATCCATGAAATCATAATCGAGTCCGTGAATCTGCCGGAGGTGGTTATGACAGTCTCCTGTTCGAAAGGTACGTATATCAGGACTCTGTGTCATGATATCGGAGAAAAGCTTTCGGTGGGCGGATGCATGAAGGGACTTTTGAGGACCAGGGCGGGGCGGTTTTTTCTGGAGGACAGCCTGACGCTTTCAGAGCTTCAGATCCTGAAAGACCAGGGGCGGCTTTCGGAGGCGGTTCTCCCGGTGGAAACCGTGTTTTCAGAGTACCGGGAAATCCGGTCTGAGGGAGAAGGACTTGATAAGCTTATGAGAAACGGGAACCCGTTCCGATATGAAAAGGCGGGAAGCGTGACGGATGGCGAGCCCTTTAAGGCTTATACGGCTGGGGGGCAGTTTATTGGCATTTACGAATTTTCGGAAGAAAAGCGCATGTTTTATCCGAGAAAACTATTTCTGGGATAGCAGTGGAGGCATAAAACAGCATGCAGTATATTGCAGAAACGAAAGAATTTCAAATCAGCGAACCGACCGTGGTGAGCATCGGCAAATTTGACGGCCTCCATGTGGGCCATAAAAAGCTGGTAAAAGAGATGCTTAAATGGAAGGAACAAGGCTGCAAGGCCGCCATGTTCACCTTTTCCACACCGCCGTGGACTCTGGTAAAGGGGAAGCCGCAGACCATGCTTATGACCAATCGGGAGAGGATGGCCCTGCTGGCCAAAACGGGAGTGGAATATCTGGTGGAGTATCCTTTCGACCAGGAAGTCTGCCATATGGAGCCGGAACGGTTTGTGGCTGAAATTCTCACGGGAAAGATGAACGCAAAGATTATTGTAACCGGACCGGACTGCCATTTTGGATATAAGGCCGCCGGGGATAAGGAACTTTTAGAAAAATTGGCGTCCAGATATGGCTATCGGTTTTTTGCAGTAGATAAGGAACGGGACGAGGAAGGAAAGATCATCAGCAGCACCTACGTAAGGGAAATGTTAGCGGAAGGAGACATTAAAAAGGCCAACCGCCTGCTTGGGTATCCTTACTATGTGACCGGTACGGTGGAGCATGGAAACGCAATCGGCCATAAAAAACTTTATCCCACCGCCAATCTGGTTCCTCCGGCTGTGAAGCATCTGCCGAAATTCGGAGTTTATATGGCAAGGGTGACCGTGGACGGGGAAACCTATGGGGGATTGACGAATGTGGGGAAGAAACCCACAATTTCAGGGGAAAATCCCACGGGAGTGGAGACATACCTCTATGATTTCCAGGGAAATCTCTATGGAAAAGAGATAAAAGTGGAGCTTTTGGACTTTGTACGCCCGGAGATGAAGTTTGCGTCCATTGGGGAGTTAAAGGCACAGCTTGACCACGATATAAAAAAATGCAGAGAACTGTACGATACAATGAAAGTCCCGGACGGCAGCCGTGAATGAGCCATGCGCTGCATGAGCGAATTCTCGGATATCGGACGGGCAAGCCGGTATGAGTAAGGAGGGCGAGAGCCCGGATTGCGAATACAGGCGGCGATTGAGGGAGTGCGGAGCACGGAGCAATCGACTTTCAGTAATGGAGGTCCCGGACGGTAGCCGTGAATAAGCCATGCGCTGCATGAGCAGGCGTTTCCGTTTTGTAATAAAAGGAGAGCAGATGGGAAATAACAGATATGGAACCTATTGTGTGATCGGGGTCATTGCCGCGGCGGTATGTCTTTTTGTAATGAAGGTGGACTGGATTGTCAGGGGAATGTCTCTGATATTTTCGGCGGCGGCGCCGCTTTTTTTAGGATGCGTCATCGCTTATGTGCTGAATATTCTTTTAAAGCGGCTGGAAAGACTTTATTTTCCTCACACGAACCGTGCGTCCCTCATAAAAAGCCGCAGGCCGGCGTGTATTCTTTTATCTTTTGTGGGCCTGTTTTTGATTTTGGCTTTTATTGTGAATTTGGTGGTGCCGGAGTTGCTTTCAAGTATCCGACTCATAACTGATGAAATTCCTCCGGCCATGGAGAGTATGAGAGACTGGGCCATTGCCCATTCTGATGAAATTCCGGTCTTTCAGGATTCGTTAAAAAGAATGAATATTGACTGGCAGAATGTGGCAAAGAAGACGGTGGACTTTCAGGTGGCAGGAGCCGGAGGAATTTTTAATTCCGTAGTGACTGTGGTGTCAAGGGCCTTTGGGGTGGCCGCCAAGGTGCTGATCGGAATGATTTTTGCCGTTTACCTTCTGAGCGCCAAAGAAAGGCTTTGCAGTCAGGCAGATAAAATCATGCGGGCCTTTTTAAAGCCGGAAACAAGAAAAAAGGTGCGCTATGTGGCGGAGACTTTTCATGAGACTTTCACAAGCTTTATTGTCGGACAGTGTATGGAGGCTGTAATCATCGGATGCCTCTGCGCTGTGGGAATGGCGGCGTTCAGGATGCCTTATGCCGTTATGACCGGGGCCGTTGTGGGTGTTACTGCCCTGATTCCTGTGGCGGGCGCGTATCTTGGAGCGGCAGTGGGCGCTTTTATGGTGTTTACAGTGAATCCTCTCCAGGCCGTTTTTTTTGTGGTGTTTCTGGTGATTCTCCAGCAGCTGGAGGGAAATCTGATTTACCCGAAAGTTGTGGGGGCTTCCATCGGGCTTCCGGGACTCTGGGTGCTGGCGGCCGTCACCATAGGCGGAGGTGTTCTTGGCATTGGAGGAATGCTCCTTGGCGTACCTCTTGCGGCAGTTTTATATA
>CAJUDN010000001.1:28955-32994 GCA_910585355.1 uncultured Lachnospiraceae bacterium
TAAGCTTTTTGGAGAGGCTGTCAATAAACGGCTGAAAAGCCGGACGTAAACAGGAGTGTGTTTGAAAATTCATTCCCGTCATCTGCGCGCTTATCCTTTGTCATTCATTCAAAAATGAACGTGTCAGTGCGCTGGGGGGAGGGGAAAGAATCGTTTTGGAGTGTCTGAGATTGTTACCGGAGAAAGGAAACTATGGAAGAGGAAAAAAAGAAAGTTGAAGCCGGAAGGCTGCACGGCAGAAGCAGGCGGCGGCAGACTGTCCCGGGAAAGAAGAAAATCCTTTTCCGGGCGCTGGGGGCGGTGGCGGCTGTCCTGGTTCTGGCCGCAGGAGCTGGAACGGGATATTATTTTATACAGGCAGGAAGGTACGAATCAGCATTCCTTCCCAACACGAAAATTAACGGGATGGATGTATCGGGGAAAACCGCAGATGCGGTAAAGGAGGCCATTGAAAACAATCTTTCCGGATATGAGCTTAAGGTCATTGCCAGAGAATGCCCAAAAGAGGTCATTACAAAAGAAGACATCGGCCTTCACGCAGAATTTGACGGGAGTCTGGAGGAAATCATAAACGCACAGAACCCCAGGGACTGGATAAAATACCTGGGGACGTCGTCCAGTCATGAGATCGGGACCATGATCGTTTTTGACGAGGAAAAACTGCAGGAGAAAATTGCCGGTCTTTCCTGCATGAATCCTGAAACTATGCGGGAACCGGGAAATGCTGCCGTTTCAGAATATCAAAGCGACACGAAAAGCTATCAGGTGGTTCCGGAGGATCCGGGAACGGAGCTGGTTTTGGCCAATGTGGAGAGGGCCATCCGGGATGCGGTGATGAATTTGAAGACAGAAGTGGACCTGGAGGCCCAGGACTGCTATACGAAGCCTGCGGTGACAGAAGACGATGAGGGGCTTCTGGCCCTCGTTTCAGAGCTTAATACATATGTGGGCGCTGTTGTGACCCACACTTTCGGGGAAGCAAGCCAGGTTCTTGACGGGGACACCATACATACCTGGCTTTCGGTGGAGAACCAGGCGGTAGTGCTGGATGAAAGTCAGGCGGCGGCTTATGTGAAGGAGCTGGCCGGGAATTATGACACGGCTTATAAACCAAAGACCTTAAAGACCTCTTATGGGGATACCGTAACGATTTCCAGGGGAAATTACGGGTGGCGGATCAATCAGTCCGCAGAGATGGCGGCAGTGACAGCCATCGTGAAGGCGGGAGAGAGGCAGACCAGAGAGCCGGAATACATCCAAAAGGGGGCCAGCCATGGGGAAAATGATTACGGGAATACCTACGTGGAAGTTAACCTGACGGCGCAGCATCTGTTCTTTTATAAAAACGGGGAACTGGTGGTGGAATCGGATTTTGTTTCGGGCAATGAATCCAGAGGCTGGGCCACTCCGGCCGGCGCTTATCCACTTACCTATAAACAGAGAAACGCCGTTTTAAAGGGAGAAAATTACAGGACTCCGGTGTCTTACTGGATGCCTTTTAACGGAGGAATCGGCCTCCATGACGCGAACTGGAGAGGGAGCTTTGGAGGCTCCATTTATAAAACAAGCGGCTCCCACGGATGCGTAAACCTGCCGCCCAGTGTGGCGAAGACCATTTATGAGGGAATTTCCGCAGGAGATCCGGTGCTCTGTTACCACCTGGGCGGAACGGAATCGAAAAAATCCAGCCGGCCTGCAGTTTCTGAACCGACGGCCACTGCGGCGCCTGTGGAGACGACAGCTCCGGCTGCGCCTGAGCCAACGGCTGCGACATCTGCTTTGGCTCCCGAGGAGACAGCGCCCATAGGGCCGAGCGTGGAAGTTCCGTCCGGTGGGCCAGACGGCTCATCCGCGGCACAGAATCCCGCTGAGGAATCCAGTCCTCAGGAGACGCCTCTGTCTCCGGCGGAGACGAATCCCGCAGAATCCCAAATACCGGACGGCTCCACAGCGCCTTCTGTGACAGCCGGCGGGGATAAAGAAAGCTTCGGCCCGGGTTTTGTTGATCCGGTACCGGAAGAGACGCAGGTGGAAATCGGACCTGGGATGTAAAACATGATATGGGATGGAAGTTCTCCTTGTCTGTTCCCCTGTCTGCCGCGTTGGATTTTCCGGCCATAGCCACCGCTGCGGCATCATAGTGTTCGAAGCTTTCCTGTAATGAAACGAAAGAAGGAGGCTGTTGCAAAATGGAAAGATGAAAAATCCATTTGTAACAGCCTCTTTCCAAAGGGAGCTGACTAAGTATTGAATTCCATTACATGGCAAGGAAGAATTCTGCCAGGCGGTCTGCCAGCGCCTCCAGCACCTCATTGCCATGGAACATGAAATCATTATGTTTTCCCTCGATGGCATAGAAGGTTTTTCTGGTTTTTACTTTTTCATAGAAATGCTCAGCTTCGGTAATGGGATGAAGAAGATTGTATTTTCCATGGCCGACGAAAACAGGAACCTTGATATCTTCAATATTCTTCTCCGCGTTGAATTCCATCAGAGACTGCCCCAGCTCAAGAGAGATCTCCTGGCCGTAGCCCGGCACGGTATACAGGTTATCATTTACCACATCCTCTGTATCCGGATCCAGCGGATAAAAGTGAAACGGGCCGCTGAATTTTCTGGTCCCCTCTTTTACCAGGCGGATTTTCTCTTCCTCAATCTCTTTCTTCATTGCTGTAAAATCTTTATATGCGAAAACCTGTTCCAACCAGCGGGCGCCGCAGTAGAAGCCATTTAAGCCGGCCATTGCTTTCACGCGCTCATCCTGCTCTGTCGCCTTTGCCACAAGCCCCGCTGCCATTCCCCAGCCAATCAGGCCGATTCTGTCAGCGTCAACCTCTGAAAGCGTACCGGCAAAGGTCACAGCGTTGCGGATATCCTCTACCTGCTCATCCAGCTTGCACACCCCGGCCGGGCCGTCGTTTTCCAAAAACCCACGATAATCAAACCCAAAGCAGGCAAAGCCTCGTTTTGTCAGAGTACGGGCAAATAATGCCGGATAAATCTCATTTAATCCCATATAACCGGAATTCGGAATAATACAGGGAAGCTTGTCCCCTTCTTTATAATCGTCCGGAAGATAAAGCGCTGCTGACAGGCGGCAGCAATTGCTGTAAAATTCTATTTTTTTCGTAATCATGGCAAATTTTCCTCTTTTTATTTTTTCAGTATATCCGGGACCTTCAATATGGCGCCTTTATCTGCAGAAGTAACCAGTGCCGCATATTTTTCCAGCGCAGGCGTTCTCGGTTTTCGTAACGGCTGTACATGCTTTAATCTTTCTTTGATCATTTCATCGGGAACATCCAGATCCAGTCTTCGGTTCGGAATATCGATAATAATCCGGTCGCCTTCTTCCACCGCGGCAATTGGCCCTCCCGCAGCGGCCTCCGGGGAAATATGTCCGATACACGGGCCTCTCGTGGAACCGGAAAACCTTCCGTCAGTTACAAGGGCACAGCTTTCATCCATTCCGCGGCCTACCAGCAAAGACGTAGTCATGTGCATCTCCCGCATCCCCGGGCCGCCCTTAGGGCCCTCGTAGCGAATGACAATCACATCGCCTTCTTTAATCTGATCCGTTGATACGGCGCGGCTGGCATCCTCCATGGAATGGAACACGCGGGCGCGACCTGTAAACTGGTACATTGACGGCTTCACGCCGGATTTTTTAACAACCGCTCCATCAGGAGCCAGACTTCCGTAGAGCACCGCAATTCCACCCTCTTCGTTCTTCGGCCGGCTTACCGGGTAGATACAGTCATTTTCCACCAACGGTGTGTCCTTTATATTCTCAAGAACCGTCTTTCCCGTTACAGTCAGATGATTCGGTTCCAGCTTGTCCTCAATCGCTTTCAGTACCGCCGGAAGGCCTCCATTTTCATGGAGCGCCGAAAGAGGATATTTCCCCGATGGCTTCAGGTTGCAGATATAAGGAACTTTGCGGCTGATTTCATCAAAGTCCTTCAGCGTCAGCTCTGCATGGGCCTCATTCGCAATCGACATCAGGTGAAGAACCGTATTGGTAGATGCGCCCATCGCC
>CAJUDN010000001.1:33004-67679 GCA_910585355.1 uncultured Lachnospiraceae bacterium
ACTGCACGGATTCCGTTTAAAAGCGCCTCCCGGGTCAGAACCCTTCTTGCCGTCAGCCCCTCTTTAATCATCTCTACCGCGCGCTTTCCCGATTGCTTGGCAAAACGGCGTTTCTCAGCAGAAACTGCCAGCGCCGTACAGGAGTGCGGCAGCGCCAATCCCAAAATCTCCGCCAGACAGCCCATGGAATTCGCTGTTCCCAACATCGCACAGGTTCCATATGTCGGAAGCGCTCTTTTTTCGATCTCCAGAAGGTCATCCACGGACAGCTTTCCGGTCTGTGTCTGACCGATAAACTCTCTCATATCTGTCAGGGTAATAATCTCTTTCTCTTTATAGCTCCCCGCAAGCATTGGGCCGCCCGGAACAATAATGGCAGGAATATTCACTCTGGCAGCCGCCATAATCATACCGGGGACAATCTTGTCGCAGCCCGGCAGCATGACCATCGCATCAAAATGATGGGCTTCGATCATCATCTCCACCGCATCCGCGATATTCTCACGACTGGGCAGCGGATAACTCATGCCGCTGTGTCCCTGGCAAATACCGTCGCACAGTGCGATTGTGCTGAATTCCCGGGGAATTCCTCCGGCCTCCCAGATTCCCGCCTTTACGTGCTCCGCTATCTCCCGCAGATGAATGTGGCCAGGAACCATCTCCGTAAACGAATTCACAACAGCAACCAACGGTTTATGTAAATCTTCCGTGTCAAGCCCGGTGCTGTATAGAAGCGCCCGGTGAGCCGAGCGTTCAATTCCATTGATCAGTTTGCCGCTCTTATAGCCGCTGAATTCAAATCTTGATTCATCCAAACTAAGCTCCTCCTTTTTTAACTTCAATTTCTACATTTAATATACTCCTTTATTTACCCAATATCAAACAAGTATATTATGAATAAAAACAAGTTTTTTCTTGTTATTTTGAGATTGGCTGGTATCTAATACTACCTTGCGGAAACAACAGTGAAGTAAGCGCCAGGTGTCTGCATTATCTGTGGGTCTGCAAAGAGACGGCGCAGCGGCGCCTGCGTCCGGCTTTGCAGGGGTTAAGAGGGGGTAGACAGCGGGTATTTTATTCACCGGAACTTCCGAAAGATAGTACCTGACTCTTCACTCATACAGCGGTTCTCCCGCCGCGATACAAGACGGAACCGTATGAGTCATGGTTACGAGTTCTTCTTTCGTAAAGCCCGTATCGAGAAGCGCGCAGAGGAAACGCTTCATGCCCTCCACCGGACGCTCAAAGCCCTTCTGCCCCCGGTCCGTGGCGATATAGGTGTGTTCCACACCGGCCATGCGGATATTTTTCGCCATCTTCTTTATAGAAACCGATTGTTCCGCAATGTTCACCCAGTTCTTCTCGATCACCACACCCAGGGAGGCCAGCTCCGCCTGAATTTCTCCTCCAGCCATGGTCCGGTTCCATTCCGGATGAGTCAGGATCATATTTACCTTTCGCGCCCGGCCCTCGCGGCACAAAAGCACTGACTCCTCCAGACTCAGATGGCCTGTTCCCAGATACGCGCCGTATTTTTTTACGATATCCATAATATCATAGACCACCGGGAGAAGTTTTCCTTTCTCATCCAGGACCGTAATACCCGGACGAGAAAAAAAATCTCCCGGCATATTGCCATAGGTGAGACAATGTTTCGCATCCCTTGTGGGCATCCAGATAAGTATCCCGCCCTGATGCAGGCAATTTTCCACAGCATACGGATTCAATCCGCCAGTGGGCCAATTCAGCGCCAGGGCGCCATAGGCCCTCGCCTGACAGCCGCTTTTTGAATTTACCACGGCTGCCCGATCTGCGGTACAGCCGTAATGGGTCTTAATGAGAACGCCCGCCATCTGTGCCTCCTCTGCATCCTGCAGAAGCTCCCAATCGGTGAGTTCCCGCGGAAATGCCGACGGCTCCGTATGTACATGAAGATCATAAGCCCCCCGTAAGAGCTCCTCCACCTGCTCGTTTTCACTTTTGACTGCCATAATCTGTCCTTTCTCCTGATCTGCTTTTTCCTGTCCTGCTTTCTACCGGCCTGTTCACCAAAAAGCAATTTTCAGACACGCTCTAGGACGAAAAAAGTGCCGCTGACAACCGCTTTTCCGTCAGACAGCACCTTTTTTTCGTTTTATTTTACCTGTGCCGCGTTCACTTCCAACTTTATAATTCTGTTATCAGTGAATATAATTCCGGATGGCGATCAATCATGACTGTGTTGCTCATTCTCTCCTTGTGAACAAGGTTCATATCGATCTCCTGATAGAGGATCTCCGCCTTATCCGCAGAGCATCTTCCCAGCACCTGACCGATGGGATTGATTACCTGACTGCAGCCGCAGAACGGAGAGCCCGGCAGTTCGCCCGTAAAATTAACCAGCGCAACGAATACGTTATTGTCCAGCGCGCGAACCTCCGTCACCTGATTCAGCCATTCACGAAAATAAGAGCCATCTCTCCAGGCCGCCGGGCAAAGAATCAGATCCGCTCCCTCCAAAGCCAGAATACGCGTCGTCTCCGGAAAACAAATATCATAACAGATCACGATGCCCACTTTGCCGTATTTCGTCTGAAATACAGGGAATTTTCTTCCACGATTCAAATAGAGCTGTTCATTTCCCACCAGATGAGTCTTAGAGTAATGCCCCAGAAGCGCTCCCTCATCGTCAATGAGAACGGCTGTATTCTCTACGATCCCGGTGCCGGCAGTCATCATAATGGGGGCCAGAAGATGGACTCCCAGTTCCTTTGCCAGGCCGCGTAATTTTGTGATGGTCGGCCCGTCAATAGTCTCGGCTGCCGCCTTCATCACATCATACTTGAAACAGTAGTAGCCAGTATTAAATCCCTCCGGCAGGCAGATAAAATCTGCGCCGTTTCCACGGGCTTCCCGAATTCTTGCCTCCGCCTTGGCGACATTGGTCTCCACGCCGCCCAGTTCCCAGGTATCCTGAATCAATGCCAGTTTAAATGTATTCATTCCAATCCTCTTTTCTTATTCTGCTGTATCCTTCTCCCGAAACTGCCTTGCAACAATAAACAGCACCAAGATTCCGCCCAGTACGCCATATACGCCATATACAAGACCAAGCAGTTTGTCGAATGGAAGCGTCATAGAGCAGAGCACAGAAGCTACCACCAGAACAACTGCAAACTTATTGTAAGCGGGCGTCTTCTCCTCTCTGAAAACCGCACACAGCGTAAACATGGACGGTGCACAGGATGAGAAAATAGCCATAAAGATAACTACAATAAAGATAAAACCAAGCATCGGGGAAATGGTATTGGCCAGATACAGGTTGGGAATCATCTGTGTTCCTAATTCCTCAATGTTACAGAACAGAGAACAGCACATAACAATATCCGCCGCCGCGTAGAAGATAACGCCCACAATGGCACCATACACCAATTCCCTGATATTCTTGAAACCTTTGGCTGTCGCCGTGAAGAACGGCGCTGACTGCAGCGGCGTACAGGTGACATAATATAAACCGGCCAGCCACCACGTCGGTGCGATTTTAGAAAATCCCATGTTCGGGGCCATCTCAATTCCGGCAGACAACCCGGCGGCATTCTGTATAAAGTAGTAAAGGCCCGTTCCAATCATCAAAATGATCATAAAAGGTCCGATGCTTCCGATGATATTCACCAGGCCTTTAAGACCCAGGATAACCGTAACCAGGCACAAAATTCCCAAAAGAATGGAACCAAGCTTTGTCGGAAGGCCGAAATGTTGATTAAGCGCTGCTCCAAAGCCAGAAATCATCGTAACCGGAGCGGCAAATAACAGGCCCAGTGACAATATCTGGAACACTTTACCTATTTTCTCGCCACAGTAATAAGTAAAAATATCCAGCGGACTCTTGAAGTTCCTTCTATGACCCAGTTTAAAAAATGAAATTAATAAGAACAGATGCACCAGAGCCTCTACTGCAATTCCCGCAAATCCCCATATTCCATAACCGCAAAAATATTGTAAAGATGCCTGCCCTGTAACAGAGCCCGAACCGATAGCCCATGAAACAAAGACGCCGGCAATTATAACAACATTTTTCCAACTGATCTTTTCATTCGTTTCTGCCATAAACTTATTCCTCCAAAAAATATTCAGCACATCGGAACAGAACTGCCATGGGAACAGACTCTGGTACCATGGAATTTGTTCTGCCATTTTTGGTTAATTCACACAATCTGCAATTCTATTTCCGTATTCTGTTGTAATAATCATACAAAATTCTATGTTTAAAAGCAAACAAGTTATTTTTGCATATATACAATATTAAACTTGTAATTTTTATTTCTCTGTGCTACACTGCTGTTATAGAATTCCATAAGGAGAATCCTTCTATGCAGGCGAATCAGGAAATTTTCATGCTGGTAGCTGAGGAGATGAGTATCAGCAAGGCCGCCCAGCGTGCCTTTGTATCCCAGCAGTGCGTCAGCGATCATATCAAGCGGATGGAGCAGCATTACGGCGTGCAGCTTTTTACCCGCAAGCCGCGTTTCCAGCTGACAGAAGCCGGCCATTCCATGCTCCAGTCCGTCCGAAAAATTCAGGCCATTGAGAGTAACCTGGAGGACACTTTAGCAAAGCATGCCTGCGGAATCAAGGGAAGCTTTACCATGGGGATCAGCGCGTCCCGCGCTCAAATCATTCTTCCCCTGGTCATGCCCGAATACTGCCGCGCCTTCCCCGACGTGGAAATCCGTTTTTTTATGAATGATACTGTTGTTCTGGAAGAAAATCTTCGGAAGGGCAATCTGGATCTCTTTTTGGGTGTCAATACCCGTTACAGCGATGATCTGTCGTTCTGTCCTCTCTGTGAAGATCCGCTTCGATTTATAATCTCTGAGGGTCTTCTGCGCCAATATTTCGGAAGCAAAGCCGAGCGTTTCCCGGGTTCAGAAATTGATCTTCGGGAATTTTCAGCTATCCCATTTATCAAAAGCTACTCTACCAGCGTCATGAATCTCATGCTTCAGGAATATCTGGACGAGCATCATATTCATCTTTCCTCACCCTACCTGCTCAGCGATACAGATACCCAGATCTCTCTCTGCGCCAAAGGCGTGGGCGCTGGTTTTGCTCCTCACATGCTGTCCTCGCGGATTCAGAGCCATAATAAGAGCTGCCCCAGGGAGGAATATCTCCACATACTGCCCGTAAAAGACTTCCATAAGGCTCTTCGCATCGATTTGGTATCTCTTGGCTATATAGAAAAGCCGCTGTACATCCGTACCTTCGAAAACATGATAGTTAAAGCCTTTCAGGCCAATATCAATCATTAAGCGGCGCAGCGCGGACGCAGGCAGTCTTATATGTATTGGCGATGAAATACAGAATAACAGAGTTTAAAAATCCGTTGACAAAACTTGAGAAATATGCCATAATTCAATGGTATGTAAAAGCGCCGGCACTCGGTTTGCGGAGAACTCCAACCGGGACTTAGTGATCGGTAAGAAGATTCATAGTAAGGAGGAAATCAACATGATTTCAAAGGAAAAGAAAGCGGCTATTATCGCTGAATACGGCAGAAAAGAAGGAGATACCGGTTCACCGGAGGTTCAGATCGCCATTCTTACAGCCAGAATCGCAGAGCTCACGGAGCATTTGAAGGAAAACCCGAAGGACCATCACTCCAGACGCGGTCTTCTTATGATGGTAGGTCAGAGACGCGGTCTTCTTGCTTATCTTAAGAAAACGAATCTGGAAGGATACCGTGCTCTTATTGAGAAGTTAGGCATCAGAAAGTAATCGCAGACTTGGGGGTGGAGAAGCAGGAATGTACTCCACCCCTGTTTTACAAAAAGGGCCGTTTTTCGGCGCTGATAGGGAAAATTCCTTATATGTTAAAGAAGTAACTGTTCCGAAACACACTGCGGCGGAAGAAACATCCGAGACCGCTAAAGGGTACATGAGCATATCGTGTACGGTTTAGTAGTTTCGGCTTCTTCTGCCAGAATATGATGCCAGGGTCAAAAGGTCATGTATGATATGCGGAGCAATCCGTGGGCGTCAGGAGTCAAAAGGCCTTTTAACCTTTACATCAGGATATTAATTTATGTAAAGAAAAGGAGACGAAGCCATGTTTAAAAGTTTTTCCATGGACCTTGCAGGCAGGACCCTCACGGTTGAAGTAGGCAGGGTAGCCAAACAGGCAAACGGTGCGGCATTCATGCATTATGGTGATACAGTTGTTCTTTCTACCGCAACTGCATCTGACAAGCCCAGGGATGGGATTGATTTCTTCCCGTTAAGCGTAGAATTTGAAGAAAAGTTATATGCTGTCGGCAAAATTCCCGGCGGCTTTACAAAGAGAGAGGGAAAGGCATCTGAAAATGCCGTTCTCACAGCCCGTGTGATCGACAGACCCATGCGCCCGCTGTTCCCGAAGGATTACAGAAATGACGTAACCCTGGACAATGTGGTAATGTCCGTAGATCCGGAGTGCAGCCCGGAGCTTACGGCAATGTTAGGTTCCGCCATAGCAACCAGCATTTCTGATATTCCTTTTGACGGTCCCTGTGCGACCACGCAGGTGGGAATGATTGACGGAGAATTTATTATTAACCCCACCGCGGCCCAGAGAAAGGTTTCCGATCTTGCTTTAACGGTTGCGTCCACAAGAGAAAAGGTGATTATGATCGAGGCCGGAGCCAATGAGATTCCGGAACAGACCATGATTGACGCAATTTTTAAGGCCCACGAAGTAAATCAGGAAATTATCCGCTTTATTGACAAGATCGTTGCCGAGTGCGGCAAGGAGAAGCACTCTTATGAGAGCTGTGCAGTTCCGGAGGAGCTGTTTGCGGCTATTAAGGAGATTGTGCCGCCTGTCGAGATGGAGGAGGCCGTATTTACAGACGAGAAACAGAAGCGCGAAGAGAATATCCGTGCGATCACAGACCGTCTGGAAGAGGCTTTTGCCGAGAACGAAGAATGGCTGCCTTTCGTCGGCGACGCTGTTTACCAGTATCAGAAGAAGACCGTAAGAAAGATGATCTTAAAAGATCATAAGCGCCCCGACGGCCGTCGGATTGATGAAATCCGTCCGCTGGCTGCGGAGGTTGATCTTTTACCGCGCGTACATGGTTCCGGTATGTTTACCCGCGGACAGACTCAGATTTTAAATGCATGTACCCTTGCTCCCCTCTCCGAGGCGCAGCGCCTTGACGGCCTTGATGAGAACGAGACCACCAAGAGATATATGCATCATTATAATTTCCCGTCCTTCTCTGTCGGCGAGACAAAGCCGTCCAGAGGGCCGGGACGCCGTGAAATCGGCCATGGCGCTCTTGCGGAGCGCGCGCTGGTTCCGGTACTGCCCAGTGAGGAAGAATTCCCCTACGCAATCCGTACCGTTTCCGAGACAATGGAATCCAACGGTTCCACTTCCCAGGCAAGTATCTGTGCATCCTCTCTGTCCTTAATGGCGGCGGGTGTTCCGATTAAGTCTATGGTTGCAGGCATTTCCTGCGGTCTTGTGACCGGCGAGACCGATGACGATTATCTGGTGCTGACCGATATCCAGGGCCTTGAGGATTTCTTTGGAGATATGGACTTTAAGGTGGGCGGTACCCATAAGGGCATCACTGCCATACAGATGGATATTAAGATTCATGGCCTGACCCGTCCAATTATTGAGGAAGCCATCAGACGATGCCGCGAGGCCCGGGTTTATATTATGGATAACATCATGGCTCCGGTAATTTCCGAGCCGAGAAAGCAGCTTTCCAAGTATGCGCCGAAGATTTCCCAGATCATGATTGATCCGGCTAAGATTGGTGATGTGGTTGGAAAACAGGGAAAAGTGATTAATGGAATTATCGCTGAGACAGACGTTAAGATTGATATTACCGACGACGGAGCCGTAAACGTATGCGGTACGGATCAGGAGATGATCGATAAGGCCATTTCCATCATTAAGAACATTGTCACCGATGTGGAGCCTGGAATGGTTTACACCGGTAAGGTGGTACGGATCATGGAATTCGGCGCATTTGTTGAACTGGCTCCCAATAAGGACGGTATGGTTCACATTTCCAAACTGTCCGATAAGCGTGTGGCCAAGGTAGAAGATGTGGTAAACATTGGTGATGAGGTTACCGTAAGGGTGGTGGAAGTGGACCGTATGGGAAGAATCAATCTGACCATGAGACCGGAAGATATGACCGCCGATCTGGAAAAGCTGGCCCGCCCGGAGCGCCGCGACAATGACAGGCGTGACCGCGGAAGCCGTGATAACGACAGGAGAGACCGTGGAGACAGGCGCGACCGTGGGGACAGACGGGAGCGCAGCGAGAGAAGAGAGGATAACGAGTAATCGGAGTTCTGAGAAGATTATGTAAAAGTCAGGAAGGCCGGAAATGTTAAAAAGCATTTCCGGCCTTAATTTTCGCAGGGCTGAACGGTTATAAGAAATGGTAACAGTTCAGCCTTGCATCTTCTTGCCCGCGTACCGCGGACAAGAAGCATCGGGCGTTCCCCCGATGTGGAAAAACAGATAAGATCAGTCTTACAAGCAAGCTTGACGCCGGATTTTATCTGTTTTTCCCTGCCCCGTGAACTGTTACAAGAAATATTTGAAAAAAATGCTTAAGCAGTTGCCAAGTGGATAAAATTTACTTATAATGAGGAGTAGACCAGAAAAGAAGGGAAGTGAACACATAATGGAAGGTCGAAGTCGTAAGATGGAGGCGGATGCCCACCCGGAACCTGAGGCAATAGACATATTGGTGCGCGGCCATTATGTGTATTGCCGTTCTTGATGGACGTTCTGTCTCCATGCCTGAAATGAATGGAAATGGAGGAGAAGCGATGTCGAATGAATTTGATGAGTCAGTTGACATGGAGGAGCTTCTTAAGCTGGCGGAGGAAAAGAAATACCGCCAGCTTAAGGTTGCCCTCTTAGAGTTAAATGAGGTAGATATTGCCACATTTATTGAGGAACTGGATTCGGAGCGGACGGTTGTGGTATTCCGTATGCTGCCGAAGGCCCTGGCAACAGATGTGTTTGCGGAACTTCCGGTGGAAACGCAGACGCATATTATTAACAGTATCACCGACAAGGAGCTTTCTGAAATCGTGGAGGAGCTCTACGTGGACGATGCGGTGGATATGCTGGAAGAACTTCCGGCCACCGTGGTCCGCCGTGTTCTTCAAAATACGACAGCGGACACGAGAAAATTAATCAACCAGTTTCTGAATTATCCGGAAAACAGCGCGGGAAGTATTATGACTGCCGAGTATGTGGGCTTAAAAAAGAACATGACGGTGGAGCAGTCCTTTGCCTACATCAGGCGCCATGGAATTGATTCGGAGACCATTTACACCTGCTATGTGATGGATGAAAAGCGCCAGCTGGAAGGCGTGGTTACCGTTAAGGACCTGTTAATGAACCCCTATGAGACAAAGGTGGGGGACATTATGGATACCCATGTGATCAAGGTTGTTACCACGGACGACCAGGAGGAGGCGGCGGATACCATGAGCCGCTATGGTCTTTTGTGTCTCCCGGTGGTGGACAGGGAAGGGCGGCTTGTGGGTATCATTACCGTCGACGATGTGATGGAGGTTATAGAAGAGGAGGCCACTGAGGACTTCGAAAAGATGGCCGCCATGCTTCCCAGTGAAAAGCCCTATCTGAAAACAAGCGTGTTCCAGCTTGCCAGAAACAGGATTCCCTGGCTGCTTATTTTAATGCTGTCCAGCACCATCACCGGAGGGATTCTTGTGAAATATGAAAACGCCTTTGCGGCGATTCCCCTTCTGGTCAGTTTTATCCCCATGCTCATGGATACGGGAGGAAACTCGGGAAGCCAGAGCAGTACCATGATTATCCGTGGTATGGCCGTGGGGGAAATTGAGCCGGCAGATATTCTAAAGGTGGTCTGGAAGGAGCTCCGCGTCGGAATGATGGTTGGCGTGGTCCTGGCTGTGGTGAATTTTGTGCGGCTGATGATTCAGTACCCCGGCAACACGATGATCTGCCTGACCGTGGTGCTCAGCGTATTCTGCACAGTGGTTGTGGCCAAGACCATCGGATGTACGCTGCCTATTGGCGCGAAGGTATTAAAGTTAGACCCGGCGATTATGGCATCTCCGATGATTACAACCATTGTGGATGCCGTAAGTCTTATGGTATATTTCAACCTGGCCTGTCATCTGCTTAATATGGCTGTTTAGGCAGACCGGAGGAGCAGCGGCCGTTTTGTTTTTGCGGCCTGCGCGGGGATATGTGAGGGCCCGCCAAAACGGCCGCAAAGAATATAATAACAGGAGAAAAAATATGGGAAAAGTAAGGACAAGATTTGCACCCAGCCCCACCGGCCGGATGCATGTGGGAAATTTGAGAACGGCTCTTTACACGTATCTGATTGCAAAACACGAGAACGGGGATTTTATTCTCCGCATTGAGGATACCGACCAGGAGCGCTATGTGGAAGGCGCGGAGGAGATCATTTACCGCACTTTGGCAAAGACGGGCCTGATTCATGATGAAGGACCTGATAAGGACAAAGGCTATGGCCCCTATGTTCAGAGCGACCGCCAGAAGGCCGGAATTTATATGGAATACGCAAAGAAGCTGGTGGACAAAGGCGAAGCCTATTACTGCTTCTGTACCCAGGAAAGACTGGAGTCCTTAAAGAAAAATGTAAACGGCGAAGAGATCATGGTATATGATAAGCACTGCCTAAGCCTCACAAAGGAGGAGGTGGAGGCAAACCTAAAGGCAGGAATGCCCTTTGTCATCCGCCAGAATAACCCCAGGGAAGGAACCACTACCTTCCATGATGACATCTACGGGGACATCCGTGTGGACAATGCAGAGCTGGATGACATGGTACTGATCAAATCTGACGGATATCCCACGTACAATTTTGCCAATGTGGTAGATGACCATCTGATGGGAATTACTCATGTGGTACGAGGAAATGAATATCTGTCTTCCGCCCCCAAGTACAACCGCTTATATGAGGCTTTCGGATGGGAGGTTCCTATTTATGTTCACTGTCCCACCATCACCAACGAAGAACATAAAAAATTAAGTAAGAGAAGCGGCCACTCTTCTTTTGAGGACTTGCAGGAGCAGGGTTTTCTGACGGAGGCAGTAGTGAATTTTGTTGCTCTTCTTGGCTGGTCTCCTGCCGGAAATGAAGAGTTCTTTACCCTGGAAGAGCTGGTAAAGGAATTTGATTATCATAATATGAGCAAATCCCCGGCTGTTTTTGATATGACAAAGCTCCGCTGGATGAATGGCGAATACTTAAAGAAGATGGATGCGGACCGCTTTTATGAGATTGCGGAGCCTTATCTTAAGAAGGTCATTAAAAAACCTCTGGATCTTAAGAAGATCGCGGCCATGGTAAAGACAAGAATTGAAGTGCTGCCGGAGATTGAGAGCCAGGTGGATTTCTTTGAGACCCTGCCGGAATATGACCCGGAGATGTACATCCATAAAAAGATGAAGACCAACCGGGAAACTTCTCTGGAAACCTTAAAGGAAGTGCTTCCGATTTTGGAGGCCCAGGGGGACTACTCTAATGATGCTCTCTATGAGGCGCTTTCGAAATATGTGTCGGAAGAGAATGTTAAGACTGGCTTTGTGATGTGGCCCATCCGTACAGCCGTATCCGGAAAGCAGATGACTCCGGCCGGCGCAACGGAGATTATGGAGATTATCGGAAAAGAGGAGTCCATTGCGAGAATCAAAAAGGGCATCGCGCTTTTAGAGGCATAAATAAAGTGAGACGCCGGAATATATATTCATGTATCATGATACATTCATTTATCATGAAACCCACTGTGAATAAGGAAAGTACAAGTTACAATGGAGTTTAGCAGTGCACAAAAATCGGCGCTTTCCCATAAGGACGGTCCGATGATGGTTCTGGCCGGGCCCGGTTCGGGAAAGACCACTGTAATTACACACAGGATAAAAAGATTGCTGGAGCAGGGCGTAAGCCCCTCCGGCATTCTTGTGATTACCTTTACGAAGGCGGCGGCAAGGGAAATGAAGGAACGGTTTTCCAGCCTGATGAGGCAGGGCGTCTGTCAGGGAGAAAGAGAGGACTGGTCAAGGGTAAGTTTTGGGACCTTTCATGCCATCTTCTACCAGATTTTAAAGCTTGCCTATGGGTTTCAGGCGGGGAGCGTGCTGGGGGAAGAGGAAAAACGGCGGTTTTTTAAGGAATACATAGGGCAGTCAGAGCTTGAAGTGGAGGACGAGGGAGAGTTTATCGCCTCCCTGATGAATGAGATCAGCTATGTGAAGGGGAACCGCCTGGACCTTAACTGTTATTACTCCAGAAACTGCCCGGAGGAATGGTTTAAAAAGCTGTATCAGGGATATGAGGATATGCTGAGAAGCATGGGAAAGATCGACTTTGACGACATCCTGACCATGTGTTATGACCTGTTTACGGAAAGAAAGGATATTCTTAAGGCATGGCAGAGGAAATACCGTTATATTCTGGTGGACGAGTTCCAGGACATCAACCGGATTCAGTATGAGATTGTGAAGATGTTAGCAAAACCGGAGAACAACCTGTTCATTGTCGGGGACGACGACCAGTCCATCTACAGATTCCGCGGGGCAAGGCCGGAAATTATGCTGGGTTTTGAAAAAGATTTTCCGGGAACAAAGCGGGTGCTTCTGGCGGAAAATTATCGCTCCTCCAGGGAAATTGTGGAGGCCTCCCTCCGGCTGATTTCCCATAACCGGGTGCGGTATGTAAAGGAGCTGATTCCTGTTCATGGCCAGGGCCGGCCGGCGGACGTGGTTATTTACGAAAACCCGCTTCAGGAAACCGGGCAGGTAGCGAGGAAAATCAGACAGTATGCCGAAGCCGGATATGGATATGGGGATATGGCGGTTTTGTTCCGTACCGGGAACGCCTCCGGGCTTCTGGCGGAAAAGCTTATGGAATACAATATTCCCTTTTTCATGCGGGATGTATTTCCAAGCCTGTACAGCCATTGGATTGCCAGAGATTTCTTTTCTTATCTGACTCTGGGAATGGGGAGAAGGAAGAGGAGTGATTTTTTCCGGATTATGAACCGCCCCAGACGGTATCTGAGCCGGGACGCCTTCGAGAGCGCCGAGGTTTCTCTGGATGCGGTGAGATCTTTTTATCAGGATAAGGAATGGATGGAAGAGAGAATTTGCGACCTGGAAGGCGATATAAGGACCATAGGCAGGTTAAATCCTAAGGCGGCCATCCAGTATATCAGAAAATCCGTGGGCTATGATGAATATTTGAAAGAATATGCGGAATTTCGCAGGATGAAGCCGGAAGAGCTCTTTGAAATCGCGGACCGTCTGATAGAGAGCGCGGACGGATTCCGGACAGCCGGGGAGTGGATGGAGCATGTCAGGCAGTATGAGGAGACCTTAAAGCAGCAGAAAGCAACGGAAAAAGAGCCTGCAGGACCGTCGGTGACCCTGTCTACCATGCACAGCGCCAAGGGACTGGAATATGCGGTGGTGTTTCTTGTCGATGCCAACGAGGGAGCATCTCCCCACCATAAGGCAAAGCTTCCGGAGGATATTGAGGAGGAACGGCGCCTGTTTTATGTGGCCATGACAAGGGCGAAGGAGCGGTTACATATCTGTGCTGTTCGGGAGCGCTACCACAGAAGGCAGGAGATTTCCAGGTTTGTGGGGGAATGTATGCCGGTGTCCGGCCAGGATTGTGGTTTCGTGCGGACAGAATAAGGAGGAGACGACATGGGATGCATCCATATCTATTGCGGCGACGGGAAGGGAAAAACCAGTGCGGCTGTGGGACAAGCTGTCAGGGCGGCGGGAAGAGGAAAAAAAATTGCCGTAGCCCGCTTTTTAAAAACGGATGATTCCGGAGAGGTGGAAGGTTTAAAAGCAATTCCGCAGATTACGGTACTTCCCTGCGAAAGAGTCTTCGGCTTTGTGTCCGCCATGGACGAACAGACCAGAAAGGAGGCGGCGGCTTACAATCTGGAATTGTTTGAGAAAGCCGTTTCCCTGGCAGAAACGGCCGACATGGTGGTGTTAGATGAGATTATGGCGGCCATAACTTACGGGATGGTTCCTGAAAAAAGAGTGGAGGAGTTTTTAAAAAACAGGCCCAAAGCTCTGGAGGTGGTCATGACCGGAAGAGATCCGTCAAAGCTTCTGCTTTCCATGGCGGACTATGTGTCGGAAGTTAAAAAGGTGAAGCATCCTTACGACAGGGGGATTCCAGCAAGAAAGGGAATTGAGTATTGATTTTTGATGGGTTTACTGATATGCTTATTCAGGACAGACTGAAACAGAGCGCAGATATGCCAGTACACCCGTGTACAGTCAGTGCGCCCAAATCAACAGCTTATATTTGGGAAAAAGAGAGGAAAAAGTGATGGCAAACGAAAAGAATAATAACGGACTTGGGAATCAGGACGCAGAGAACGAAGAGGAGATGACAGTCACCCTGACCCTGGACGACGGAACAGAACTGGAATGTGTGGTGCTTACGATTTTTGAGGCGGGAGACAGAGAATATATTGCTCTTCTTCCCCTGGATGGAAGAGAGGCGGAGGACGGAGAGGTATACTTATACCGATATGTGGAGGATGTGAACGGAACTCCTGATCTTGAGAATATCGAAAGCGATGAAGAATATGAAATCGTGGCGGATGCCTTTGATGAGCTTCTGGATGCGGAAGAGTATGATGAGCTGGTCGGAGAGGACGAGCTGGACTAAGAACAGTCCGCCCGGGATGTTTTTTGACCCGGATATCAATACGCGAATGACATGAAAAAGGGGCCCGAATCGTACGAAAATGCAGCGGCCAGGAGAAAATGGCCTGAAAATAGAAAACCTGTCAAGAGAATCTGCAATGCAGACAATGCCTGTTCTTGACAGGTTTTTGATTTCTTTCCTATAAACAAAAAGGACTTCGTGCTTACAGTCTCTTTTTATGCATTCCGCTCCTTTTGCGTTTTCATCCAATGCAGCATCAGGCGTCCTCCGTACATGATAAACAGATACCACCAGGAGATTACTTCCGCATACGCGATCACCATATTTCCAAAGAATGGCTTCAGAATGTAAGACATCGCGATCCGCACTGCCAGCGAGGAAATTCCGACAAGACTTGTAAATTTTACTTCGCCTATTCCCTGAATATACCCGCGGATGGCCGCCGAAACGCCAAATAATACATAAAACATTGCCAGCGCACGGAAAAAAGACTGGCCGATGGCAACGGACTCCTTGGAAACGCCAAAGAGCGCAATCAGAGTTCCGCCGAAATTGATTACAAAAACCGTCATACAGGCTGCTACCGCCGCCATGAGGCCGGTTCCAACATAGAGCCCTTTTTTCACCCGCTCCATACGGCCCGCACCAAGATTTTGTGACGTGACCGTAGAAATTCCCGCGCCAAGATTCATGATCGGCAGCATAATAATGCTGTCCACGCGATAGGCCGTTGAGATTGCCGCCACGGTCGTTGAGCCAAAACTGTTCATAAAGCTTTGAAGCGCCGCACTTCCCAGCGAGCTGATCACGGAATTTAAAGTAAGAGGAAATGAAAACGCACATCCGTCTGCCAATACTGTCCTGTCTGTCAGCCTGCCTCCAGGCCCAAACCGCAAGGTTTCATACCGTTTCACCGTGTATCCGATCATAAAAATCATCATGGCAATCTGGGAGATTGCCGTTGCGGCAGCGGCTCCCGCCACACTCCACTGAAACACGCCGACAAAGATCAGATCCAGCACAACATTGGCAGCAGACGATACCATAACCGAATAAAACGGCGCCTTGCTGTCCCCGCAGCCTCGGAGAACAGCGGCATAAACGTTATAAACGGCGACAAACGGAATTCCGGTCAGAACGATTCTTAAGTATTCTCCGGACATTTGATGAATATCCTCCGGCGTATCCAGAATACGCAGGATAAACTCCACAAAGCAGAAACCGAATGCGCTAAGCACAAGAAAAAGCAATCCCATGGATACAGCGAAGGATGACAGAAGTTTTCTCTGTATATCGTCCTTTCCTTCGCCAAAATATTTTGCCGCCAGAATGGAGATTCCGTTTGTGAATCCGGTAATTGCGCCAGTAAACAGGTAGATGACCGGCGTAGTCGAACCAATGGCCGCTAATGCTGCGCCGCCTTCCATATTCCCGACGATAAACGCATCCGCCCAGCTGTAAAGCTGCTGCAGAACGCCACTCAAAATTAAAGGAATACTAAATTCCACCAGCGCCCGTGCAAGACTGCCCTCCGTCATATCTTTTGCCATGTTTTAGTCTCCTTAAGAATATCATGTCCATGAATCATTTTTATCCCTGAATGCTGCCTAAATCCCTGTTTCCACAAAATGCACAGTGGAATTGTTCCAATATTTTTTGAAGACATGGTGGTCTTTTTCATCGAAATTAGTCGACAAGAGCGTGTTTGAAGATCCATTTCCGTCATCTGCACGCCCCACTTTGCGGGAAATTTAGCCCAAATTCACTTAACGTAGCCCACTACGCCGCGTTCATTTGAGCCGAACTTCCCACGAAGTGGAACGCACAGCTGCCAGAAAGCAATTTTCAAACACGCTCCAGCGAGATCACTCTATACATTAAACCGAAACAGTACAACGTCCCCGTCTTTCACCACATATTCTTTTCCTTCTATGCGAACCAGTCCCTTTTCCTTGGCGGCAGTGTAGGAACCGCAGTCTAAAAGATCCTGATAGTTGACAACTTCGGCCTTAATAAAGCCGCGCTCAAAATCAGAATGGATTTTCCCGGCAGCCTGGGGAGCCTTGGTTCCCACTTTGATGGTCCATGCACGGGTTTCTTTTTCCCCGGCGGTCAGATAACTGATGAGTCCAAGAATACGGTAGCTGGCGGCAATGAGCTTTTCCAGACCGGATTCTTTAAGCCCGAGCTCTTCCAGGAACATCTTCTTCTCATCATCGTCAAGCTCTGCAATCTCTTGTTCGATCTGGGCGCAGATTACGAACACTTCACTGTCGTTTTTTTCGGCAAATGCCCGGACTTCTCTTACAAATTCGTTGGAAGCGCCGTCATCGGCCAGATCCTCCTCGCTGACATTGGCGGCAAAAATCACCGGTTTCCAGGTAAGGAGATTTAAAGAACTCAAAAATGCGTAAGCATCTTCATCCCCGCATTCAAAGCTTCCGGCCAATTTTCCATCCTCCAGATGAGCTTTCATAGCTTTGATGATGTCCAATTCTTTAGCTAGGGCTTTGTTGGAGGAGGCGCCTTTTCCCATCTTGGCGATTCTGCGTTCCAGAATTTCGATATCAGAGAAAATTAGCTCCAGGTTTATTGTTTCGATATCCCGGAGCGGATTTACGCTGCCGTCCACATGAATTACATTGGGATCCTCAAAGCAGCGGACCACATGGATAATGGCATCCACTTCGCGGATATTGGAAAGGAACTGATTTCCAAGGCCTTCCCCTTTGGAAGCGCCTTTTACAAGGCCTGCGATGTCTACGAATTCGATCACTGCGGGAGTGGTTTTTTCAGAATTATAAAGGTCTGTCAAAAGCTTTAAGCGAAAATCCGGAACAGGAACGACTCCCACGTTGGGGTCAATCGTACAAAACGGATAGTTCGCGGATTCGGCTCCGGCTTTTGTCAGAGAGTTGAATAATGTACTTTTCCCTACGTTTGGCAGGCCGACAATACCTAATTTCATATATCTTCATTCTCCTTTGGGTTTTCTTTCTTGAATTCCCAGGAATTCAAGATTTTATAGGATTTTCGCCTCTCATAGTAAAAGCTCCTTTCAAAAAAGAGCTATACTATCAATGTCCAGCTTGTTGAGCATTGATAGTATAGCATAGTAAGGATCAAAAGTAAATTGCAGGATTTTATATTTCCACTGCGGATCTTTTTCCGTTACTGTTTCCGCCATGGCTAATCATTGCTCTGATTTGTCATGGGCCAACATCATCCTGAACAAAGCATATGCCCCATTGCCGCGGGCAGTTTAAAATGGGCGTATGCGGCTATGTTATTGATTTACTTTATCCGTTGGAAAGCGTTTCGTGTAAAATTTCCCATAGAATTGATACATACAGCTTTAAACCGATGAGAAGCGCACGTTCGTCAATGTTGAATCTACTGTTATGGTGGGGCGCCGCAATGTCACAGCCGATGCACATATAGGCCGCCCTTCCGCCGTGGGACTGAACCTTTTCCATTAAGTAAGTGGCATCTTCGGAACCGGAGAACCCGCCGTCGGATACATAATGGTGAATCTCGGGAACGCGGGCGGCGCCTGCTTTGATATACGGCTCCAGTTCCTTATTACTGTCCGCGCTGGAAGCGCTTCCCTTAATTTCGGTTTTTACTGAACAGCCAAACATTTTTGCCGCCCCCTCCAGGGCATCCATAGCACGGCCAAAGACGGTCCGCTCAATGGAAGCGGTTTCCCCCCGGGTTTCTAACTGAAGGAACGCTTGGTCAGCCACCACATTCCGGCCGCTGCCGCCTTTTATGGTTCCCACATTGATTCTTGCGGCGCCGCGGGAGTCCTGACAGGCGGTGTGCATAGATAAAGTGGCGGCGCAGGCGGCTAAAATGGCGTTATGGCCGTCCTGGGGAGAGGCGCCGGCATGGGAAGAAAGGCCGGAAATTTCGGCATCCACCTTTGTAGTGGAAAGAAAGCCTCTGGAAAGGGCCAGGAGCTCTCCGGTTTTCCACCCCATTCCCAGATGACTGGTGAGGAAAATATCCACGTCGTCCAGAATTCCGCCCTCGGCCACAGACTGTGCGCCGCGGACTCCCTCCTCGGCAGGCTGAAAAATTATTTTTACAGTGCCTGAAAGCTGGTTTTTGATTTCGTTTAAGGCAAGGCAGACAAAAAGTCCTAAGGTTCCATGGCCGTCATGTCCGCAGGCATGCATACAGTTTTCATTGACGGAACAGAAATTTTCCTCAACCGGCTGACGGCCGGATTCGGCGGATTCATTTACACCGTTGCAGTCAATATCAAATCGAAGAGCCACCACAGGCCCGGGTCTTCCCGTTTCCAGGACGGCGCAGGCTCCGGTGAAAGCCCCCATCTTTTTTAATATATCAGGATTGGCGCCCTGGGTCTCAGCCCGTTTTATACAGGCGTTTATTTCTTCAGGGGACGGATAGGACCACAAATAATTTTTATTGATAATTTCATGACCGTATTTTACGGGAATTTCGTGCTGTTCCAGAATCTCAATAATTTTGGCGGTAGTACGGAATTCCCTCCAGCCTGGTTCCGGATGTTTGTGAAAATCCCGGCGCTGTGCAATCATTTCTGTTTCATAGCTGTTCAGTTTTTCCAGATAGCTTCTGATTTCCATGTCGATACCCCTTCCATATTTTATAATACTTTCAGTATAAAAGCCGGTCATGAAAAAGTCAACGGAAGGATTTGCAACGATTCAGGAGGGGTATCTGAACGGTTGTAATTTGTCATTACTGTTTACACTATGACGGATCATCGCGCTGATTCGTCATGAGCCAGTATCGTTCTGGAGCCAAAACATATGTCCCATTGCCGCAGGCAATTTAAAATAGACATATGCTATTACGTTCATCTGTGAATAGTAACAATTTGTCGAAAATAGGGGAGCCGTGTCATGCGAATTTATTTGCTTTTTGTAATATTTCGGAGTAAAATAGGATTCACAAACGATAGAAGGAGAACAGACATGACGGTGGGAGCAGATTTAAGCTTTGTACACTTGGGAATTTCCGTTCAGCATATGGTGAAAAGCTTTTCTGTATTTGGAGTATCTTTTGCCTATTATGGGTTAATTATCGGAATCGGAATGGTTGCGGGGCTCTTTGTGGCTTCGGCGGATGCAAAAAGACGGGGACAGAATCCGGATATATATTTAGACTTTGCGTTATATGGTATTGTTTTTGCGATTTTGGGAGCCAGGCTCTATTATGTAGTGTTCCAGTGGGCATACTATAAGGACCACCTGGGGGAAATTATCAATCTCCGCAAAGGCGGTCTTGCCATATACGGCGGAGTGATTGCGGCAGTGATTGCTTTATGGGTCTTTACAAAAAAGAGAGGAGTTTCCTTTTTTTCCATGGCGGATACAGCCTGCCTGGGGCTGGTGACAGGACAAATCATCGGCCGCTGGGGAAACTTTGTAAATTGCGAGGCTTTCGGCGGCTATACGGACAGCCTTTTTGCCATGCGGATGAAGCGGAGTATTGTCAACGAAAGTATGATATCACAGGAACTTCTGGACCATCTGATTACGGAAAACGGAATCCAGTACATTCAGGTGCATCCTACCTTCCTGTATGAGTCTTTATGGAATCTGTGTTTGCTTTTATTCATGCTCTGGTACCGGAAGAAAAAACGGTTTACAGGAGAGATGTTGTTGATTTATCTTGCCGGATATGGAATTGGACGGACATGGATTGAAGGGCTGCGTACAGACCAGCTTTTAATTCCCGAAACAGGGTTGGCGGTGTCTCAGGTGCTGTCAGTGATTGTTGCCATCGCCTCTCTGAGTATTCTTTTATTCCGGCGCCGGAAGGAATTAGGGGAAAGCGAGGGAAAGACCTAAATGAATGAACAGAAGCAGGAACTAGTAAAAGAAATTGAAAAGATGAGGAAGGAACTTAATGACAGCATAGATGCCAAAATGGAGTATGATACGATTTATCAGTACAGCGCAAAGCTGGACAAGTTGATTGAACAATATATTTTGGCCGGTTATTAACACGGTATAGATATGGGAGATTAAAAACCGTATTTTAGGGACGCTTCGTAAAAAAGCGTCCTTAAAGCGTGTTTGAAAATTCATTTCCGCTGTCTGCACGTCCCATTTTGCGGAGAAATTTGGCCCGCATCCGGTCAACGCAGCCCGCCGCGCCTCCCCATTTGGATCCGGCTTCTCACAAACTGTGACGCACATCTGACGGAAAGCAATTTTCAGACACGCTCTAAAACATTTGTAAAGGCAGCCAAGAAAGGCTGGATTTCAAAAGGCCGGATTTCAGGGAATGAATTCCGGCCTGAACTGTTGCAGGGCGGCCTCTTTTTTTGTCAAATTGCGTAAAAAGTATATTGAATTTTTTATTATGAAAGAGTAAAATAACCCCAGAGAGGCAAGAAAGTTATACCCGGTTCAGCGAGTAGTTTATTTCCGGCGGTCCCCGGGTGGCGGTGATTCCTGAGGCCCCTCTCAGAGTTTTGCAGGAATCTAAAAATTAGAGGAAGAAGGTACATAAAGAAATGATGGTTTTTAATTGTGCGGAATGGGACATGAGTCCGTGTTTCCCCTGCAATGGGAAAATCCATCCTGTTGCACAAAAAAGTTGGTTTGTCATGGGAAGGAGGGGCTGATATGAGTGAGACGCTGCGGGAATGGCTGGATAGGGAACTTAAGGATTTCGAGCCGGTATGGAGGTCCTTCCGGGGGAAACAGCAGAGAATGTACTATATCTGGATGGTAGCGGCTGTGGTCGGTATGGTGGCTTTGGGCTTTGGAGTGGGGTATGACCTGGCCTATGTGCTGCGGGTGCATCTTCTTATTGGAGTAGGCATTGCGGCATTTATCTGGCTGTGCGTACTGCTTGCCAATCTGGCCAATACGATGAAGAATGCACGGAAACAGTTTGAGAAAGCTTTATCGGCCCTTTCACCCTCCGACCAGGAGGCTTTCGCTCAGCAGAATTTCGGGAGAGTGGATTTCCTCAACACGACGGAGGACAGTTTCCCCGCCCGGTTGTTGGTGGGGCCGGATTTCTGGCTCTATTTCCGGGGTATCTGCCACATTTACCGGGTATCAGATATGGAAGAGCTCTGGGCAGAGGAGGAAAAAACTCAGGTTCACTATAATATTGGAAACGCCAGGGTGCGTCAAAAGGTCGGCATTGGGGTTTCCTTGATTGTAAACTACCGGAAGGATACTGCCTCAGCCCGTGAACGATCAGACAAGGTGTACCTGGCCAACTGGAAACAGTTCCAGACAGCACGGGAGCTGATTGGCAGGTATTGCCCGAAGGTCAAAACTTTGTGGAAGGAAAAATAAAAAGGAGTATACTAAAACATGAATACGAAAAAAAACCGCGTTTTATTTTGCTTATTATTGACGGCGCTCATGCTGTTTCTGGCTGCCTGCAGTAAAGGTGAGGAAGGGGACGGCAAAGATAGTGGCAGCGATGAGGTTCTGCTTCCCATCAGCATAAACGGTAAAGAGATCAGAGTTGGGGAGACCACCGTTCAGACTCTGCTGGACGAGGGGTTCGAGGTGTCTTGGGTGGACGAGAGTTTTAATCGAATCACCGTAGACCCCACGACCCAGCTGGAGGCGGATTCTTACTACACCGGCGGCAGTATCAAAGTGACGGATAATATGTCCTTCCTGATTTCCTTTACGACAGGCGAAGAGGCGGTTCCTCTTGGGGAGGCAGTCATTGCCCGGCTGGAACTGACTGCGGCTGGTGAGGATGATAAGAGCGTTCTTGAGACAATTTCTTTTGACGGAGTACCGATCACAGAGCTGACCCAGAAGAAGGCTGCGGAGAAATATCCTGACTGGACGGGAAACGAGACTATGTGGCTGCACTACGGGCTGGAATACAAGTATGACCTGAACTTTGATATGTCCACTGGCTATCTCAACAAATTTGCTGTGGAGCGTACATATGATGTGGATTGGAATGGTTAAAAGGCAGACTTCTCTGCCGCCTGCATTTTTTACGGTCTTTTCACGGAGGGGGTTGTGAAATGAAACCTCAAGCCGGCGCAGGCCCTTAGAACTGAAAGAAAATAATCCCAAAATCCCCGCCGTAAGGCAGGGATTTTTGCTATTTCATATAATTCAAAATATTCGTTAATCACTTCGTACAGTCAGCGCGGTCAGCGCACAGACTCACCTGAACTGCTATGGCGGCAATAACATAAAGTAAAAAAGAAAAACCAGACATGGGCCGAGAAGACCTGTCTGGTTTTTTTATGCCCGAAAAATAAAAATACAGACAACGCCGGCAAAACAAAAACTGATCGCAAAACACTCTGCCATCAGATTTCCATCATTAAGATATTTCGTTTTACAGGATATCAGAGAATAAAGAGAAGGACTGGATTTTCGTGTAATATCCAATTCTATGAAAGCAAAAAATGCAGAAAATACGCAGAATTCCTCTTGCACTTATTGTTTATATCGGCATTATTTTAAAATATATAAGAGGATTTTGCATCAATATCGAACCTTCTATGGTTCCGGAGGATTTTTTCAGCCACAGGCAGCTGCAAACGCGTCGAATTCTGTCGGAAAACATAGAAAGTCCGGCCTTTTGTGGTCAGTTTTGTGGTAGCAAATTCCGCTGTATCATTTATGACGCGGATATAAGGAGGAAGGAATATGGCAAGACACGGAGAAAACATCAGAAAGAGGAAAGACGGAAGATGGGAAGGACGCTATAAGGTATTTGATGAAAACAGGGGAAGGATCGTTTACCGTTCCCTGTATGGAAAAACTTATGAAGAGGTGAAGGAAAAACTTTTCCTGGTCCGGAGCGGCTTTGCCGGTCCGGACTTAAGCGGAGAAAAACCGGACGGCATGGAGAACACGCCGCATCCGGGCGGAGCGGTTTTGTTTTCCCAGGCCGCCGAACAATGGCTTGTGCAGATTAAGAAAAAGCGGAAATATTCCACCTTTGCAAAATATGACACGGTTTACCGGACGCATCTGGAAAAGCAGGCCGGTTTCTGCGTTCTTTCCGCGGAAAAAGCTCCGGAATGTTTTGCGAAGATTTTTGACCACCTATCAGAAAAGGAGTTGTCGGGGAGCATGCAGAAAAGCGTCTGCTGTGTGGCAAACCAGATTTTTCATTTCGCGAACAAAAATTATTTCTCCAACGTTCCCATGCTGGAAGGACCGCCGGTGACGGAGAAGAAGAAGTCTGCACCAGTTCTGTCCGGGGCAGAGCAGAAAAAGCTTCTTAGTTGTATTTACAACGGACTGGATTCATTTGGAACTGCGGTTCTTTTGTGCCTGCACACAGGGCTGAGGCTGGGTGAGCTTTGTGCGCTGAGATGGGAAGACCTGGATCTCGGGAACCGGACTTTGACGGTGAACCGGACGGTGCAGCGGATCACCATGAAAGGATGCAGGACAAAAACAGTTCTTATGGAAACGGATCCCAAAAGCGAAAGCTCCAGAAGAATCATTCCGCTGACGGCGGAAATGGCGGGCCTTCTCGCCCGGCTTGACACCAGCCGGTCTTATGTATTCGGCGGGGAAAAGCCGCTGGAGCCCAGGACCATGCAGTACCGGTTCCGGAAAATGCTGAGAAAGTCTAAGATCGACGGCCGGAAATTCCATGCCCTCAGGCATACTTTCGCGACCAACTGTGTGGAAAACGGTATGGATGTGAAGTCCTTAAGCGAGATTCTCGGCCATTCCGACGTAAAGATCACGCTGAACCGCTATGTTCATCCAACCATGGATTCCAAACGGAGACAGATGGATTCCCTTTCGGATTTTTATGGTCAGATTTGTGGTCAGGTGGCTTAAGAAAATGCCGGATTTCCGGGATTTTTTCAGGATTTTCGCAGAATTGGATATTCTACGAAAAGTTTTGTCTTGTTTTCTGTCCGGTTATACTGGAAAAAACAGGATGCGGATATGGGAAGACTTAAGGAGACTGCGAAAGACTGCCGCACGGTTAGGAATGAATTTTCAGATACACTCTAGGGACCATGGGAATTCGGGGCAGAAGCGGATTCCTGTTCTGAGAAGTACCGGGAGCGAAGCGGCAGGGGATTCTCTGAAACCTGCCACATCACTTTAAGAAGGTGACCAATGTTCCTTATTAAAAAAAGAGGCCTGCACAGGACCGGGCGGAAAAAGGGAGGATTTGATGGTTACAGCTTTGATTTTTGCAGGAGGCGCGGGCCGGAGGATGAACAGCCGGTCGAAGCCGAAGCAATTTTTGGAATTACACGGAAAACCAATCATTATTTATACATTGGAGCATTTTGAGTATCACGAAAGAATCGATTCCATCGTGGTCGTGTGCATAAGGGAGTGGATTGAGGAGCTGAAAGGGATTCTCAGACGATTTGGCATTACAAAAGTGAAGAAGATCATTCCGGGCGGTGAGACGGGCCACGACTCCATTTACCAGGGTCTGGTCTCAATGAAAGAGTCTTGTGCTGACAGGGATATTGTATTGATTCATGACGGGGTACGCCCGATGATTACCGGGAAGCTGATCACGCAGAATATTGAAGCGGTAGAAAGATATGGCAGCTCGGTGACTGCGGAAGCCGTCAGAGAAAGTATTGTCCAAAGCATTGACGGGGAGAATCTTTGCAATGTACTTCCCCGTGAGCAGATGTATGTGGCGAAGGCGCCCCAGTCCTTTTACTTTGGAAAAATTTTTGCACTGTATCAGAAAGCAGAGCGGGACGAGAGAAAAACGATTGATCCGGCCCATCTGTGCAGCCTGTATGGCGAACCTATGCACCTGACCGCCAGCACGAAAAACAATATCAAGATTACGGAACCGGCGGATTTTTACATATACCGGGCCCTATACGAAGCGGTGGAGGGACAGCAGATTTTCGGGCTGTAATATTCGTTTACAGGCAGCAGAAGGTGGGGATTTCGATTTCGTGGAGGATGCAAAGAAATGCGGCGGAAATAAAAAAGGGAGACAGATTGTCTCTGGATTGCCGCTTTTAGACGAAGAAAAGGATGGATAAAGAAAATGGGGGAAAACGAAAGTAAAGCAAAGACGGGAAATGGGAAAATAGTCGGGAAGACCGCGGTGATCATATGTATTGCTGTTATCGCATTGCTAATCGGGGTGATTGTGGTTTTGGTGCTGGGGCGGAACACATCCGATACTGCCGCCGAGACAGAGCCCAGAAGGAATGTGGTGGTTAATGAGCAGAATGCAGAGGAAGTCGCAGAGGAAATGGTGGACGCGCAATTCACGGAACCGGGTTATTATACGGTTAATATGGCCACAGAATGGCATTTTGCCACAGGAGACGCCGTCTCACCGGACGCGAGGGTAGACAATGTGGCCGGGAATACAAATCCCGTTTATTTTGACCTGTTTTTAGAAGAAAATGAAGAAGAGCCGATTTACCGTTCACCGGTGATCCCGGTGGGAAGTTTTCTGGAACATATCGCGCTGGAACAGCCGCTGGAGGCAGGGACTTATGACTGTGTAATGGTCTATCACCTGGTGGACAAAGAACAGAATACCATCAGTACTCTGCGGGTGACGATCCGGATTATAGTGGAGGCTTAAGAGGAGGCTTGGGACACTGGCAGGATTTTCAGCCTGGTAATCCTTGGTGTTTTGATTGAAAACTTTGTTTATAAAGCCATAAGGGCTTTGTAAAAATAAACTCTAAGAAGGAGGAAATGAAAGAAATGAGAAAAGGAAACAGAGTGCTGGCCGTGCTGCTGGCAGGAACTATGGTGATGGGAACGGGGCTTACGGCCTTTGCTGCGGACGACACCGGAAGCACCACCGGAAAAGGTGAATTTGAGGGACATGTGGATAAGAGCGTCCTTCTTGTTCAGCTGCCAACTGTATCAGCGGAAGCGGGCGCGGTAAATCCTTTCACTTACACCATGGATCCAGAGGGACTGATTGCGGCGACAGAAGGAGCGAAGAATAAGGATGCCACCTTTGAGTCGGGCGCAAACGTATACTTCCTGTCCGCTCCCAACACTTATACCAAGGACAGCGCAAAACTGAAGGTGGTTAATAAGGGAACTGTGGATGCCGACGTTACCGTGAAAGCGGAGACCGCCGCCAACACAAATGTAAAAATGGTAACAGGCACAGACGGATTTACAGCAGCTCCTACAGATGATGATAACGGGGCAGAATTGTATTTGGGCCTTTTAGTCGATAAGAAAGCGGCCGCAGCCGTACAGGAGACAGGCGGCAGCGGTACGGAGGCGTCCGTTACTGTGGGACTGAAAGGCAATGACAAGAACTATGAAGTGAAGTATGATGAAGCCTCAAAGGCATACTCCTACGCAGCGAAGGCTGACATTCCGGAAACTGCATGGAACAGCTTCGAGTTCGGTCTGACCGGCGCCTGCAATCCGAAGGGTGACTATTCCGCAGCAAATCTGGCAGCTGCTGATGTGACTGTGACCTGGTCTTATGTGGAGCGTGCCGATGACAGTACTGCAGAGATTCTTGCTGAGAATGCAACAGAAGATGCAGCCCCGTCTATTACTGTAAAAGAATATGACTATGACAGAACGACAACTTTTGAGATAGTTGCAAACCTTGGCGCAGGCAATCAGGCGGCAACGAAGATTCAGAGCGTCAAGATCGGGGCAGATGGAAAAACATTTGGGACAGATTTGACGTCTGCCTGTACAATTCAGGATAACAAGATTACGTTCCCGTCAGGAAAACTCATGACAGCGGCAGTTGGCGACAAGAAGTATGTTCAGGTTACCTTTGATAAAGGGGAAGCAGTTGTTTTGACACTGACGATAGCGAAGTAAAGTTTAAGGCAGGCTTGCTAGCTTTGTATTTGAGCAGACTCCTTTGAACAGTTGTCTGATAAAAATTTTGGAATTCGTTTAGTGGCAGTTCGGTCATGAGATGAGACGCTTTACATCAAAATCCGCAATGCAATTCTCTTGACTGAACTGCTGCATTTATATGTTTTTCATTTTGGAAAGGATGTTCATAAAAGTGATGGAGTTGATTCCTTACAGGGCATGTTATATCAATGCAGAAAATAGGAGTATGTTGTTTTTTTCTTCTGCATTCAACGGGATTTTTCGGATGGATTTAAATACAGGGAAGGTTCAAAATATGGGCGCTGTTCCTGGTGAAAAAATTTTTCAAGGATCTTTATATGGCAGCGCTGTGCCCTGGGGGCGTTGGCTGGTGCTGATTCCATTGTCTGCAAGGGAACTGGCAATTCTTGATCGGGAGACTGGCCAATGTGTTAAGAAGATCAAATTACCTGGCAATGAGGAAAATGGCTGGAAGTTTGCGGATGCTGTTGTCTACGGAGATGATATGGTCTTAGTTCCGGCCTGTTATCCATATTTCCTTTCTTTAAACATGATTGATTTTTCCGTGACGGTATTACAGGATTGGAAGGGGTATTTGGAAAAGGAATGCGCGTTGAGCGCTCAACGGCAGTTAACAGTTTTCACAGTAGGAAGGTTGGGCGCTTTAATATATTTGCAGGTGATGGATTCGGACTGTCTGCTGGGCTTCGACATGGAGAAGAAAAGAATTGCAGGATTTTGGCGTTTGCCGGATATATCTGGAATATTTGCTTTATGCGATGAGCGAAACATTTATATTGTTCCTGGGAAGAGCGGACAGGTTTTGCGTATGAATGCCGGGAATGGAAGAATTGAAAAATCATGGCCTATGCCAGTTACAATAAATGAATCTGTAAAAGGATATGCCAGCGTACATGGAAAAATAATACAAAATAAGCTGATTTTATTTCCACAGATGGCGTCCCGCATCGGTGTTATAGACTTGCAAACAGGAGAAACAGGCAGCTTTGCCGGCAGCTGGAGCACAGAGATAAATGGGAAGTCTAAAAATATATTTCAGAAAATAGAAATGCTGGATGAGCGGCATGCGGTTGCATTGGTATGCCACGAGACGTTTGAAGACTATGAATGTTTTTTAATTGACACCTGCGATTTTTCACATACCTGTCTGAAAATGCATATATCATGGGATTGGCGGGATTATGTAGAGACAGTCGCGGGACGGTGTATGAGCAGAAACGAAATTCTGTATGAAAAAGAAATGCGTATTTTTGGATGCGAAGACATATTGGGCGCCTTTCTTACGAAAATCGGAAGCCAGGAGACTGACAGGAGGCAGTCGGAAAACAGAGGAATAGGCGAACAAATATACCTGTCACTGAGAAAGGGGGCCAGGTTATGCTGACAACGGTGATTCCTGTCTATAATGTGGAAGGATATTTGGAGCCATGTATTCAGTCCGTCCTTGCCCAGTCTTATAAAGATATGGAGATTATTCTGATTAATGATGGTTCTACGGATGGTTCGGGATATATATGCAAAAGGTATGAATCTATCGATCATCGGATCCGTTATATAGAGAAAGAGAACGAAGGTTCCGGAGCAACACGTAACCTTGGGATTGCGATGGCCAGAGGGGAGTACATCACTTTTCTGGATGCCGACGATTGGTGGGACAGAGACTACGCAAGAAAAATGATGGAATACGCAAAAATGGCGGATATCGTGATCTGCGACTTGTACTATGTAGATGAGATAAACGGCTGCAGACAAAAGCACGTATCTGGGATTCGCATGCCGGATCGGTCAATACAGGCGCCGGAATTGGATACGGATTTAATAAATAAGGGAAGGACTTTTCTATGCGGAAAAGTATTTCGGACAGAGCTTTTTCGGAGATATGCAATCCGGCAGCCATCTATGGCGATTAATGACATTCCGATTGTTCCGGTTCTGATTGCTTTATCAAAGCAAATCTGCCGTGTGGGAGAGCCTTTATATTATTATCTGAGGACGCGGGAGGGAAATACGGTTACATCTACAAAGGCGTTAAAATCCTTTGGAGCTGCACTGGATAGTATGAAGGAAAATTTTGACCGCTTTTCTCTCACCGGGAAATACGGGAATGCTTTGAAAAAAATGTACTACAGCCAGATCAGATTCTCTTGCAGAAAGGCAAAAAACGCTTGTGATTCCGGGAAAATGGATGTCAGAGAATATGAGGAGCTTAAAAAGTACCTGTTTCATGTGATAGAAGATTTCTGGCCGGACTGGCCAAATCCGGATGGAAAGAGATTTCGGTATTCGGAGGATGGAGACATTAACCACGCAATCAGAAACATTTTGTTTGATGACGCAATGCTGACAGAAAAGGGGCCTTTTAACTATATGATCCTGAACGGCAGAGAGGAACGGGAGCAAGAAAGTCGCGTGGAAAAAAAGACGGGTCTGGTTATAAAAATAACAAAAGGAGAGGGATTGAAAGGGGAAGATTTATGGTGGCAGATGGCGGACGATCTGCTCTTTCAATTATGAGGAAAAAAGATGTATGATTTTTTGCTAGTCGGAGCAGGGCTTTTTAACGCTGTGATTGCACATGAGGCGCATAAGGCAGGGAAAACCTGTCTGGTATTGGAAAAGAGACCGCATATCGGCGGTAACTGCTATACAGAAACGATAGCGGACATTGTGGTACATACCTATGGAGCGCATATATTCCGTACCAGTGATGAACGAATTTGGAAATATATCAATCAATTTGCGGAGTTTAATCATTTTATCAATTCGCCCATTGCGAACTTTCGTGGTGAAATATACAATTTGCCCTTTAATATGAACACATTTTCAAAGATGTGGGGAATTGCATCGCCGGAAGAAGCAAAACAGATGATTGAAAAACAGGCAGCGGAAGCCGACGGTGATTCTGATAATCTGGAACATCACGCAATTTCTCTGGTTGGAAGGGATATTTATGAAAAGCTGATTCGTGGGTATACGGAAAAACAGTGGGGAAGACCCTGCAAAGAGCTCCCGGCATCCATTATGCAGCGAATTCCGGTTCGTTTTCGTTATGATAATAATTACTACGAAGATATTTTTCAGGGAATTCCTATCGGCGGATATACGCCTATTATGGAACAAATGTTTGCAGGCTGTGATTTAGAGCTGGGAACAGATTACACAAAACACAGAGAGCAGTATTTTTCGAAAGCAGAAAAAATTATTTGCACAGCGCCGATGGATGAATTTTATGGATATGTTTTCGGCGAACTGGAATATAGAAGTCTGCGTTTTGAGACAGAGCTTGTGGACACGGATAACTACCAGGGAGTAGCGGTGGTCAATTATACAGACAGGGAAACCCCTTATACAAGGGTGATTGAACATAAACATTTCGAATACGGGAGACAGGAGAAGACTGTTATTTCGAAAGAATACCCGTTGGAGTGGAAAGCGGGAATGGAGCCGTTCTATCCAATCAATGATGAAAAGAACCAGAAAAGGTACAGGAAATACCAGAATCTGTCGGGGAGAGAGAGAAATGTCCTGTTCGGCGGACGGTTGGGGATGTATTCTTACACAGATATGCAGGATACGATCCGAAATGCGCTGAAATTATGGGAAACAATCAGATAGGAGGGTGAAACAGATGGAGGTATTGGTATCCGTTCTGATTCCGGTATACAATACAGAAAAATATGTGAGGGAATGTGTAGAAAGCGTCAGAAAGCAAACACTGCATGAGATAGAAATTCTGTGCCTGGATGATGGCTCTACAGACAGAAGCGCTGAAATTCTGGACGAGCTTGCAACAGAAGATGAGCGGATCCATGTTATACATAAGAAAAATTCCGGTTATGGCAGTACTATGAATCTGGGAATCCGGGCGGCGCAGGGAAAATATGTGGGGATTGTGGAGTCGGACGATTATATTGAACCGGGCATGATGAAAGAGCTTTACAGAATAGCAGAAACAGAGCAGTGTGATTTTGTCAAATCCGATTTTGCTTTTTTTTGGAAGAAGGAACCAGAACGGGTTTTTGAAGAGGCACATCTTGTGCCGCAAAATGAATTATACGGGAGACGTCTGTCCAGAGAGGAAATAAAATCGTTATTCCGGGGGTATATAGCAAATTGTACCGGTGTATACAACAAAAAGTTTCTGATGGAGAACCAGATTTTTTATAATGAAACGCCTGGAGCCTCTTATCAGGATCAGGGTTTTTTCTTTCAGGTGATGATGAAAGCGCAGAGAGGATATCTATCTGACCAGAGTTACTATCGCTACCGGCAGGATAACCTCTCGTCATCTGTAAACAGCAGAGGAAAGGTCTATTGTATTTGTGACGAGCATCGGTTTATCTATCAAAAAGTATCTGCAGATGCGGGATTGTCCGGGCAGTACCTTCCTATTTTTTATATGTTCTGTTTTCAGGGGAGTATCTTTAATGTAAGGCGGATTGCCCCGGAATATCGACATGAATTTTTAGAAAGAGTACGGTCAGAATATCAGAAACTGAACTTTAGGGGAGAACTGGATTTATCCGCTTTTTATGAAGAAGAGAAAGAGGAGCTTTCTTTGATTATGGATAATCCAGAGACTTTTCTTGAAAAAATATTCCAAATGCCATTACGGCTGCAGAAAGCGGCAGAAGAATATTCCACTGTAATTATTTATGGTGCGGGAGCCAGGGGACATGAAGTATGCGGCTGGTTGAAGGAGACGGGAAAGGCAAACGAAAATTTAATTTATGCGATATCCGATAAGGCGTCCGAAAAGAGATATAAGGATGGGATTAGAGTAATGAGCATTTATGAACTGGGAGCATATGTACAAAATTCCGCTGTTATAGTAGCGGTGACAAAACGATATCAGAACGAACTGCTGGATAATTTAAACAGGATTGGATTTCAGAATATCATAACTTTGGATTGAAAAGGGAGGATATATGGGGCAGATTGATATTTCTGTAATTATTCCGGTGTATAATGTGGAGAAATATTTGGCAGAATGCCTGGAAAGCGTGATTTCTCAGGATATGGGCAATATAGAGCTGGTTTGTGTAAATGATGGCTCTAAAGATAGTTCTCTGGATATTCTGAAAGCATATGCCGAAAAGGACGACAGGATCCTTATTATCGAGCAGGAAAACCAGGGGCTTTCCTGTGCCAGAAACGCGGGAATTGACCGTGCAGGGGGAGAATATATTCTCTTTCTGGACAGCGACGACTGTCTGGCGGAACATGCTTTAAAAGGCATGTACGAAACAGCTGAGACAGAGGCGTTGGAAATTCTGGCTTATGATGCAGAGTGCTTTTATGAGACAGAGGAACTAAAGAAGAAGGAGTATAAGGATAACTATTATCAGAGAAAGAGAGAGTATTCCAGGGTGCGGACCGGGGAGGAGCTGTTCTGTGAACTGATGGAAAATGATGATTTCTGCGATGCGGCCTGTCTTCTGTTTATCAGGAGCAGCTGGCTGAAAAAAACGGGAATCCGTTTCACGCCTGGTATGCTACATGAGGACTGTCCGTTTACTTTTCAGTGTTATATGAAAGTAAAAAGAATCGCCCACAGAAAACAGGAATACCTTCGTTACCGGATCAGGAACGATTCTATAATGACATCGGGGCCGTCGTTTGCCAGTCTGCGAGGACGGCTTTTCTGCTACCGGGAGGTTCTCGGATTCCTGCTGTGCGGCAGCTTTTCAGAGCGGACGGAAGCAGCCGTTTCCAAATTTGTAGAGTTTATCATGTATAACATTAAATATACGGATTTTGCGCTGAGAGATGTGCAAAAGGAGGAGACGGAACATCTTCCGGCAACAGACAAGCTGCTGATGAAAAGCCTGGATGTGGGGAGGGCAGGACGCTATACCATGAATGCGGACATGTATTTGCTGGGCTTTCAGACATTGATACACAGCTGTGAGAGGATTTTGCTGTATGGAGCCGGAAAAATCGGCAGGCTCGTCTGGAATTATCTTAAGCGGCAGGGTATGAGTGACAAGGTCATCGGTTTTGCAGTCTCGGAAGCGGCCGCCGGTCAGGAGAAAATAGAAGAAAAAGGAATCCGGCTGATTCGCGAATACAGGGCTGACAGAAGGACGCTGGTGCTTATCACCGCGCGCTGGGATTACCAGAAGACTATGATAAAGAAAGCAGAAGAGGCGGGATTCCAGAAGATAGACGTCATTGATTTCCGCCTGGAACAAATGCTTCGGCGCCAACAGGATGAGTGGGAGTAAGAATGGACATTAACCGAAAACTAAACGATATTATATTGAAATATCAACTGGATGGAGAGTATCCCAGATTCAGAAAAAAACTTTTGGGCGAAGAGAAGCTGGCAATGTGGGCAGACAAAGCGAAAAAGGAACGGGTTCTGTGCGTAGGCGCGGATCAGGAGGATATCAATTACTTTTCGCATTTCTTTTTTACCTGTGGGAAGGAATTCTCCTACTGCCTTTTTTCTGAGATGAAGAAGGAAAAGGCGGGAAAATATGATCGAATTGTGGTCGTTTCCAAAGGGCTGGATGATGAAAAAATAAGTTGGTGCATACAGCATAAGAAGCCGGTGACGTTTCTTTATGATTATCTGGAGCAGCAGGGGATCTATTGTGAGGATGAGATTCATAGAATCATAGAAATTGATTACAGCAGCAGACTGCTTGACGATTTTCCTGCCAGAAAAGGCTGGCGGGAAGCGGTTTTGCTGGAGTTTTATGTGCAGAGGAAGAAGCTGGCTATGGCGGAAGACGGCTGGTATCAGATGCATTGCGCCAGAAAACTGTTTTTTTTATCTCTCTATATCCGCAATTTTGTGCAGGCAGAAAAGTACCAAAAACAGCTGTCCGACGCGGGAGATTTATCTGTTACAAAGGCCTGGGCAGAGATACAGGCTCTTCTGACGGAAATCAGGGACAGACTACATAACGGGAGACAGTCTGATATCGTGATGGTGTGGATGGATGCGGTAGGCTACGGTACAGGCCAGGACATGCCGTATTTACAGAGACAGATAGAAAACGGAATCAGTTTTGAGAATGCCTTTACGGTTACGCCTCGTACAAATCCAACAGCACAGACATTGTTTCTGGGAAAAACATTGATTGATGATGAACTGTATCTGAAAAAAGAAATTCAGGA
>CAJUDN010000001.1:67689-92558 GCA_910585355.1 uncultured Lachnospiraceae bacterium
AGACGTGTGCTCTTCCGATCTGTTCTTCTGGATTTAAAGGTTCATGGGTATGATTGCAAAATAATCAGTGGGTATTTGTCTATTTTCGGGCGGAAAAGACAATCTGTCAACTATCATAATTTATATGCGCCCTGCTCGGAAATTTTCTGGGATATGCTGTATAATCTGCTGTCGTCAGATAAGCCGGTTTTCCTGGTAGCGCATGCTTTGACGGAGGGACATGCTCCCTATCTTTCGTCCAGGATAGAAGATGAAGATTTTTTCAATGAATATTCCCGGATTCATCAGGCGCATCAGGAATTGGATGAGCAGATGGAATATTATATGAATTATTTAAACAGGGGGACGAAGAGAATCTTTATGAGCGACCATGGCCAGCCTTTGGTCAGGGAAGAATTTCACACCTACTTTGTGGTCTCGGGAGGTGAATTCTGTCACAGGGCGGCGAAGGAAATGTTTTCTTATGTGGATTTCTTTAAACTGCTGCATGGTATTTTGGAAGGTGATACCCTGAAACATCCACTGTTTGACAGGGAATATGTGGAAGTGCAAATGTTGGATTTTTATAATTTTCAAATTATTAAAAATATTATTCAGAATAAGAAACCGGTTTTGCAGAGCTATTTTGGATATTTTGGCGCGATAACCAGGGAGCATCTGTATTTGAAATATCATGTGGGGAAGGAGTTTCTGGCCTTGAGGAGCCACATGGATCGGGAACCCCACTTTTTGTATCAGGCACATGACGTCTGCGATGATTCTCTGCTTCCGTATTTCAGAGGAATCGTCGGGGCGAGAACGTTAGATGTGAATACAAATGAAAAATTTCAGTATACCCGTTATCTGTATCGAGTATATAAAAACTTTGCCCAAAAAAGAAACAGGGTATTTGCTATTGTAAATCGGTTGTTTGAGAAATACCCGGACGGCAGCGTGGCGCTTCGGATGGGGGGCGAACATTCCCTGGAACTTTTTTATGTTTTAACAAAGGAGAATCAAAGAAAACTGGCATATATCGTGGACTGCAACCCAGATTGCAAATGCAGAAAATTGAACCTTCCTGTGATATCCGTAAAAGATATGGAAGGAAAAGCGGTTCGGGCAGTGGCGCTATCCTCCTTCGATCATCTGGAGGATCTGCGCCAGGAGATATCTGATTATCCAAAGACGACGGATATTATTGATATTTACCGTTCTCTGGAAGCGGCTGGAATTCGGTGCAGATCAAATTTTTACACAGAGGATTCCTACATAAAAGATGATGTCTATGACGTTGGCTTCCCTTTTGACAAGGAAGGCTAAAAATTATCCATTTTCTTAGAGAAAGGACAAAGCCGGGGCAAATCTATTGTCCGGCCACGGTCCCCTGATTATACTGTAAAGCAACAAAGGCGGCGGCTTCGGCGTCCCGGCCAGGTGCATTCCGGCAACATGACAGCGGATGCCCGGCCGCCGTAATCAAGATAACCGGGGGATAAGAAAATGAATCTGACAACATTGACAGAAAAAGAAACCATAGCTACTTTGCTGGCGCTGGCCTTTCTTCTTGGCTGTGCGTATCTGTGCGGTTCGCTTTTTGAGAAGTTAAAAGCGCCGCGAGTGGTGGGAGAAATAACAGGCGGAATTATCCTGGGAGGAGGCTGTCTGTATTACCTGTTTCCGGATTTCATGGGTTTGGTATTTCAGGCTTATGAGCAGGAAGGGAAGGTACTGAATATTTTTTACCAGCTCGGTCTGATCTTTCTGATGTTTTTATCCGGATACAACACGAAACTGGAGCTGGATAAAAAAAACGGCCGGATATTGGGATGTGTGTTTGTGGGCGCGACGGTGATCCCCATGGTGTGCGCCATTCCTTTTATCCCCTTCTTCCGGATGGCATTTATTGGGGAAATAGGAAATTTCACTGCTTTTGGCCTTGTGTTTGTGATTGGGGTGGCCATTACCTCGATACCGGTTATTTCAAAGATTTTTTTTGACATGGGGATTATGAACACTCGGTTTTCGGATACGATTTTGACAGTTTCCACTCTTCAGGATTTGTGTCTGTGGATTCTGTTAAATGCAGCGACCCGGATTGTTGCAGCGGGAGAACTGAGATTGTCGGATATGCTGCTCGTCGTTGGCGTTACGCTGGGATTGTTTGCGATTGTAAAGGTAATTTCCGATCATGCCCGAATTCGGATAAGGACATGGAAATCAACGGATTTTTATACTGTCAGTTTTGTGATCCTGCTGATTGTCTGCGCGGGGTTATCCTGGGTGGGAATCAATATTATGTACGCGGCTTTCCTGGTAGGATATGTGGTAAAGACGTTTGTGGGAATCGACGCAGAGACCAAATCCAGAATGGAGGCTTTGGGGAGTCTCGCTTTTTCCTTTTTTGTGCCGGTCTATTTTGCACTGGTGGGCATACAGCTGAATCTTCTGCATAATTTTTCGTTTCTGCGCTTCAGTACGTTTTTCATTGCAGCGTTCGGACTGGAGGCAATCGGTACGCTTTTCATGCTTCAGTTTACGAATGTCAGAAAGCCGGTCAGAATTAATTTTGCGGTCACGATGAACGCGAGAGGCGGGCCGGGGATTGTGCTTGCCACAGTGGCATATTCTTATGAGATCATAAGCGTTGAATTTTTTACGGTACTGATTTTGACAACAATGATGTCCTCTCTGATTGCAGGGTATTGGCTGCGGGCGCAGCAGAAAAAGGATGCAACCATATTTATGAATCTGACAGAAGAAAGGATGGAAGTGAAGTGAAGCGTTACATTTTAACAGTGGGTCCGGCGTTATTAAATGAAGTGTCCTTATCGGAAATCCATGAGGACCGGAATATTTACCGAATCAATGGAGCGCATGGGAATTTGGAGGATATTGAGAATTATATACTGAAAATTCGCAGTCAGGTTCCGGAAGCAGATATTCTTATGGATCTTCCCGGCAATAAGGTGCGGACAAGGGGGCTTTTAGGCGGAGGCATCCGGCTGGAAAAGGGAAAGAAATTCGAAATTCCCAGAGAGTGTTTTAACTATCCGGAATTTTATACTCATTTGAAGCCGGGTATGACCGCCTGGGCCAACGACAGTATTTTTGAATTTGATGTGGTGTCCGCAGATAATGAAAAAATCGTATTTTTGTCGAAATCGGAAGGGGTTTTAATCGACAATAAGGGCGTCCATGTCAGGGGAATCCATGACAGAATTCCATTCCTTTTTAAAAAAGACAGGGAGTTAATCAGGCTGGCAGACAAATACGCGCTGTCCTTCATTGGCCTGTCTTTTGTGAGAAAGCCGGAGGATGTCAAAGAGGCGCGCTCCCTGATTAACCACAAAACGGATTTGATTACAAAGATTGAGACATTGGATGCGGTGAACCGTATCAACCAGATCCTGCCGCTCACAAACTATATTTTGGTGGACCGGGGCGATTTATCCACGGATATAGGCATTGATAAGATTCCGCGTTTCCAGAAATATATCATCGATAAGGCTTTGTTTTTTGACGTGAAGGTATTTCTTGCCACGCAGATTCTGAAAAATATGGAGACAAGGCCGATCCCAACTATCGGGGAAATTGAGGCGCTGTACGAGATTTATAAATCCGGCGTATATGGCGTTCAGATGTCGGAAGAGACGGCAGTGGGACAATATGTACAGAATTGTGTAAAAGTATTGCGGGACATGGAGGAAGAAGTAAGATCGGAATCTATTCTGCTGCAATAAAGGCCGTAAGAATAAATCGGTTTTGGGAGGAGACAAAGGTATGGTTATCTGGCTGATCGGAATTTCAGGAGCGGGTAAAACAACAATCGGAAGAATGCTGGAAAAGCATTTTAAAGAGTCTGGAAGGCGGTGCTGTCTGCTGGACGGCGACGAAGTGCGGGATTTATTCGACAGGGATTTGGGATATTCCGACGCGGACAGGGAAGCGAATATCAAACGGATTTTGTTGGGGGCATATCTTCTGGATAAAAATGATATCATTGGAATCATCTGCAATATCAGCCCCCTGGAACATCTGCGAAAGATAGCCCGAAAAAAAATTCCGGGCTATAACGAAATATATTTGAAAAAAAATATTCATGTAAGTATGAAAAATGACGTCAAGGGGATGTATCGTGACAATCTGGGGAAGACGGAAATTGTCGGAATCAATACGGTTTTTGAGGAGCCGGAATCACCGGATCTGATATTGGAGACGGATTACATGTCGATAGAGGAAACGTATCAGGCTGTTTTGGATTATATTGCGGACAAGTATGGAAAAGTATATTAGTCATAGGGGGACAGGCGATATGAATGAACGGGTACGGCTCAATGAGGAAACGTTACAGGATCTGATCAATATTCAGACAGGATTGTTCGATCCACTGGACGGTTTTATGAGGGAAGAGGATTTTCACAGCGCTGTCGAACGGTATACTTTGGAAGACGGTCAGGTATTTCCGATGCCGATTACTCTGGACGTGCCGGAAGCCGTGTACCGCCGTCTTACAGAAGGGGACGTGATTGATCTTACTTTGGACGGAAAATCTGTAGCGCAAATCAAAGCAGAAAGTAAATTTCAGGTGTCGGAGGAAGATATCCGAAAGATATTCTGCACGTTGGAGGATGCCCATCCGGGAGTCTGCAAAGAAAAGAGCCGGAGCCGGTTCCGGGTGGGAGGAAAAACCAGGCTGCTGGAGGACAGACTGTTGGAAGGAGCTTTAAGACCTGGAGAAACGAAACAGATATTCAGGGAGAAGGGGTGGAAGACAGTTGTGGGATTTCAGACAAGGAATCCGATCCATAAGGCACATGAGCACATTCAACGGCTTGGGTTGGAACTATGTGATGGTTTGTTTATTAACCCGATCACAGGCTGGAAGAAGAAAGGGGATTTCACAAAAGAGGCGGTAATGGCGGCGTATGAAGAAATGCTTCGTGAATTCTACCCGCCGGGCCGGGTATATATGGCGGGTCTGAAAACGCAGATGCGTTATGCGGGTCCCAGGGAAGCAGTATTCCATGCGATTATCCGAAGGAATCTTGGCTGTACACATTTCATTATCGGACGTGATCATGCGGGAGTGGGAAAATATTACGGTCCCTATGATGCCCATCAGTTGGCAGATAAGCTGCAGAAAACGAGGGATTTGGGGATTTCCCTGCTTTTAACCAGGGAGCCATATTATTGTGCAAAATGTAAACAGATTGTCACAGATCGAACCTGCCGCCACTATCTTACGGACAGAGTGGAAATCAGCGGAACAATTATACGGCAGTATATTAATGCCGGACATATTCCGAATGAGACGATGCTCCGGAAGGAAATATTCCAGGCAATTTTGGGGTGTGGACAGATATTTATTGAGTAGAGATGAATTCAAAAAAAGCATTAGACAAATTGAGGAAACTCATAGGCGAAGAGGATTACAGAAAAGTAGCGGACCTGCTGGCAGGATCTACGGTATATTTTCCCGAAAATCATGAATGGCAGGACAAACAAGATCGAAATGTCATGTTAAGGGAAGATTTTTATAGTGGAGATTACGAAATATCCGATTTGGCCCAAAAATATGGTCTGAGCATTTCACATGTCTATAAAATCATTCAAAAAAGGAGGTAGGGGACGAAAAAGAGTTTCACTATCCTTCTTTTTTGAAAGTATCTGCCGGGGACCGCGGATTCCTGATTTGGGGCGCGACAAGTAAAAGCAATTGGATTCGGGAGCTGTGTGAAAGGGGTTATTGACGGATATCGGCGCGGGAAGTATTGTTGGAATGGGAAGTCTGGTGATGGGAAAGTTCCCAACAAATGTGGTTTTGGCAGGGAACCCGGCTATAATTGTCAGAAGATACGTTGCCTGGGACAGGGAAGCAAATGAATTTGTTGAAAATAAAGATTTTTTTAAACCATATTGTTTTTATGAATCAGAATTAGAGTATGACAAGGAGTTAAATGATGGGGAGTAATATGTCGACGTATTTTATCACCGGCTCCACCGGCTATATTGGTTCCATGCTGTCAAAGCACCTGCTGGAAAATGAACCGGACAATAAAATTGTCGCTTCCGTCCGTGACATCCAAAAAGCAAAGCACCGTTCCAGAGACATTTCTGCTTTGACGGAAACAGACCGTCTGCGCCTGGTTCAGGCGGATTTATGTGACTGCAATTTTCCAGGATATTTTTGCGAGGAGGCAGACCATATCGATTACATCCTGCACTGCGCGTCTGTTACTGATTCCCGGGAGATGATTTCCCATCCCGTGGAAGTGATTCAGAGCATTGTAAATGGGACCCAGAATGTTATGGAGCTGGCAAGACGCTGTAAAGTAAAGAGTATGGTTTATCTTTCCAGCATGGAAGTCTATGGGACTCTTGACTGCTCCGACGGACGCCGTGCATCGGAAGAAGCTGCAGGCTCCGGCAGGGTGGAACTTCTGTCTGCCAGGAGCTGCTATCCGCTGGGGAAGCGAATGGCGGAAAATCTCTGCTACGGGTATTTTAAAGAATATGGAGTTCCAGTAAAAATCGCCAGACTTTCCCAAACTTTTGGCCAGGGAGTGCCTTCTACGGATAACCGCGTCTTTTCCCAGTTTGCCCGTGCGGCGAAAGCAGGGGAAGATATCGTTCTCCATACGGAAGGGAATTCCATGGGGAATTATTGCGGGATTGACGACGTGGTTTCCGGTATCCTGACGATCTTAAAACGGGGGAAAGACGGGGAGGCTTATAATATAGTAAATGAGGAAAACACCATGACCATCCGGCAGATGGCACAGCTGGTGGCGTCACAGGCGGCGGAGGGCCGAGTCAGAGTATATACGGAGATACCGCCGGATAACCGTTATGGATACGCGGCGGACACGGGACTTAAGCTGTCCGGAGAAAAGCTCATGGGTCTGGGCTGGAAACCGGGAAAAAACCTGGCGGATATGTATCGGGAAATGCTGGAGGATATGAGATGAGACTGTATCAGAAAAAACAATGCCTGGAAACCATAACACTGCTTGGGGAAGCACATGGCGAGATTGCCGGGCTGATAAAAGAGAAAAAGTTCGAGAGAGCACAGAAGCTTTTGGAGCAGTGCCAGCAAAGCGCAGTCTGCGTCGGTACACTGGTGGAGACTGCGGAAGGGGAAGGGACGAGAGTCGTCCGGTATCTGGAAGGATACTGTGAGCTTGTCTATCAATTTTATGTAAGGCTTTTGTCCGGAGGCCTGGTGGATGTGGTACAGCTGAAAAAGAAACTGCAAAAGCAGCTCATAAAGGCGGTTGACAGCCTGATTCAGGATATTACCACGGAATTGGAGGCGGTGTTTCTTCCTTATAAAGCGTCCATGTGGGATTCCCTGGAATCTGTGTGGAAAGCGGCGGCGGAAGATCCATGCTGTGCTGCTCTGGTGATTCCCATTCCCTATTATGATAAAAACCCAGACGGTTCCTTCGGGGAAATGCGTTACGAGGCGGATTTGTTTCCCGGCGACGTTCCGGTGATTTCATACGATGCCTATGATTTTGAGGGACGCCATCCGGATATGATTTTCATTCACTGTCCTTATGACGATAAAAATTATGTGACCAGCGTGATTCCGTTTTTTTATTCCGAGAATTTAAAAAGGTATACGGACGAGCTGGTCTATATCCCGTATTTCGTCCAGAATGAGATCGATCCGTCTGATGAGGCGGCTGTTCGGGAGATGGAGCATTTTTGCACGGCTCCCGGCGTGGTGAATGCGGACCATGTGGTTGTACAGTCAGAAGCCATGCGCCAGGTTTATGTAGATGTGCTGACAAAATATACAGGCGAGTATCTGCGTTCCTACTGGCAGAAAAAGATCCTGGGGCTGGGGTCTCCAAAGATTGACCGGGTGCACGGTTTAAGGCGGGAGGATTTTGCGCTTCCGGACCACTGGGAAACGCTGATCAGGAGAGAGGACGGCGACAGAAAGAAGGTCGTTTTTTACAATACTACCGTAAGCGCCATCCTGCATAGCAGCGAGGCCATGCTGGATAAAATAGAAAGAGTACTCCGTATGTTTCGGGAAAAGAGCGGGGAAGTGATTCTTTTGTGGCGTCCCCACCCGTTAATGGAGGCTGCGTTTGCTTCCATGCGCCCGCATTTACTGGAAAGATACCGCAGGATCGTAGAGGAATACAAAGCGGCCGGCTGGGGGATCTATGATGATTCTGCCAATCTGGAACGTGCAATTGCTGTGAGCGACGGGTATTATGGAGATATGAGCTCTGTGGTTTGGCTATATCGGGAGACCGGGAAACCGATTATGATACAGACGACAGAGTGCTGATAAGGACAGCGGAGGATACATACGGAGTAAAGCGCTGGCCGGGGAAACAAAAGATACAATTTATAGAAGAGTACTGAACAGGGAGGCAAAAGTCTGTAGATTGTAAGGAAAAAGAAACAGGACTTGGATGTGGCGGGACTATCAGACAGGAGGGCTTCGGATATGGGAAGGAGAAGTAATAAAACAGGGCTGAAAGGTATAGCAGCGGTTGCGATGTTGTCGCTTATATTTTCAGCAGACGCGGCGGCAGCGTTAAATGATGCCCCGCTTTCCGGGATGATAGACGGGAGCAACGCCGCCCCCTCTGTGGAGGCGGACCCGGATGCCGCAACTTCTTCCACAGCGAAAAAAAAGGAGGATGAGGGCTTCCCCGCAATGACGGAAGAAAAAAAGGACGTCATTTCCCGGACGATGACAGAAAAATCTGCCGTATCAGTAAGATACCCTATTGCTGCCGGAACAGAGGGTTCTCCGTTCGACTTTTTCCTCGACCCCTGCGGCCTGATTGAGGGGACAGAGGCCATGAGGTACGGGGAAGGGCGCGTGGAGGAAGGGGCGACGCTGCTTTTTTATAATCGGAATGGAGAGTATGATTTCTCAAAGGAAAGCGATAAGCTGACGGTACTGACCCTGGAACCGGTTGAAATCACGGTATCCGCATACCTCAGCGAACTGGGGGAGCTTGCGGTTATGGAGGACAGGGATTTTTCAGGAAGCGATATCTGCGGAATGTATCTGGCCCTTGTGGATGACAGGGGAAATGAACAGCCGCTGTCGGCGGACGGTGAGGCCTTCCTCAGTCTGTCTTTGGAACCCGGCAGTTATTCGTTTGGACTGACAGGTGCGTGCAATTCCGATGCAGATTGGCAGGATATATCCATACGGCCGAAGGTCACAGTCATATGGTCTGTGGAATAGATACCTGCGTCTAAAATATTTTTTTGCAAATCCAGGATATAAAGAAAGTGCTTTCGGATGGTTCGTTCATCCGCTGGCACTTTTTTTCAGTGGAAAAAACGGAAAATATCCTTGCTATTTTGCCTTAAATGTAATAAGATTAAAACAGAAGTGGTGAAAAGTGGGTTAAAGTGGAGTGAAATAGTGGATAAGTGGTTCCCTGTGGCAGTTCCCCCCCCCATAACAGGAGAAAAGGATGTTCATTGGAGAATACAGTCATACAATCGATTCAAAAGGGCGTTTGATTGTTCCTTCCAAGTTCCGTGAACAGTTGGGCGATGAATTCGTTATGACAAAGGGACTGGATGGATGTCTTTTTGTGTACGAAAATTCTGAATGGAAATCCTTTGAAGAAAAACTTCACGCACTTCCCCTTACCAATGCCAATGCCAGAAAATTCACACGCTTTTTCCTGGCGGGAGCCTGCGCCTGCGAAGTGGACAAGCAGGGAAGAATTCTGATTCCCGCGGTCTTAAGGGAATTTGCCAATCTGGAAAAGGACGTGGTCCTGGTGGGAGTCGGAAGCCGGATCGAGATCTGGAACAAGACCATCTGGGCAGAGAAAAATGTCTATGACGACATGGAGGAAATCGCAGAAAATATGGAAGGGCTTGGCATATGATGTTTGAACACAAATCAGTCCTGCTCCGTGAGACTGTGGACAGCCTGAATATCCGGCCGGACGGAATTTACGTGGACGGAACCCTGGGCGGCGGCGGACATGCCTGTGAGGTATTAAAGCGGCTGGGGCCAAAGGGGCGGCTTATCGGAATTGATCAGGATGCCGATGCCATAAAAGCCGCCGCAGAGCGGCTGGAGCCCATGAAGGAGCGGGTGATCATCGTAAGAGACAACTACCGGAACATTCAGAGAGTGCTGGAAGGCCTTGGCATTTCAAAGGTTGACGGCATTTATCTGGATCTTGGCGTCTCTTCCTACCAGCTAGATACGGCAAAGCGCGGCTTTACCTACCGGGAAAACGCTCCTCTGGACATGCGGATGGACCAGAGAAATGAGAAAACCGCGGCGGATATCGTAAACGAATACGAGGAAATGGAGCTTTACCGGATTATCCGCGATTACGGGGAAGACCGGTTTGCCAAAAACATAGCGAAACACATTGTAAGAGAAAGGAAAAAGAACCGGATTGAAACCACGGACCAGCTTGTGGAGATCATAAAGGCGGCAATTCCTGCAAAAATCCGGGCTGAGGGCGGACACCCCGCCAAGCGCACGTTTCAGGCCATCCGGATTGAGCTTAATAAAGAGCTGGAGGTGCTTAACGAATCCATTGACACCATGATCGGGCTATTAAATCCCGGGGGAAGACTTTCCATTATTACCTTCCATTCCCTGGAGGACAGAATTGTAAAAAACAGATTCCGGACCAACGAGAATCCGTGTATCTGTCCGCCGGATTTTCCCGTATGTGTCTGCGGAAGAAAGAGTATGGGAAAGGTGATAACCAGAAAGCCAATTTTTCCGGATGAGGCAGAAATTGAAGAAAATAAGAGATCGAAGAGCTCAAAGCTGCGGGTGTTTGAACGCAGTGCTTCAGAGAGTATCTGAGCTGCTGAATTTGAACGGCGGCAGGAGTGATAGAAAGGAAGTGATGGTATGGCGGCCAAAAGCAGAAGAAGAACAGGGGCAGAGGCGGAGTATGTGGCAGGAACAGCGGCAAGAAAGCTGGAACCGGAGAGACGGCAGGCGCCCCAGAGCAGAAGCCATACTGTTACAGTCAGAAGAAACCAGGAAAAAGCGCTTCAGATGAATCTCCCTTATGTGCTGATTCTTACGGCAGCGGCCATCTGCGCCCTTTACCTGTGTATCAGTTACTTAAAGCTTCAGTCTTCCATAACCGCAAGACTCAATCATATTGAAAGTCTGGAAAAGGAAATAGAAATCTTAAAGGACGAAAATGACTCCCTGGAGACCAGAATCAATACGTCTGTGGACCTGGATTATGTCTATAAGGTGGCAACAGAGGAATTGGGTATGGTGTATGCGAATAAGAACCAGGTCCGGTTGTATAACAAGACGGAAAGCGAGTATGTTAGACAGTATGAAGACATCCCAGAACGGTAATGGCAACAGGAACAATAAGAAAGTACTTTCAAGATACATGCAGGAAAAGCTGGCGGTTACGGTTCTCGTAATTACGCTGGCTTTGTTTGGTCTTGCGGTGGTGCTTTACAGGCTGATGGATGAAAAAAATGAGGAGTATACCCAGGTAGTTCTAAATCAGCATTCTTCCTATGACAGCAGGACTCTTCCTTACCGCAGAGGAGATATTGTGGACAGAAACGGCACATATCTGGCCACCAGCGAGAAGATATACAATCTGATTCTGGACCCCAAACAAATTTATGAGTCGGAGGCGGACTATCTGGAACCTACGGTCAGCGTTTTGACGGAGATCTTCGGCTATGACAGGGCGGAACTTCTGGAGACGATCCGGAAAAATAAGGAGTCTTACTATGTAAGATATGAAAGACAGATTTCCGCAGATAAGAAAGAGGCTTTTGAGGCCAGGGCCAAGGAAATTGACAAACAGTATTCCGGGGCAGGAAGCAAAAGCAGAGTGAAGGGCGTCTGGTTTGAGGATGATTATCGGAGATTTTACCCATACGGTTCCCTTGCCTGCAATGTGGTGGGCTTTTCTTTTGATAACGGAAAACAGGGAAGCGGCGGCATAGAGCAATATTATAATGAACAGCTGATTGGAACCAATGGACGGGAATATGGATATCTGGATGATGAATCCAACATGGAAAAGGTAATTAAGTCGGCAGAAAACGGAAATACCATTGTCTCCACCATTGATGTCAATATTCAGAAAATTGTAGAGAAATATATTGACCAGTGGATGGACGGAATCGGAAGCCAGACGGCGGCGGTAATTGTCATGAATCCCAATAACGGAGAAATTCTGGCGATGGGCTCTAACCGGCGATTCGATTTAAATGATCCGAGAGATTTAAGCTCCATGTATACCCAGGAACAAATCGAAGCCATGTCGGAGGAGGAAAAAAGCGAGGCGTGGAACCAGATGTGGAGAAATTACTGCGTCAGCGACAGCTTTGAACCGGGTTCTCCGTCCAAGGCCCTGACTGTTGCCGCGTGTCTGGAGGAGGGCGTCATCGGACAACAGGAGGTATTTTTCTGCGACGGAGGTCAGGAGGTGGGCGGCTACAAGATCAAATGCGTCAATATTTTCGGACATAATAATTTGAATGTACAGCAGTCTCTGATGAAATCCTGCAATGACGCCATGATGCAGATGGCGGCCAGACTGGGGGTACAGCGTTTTACAAAATATCAGAAAATCTTTGGAATGGGACAGAAGACAGGAATTGATCTTCCCGGAGAGGCCGATACCAGCGGCCTTATCTACTCCGCAGAAAATATGGGCCCCACGGACCTGGCCTGCAACTCTTTTGGACAGACCTACAACTGTACCATGGTCCAGATGGCGGCGGCCCTTGCGTCTGTGATAAACGGCGGCTCTTACTATGAACCTCATGTGGTTAAGCAGATCATCAATGACCAGGGCGCCGTGGTGAAAAAGGTGGAACCCAGTCTGGTGCGGGAGACCGTTTCCCAGGCCACCAGTGATTTTGTCCGCGAAGCCCTGTTCCAGACTGTGGATAACGAGGAGGGAACTGGTAAGTCAGCCCGGGTGGAAGGCTATAAGGTGGGAGGAAAAACAGGAACAGCCCAGAAATTTCCACGTTCCGCTAATAATTATCTGCTTTCTTTCGCCGGATTTGCACCGGCGGATGATCCGCAGATCTTGGTGTATGTGGTCGTTGACACCCCGAATCTTCCGGGAAAGGAACAGGCCCACAGCACGTTTGCCACGGAAATTTTCCAGAAGATTCTGGCGGAAGTCCTTCCTTATATGAATGTGTTTCCGGATACGGATGTTCTGGAGGAGGTTGATGAGAGCCTGTCCACACAGGGCGAAGGAATCACCAATGAAAATGAAGGCGGACTGGAGCCGGGAGGAGAGACAGAAACCACGGCGGAGCCGGAGACGGATGAAAACGGAGAAACAATTCCGGAAACCACGACCCAAGGCGTGGAGGACGAGGTAATCCCCTATGAGGACGGCCTGGGGATTCCCGACAGAATGCCGGGAATGGGGGCCGCGGAGCCTGCGTCTTCAAGCGGAACAGAAAGTTCTGCGTCTTCGGAACCGGACGAGACCGCTTCGGAAGAAGAAACATAGTAAACCACCATGAATGAAAGTGTTTCCTATGAGCCTCCGGCGGATGTGCAGAAAACGGGAGTGGAAGATGCCGCTTCGCGGCCCCGTTTTCGCACGTTCAGCGCCGGAGTGCTGAACTTTCATAGTAAAGGATGAAAAAACATGCAACGGCAAATAGACAGCAATGAGGTTTATTGGAGATAGGTTGTTCATAATTTCTGAAATTTGAAATATAATGAGTAACAAGACATCGAAACGGATGCAATGTTATTTATGAGTTCATTTTTGACGCATCACAGGAGGAAAATCCTGGTCACCTTTTTTATCACTGCCACACTGATGGCAGGGTTATTATGGCAGCTTGGGTATCTGATGATTTTCCGCTCAGAGCATTACAGCCGGATGGCCGATGAACTTCATGAGAGGGAGCGGACCATCAAGGCTGCCCGGGGAGAGATTGTGGACCGGAACGGAACCGTCATTGCGACCAATCGCACAGTCTGCACCATCTCTGTGGTCCACAACCAGATCGAGGAGCCGGAGACGGTCATAGAAGTTTTATGTAAGGAGCTGGAGCTTTCTGAAGCAGAGGTCAGGAAGCGGGTAGAAAAGCGCTCCTCCCGCGAAATCATAAAGACAAATGTGGATAAGGCGGACGGAGACCGGATACGAGGCTATGGACTGGCCGGGGTCAAGGTGGATGAGGACTATAAGAGGTACTACCCATATGACAGCATGGCCTCTAAGGTTTTGGGCTTTACCGGAGCCGATAACCAGGGAATTATAGGCCTGGAAGTCATGTATGAGTCATACTTAAAAGGTCTTGACGGAACCATCCTCACCCTTTCCGACGCGAAGGGAGTGGAGGTGGAAAATGCTGCTGAGGAGAGGAAAGAGCCGGTGGCGGGAAAGACACTGACCGTGAGTCTGGATGTGAATATCCAGAAATACGCGGAGCAGGCCGCTTACCAGGTTATGGAAAAAAAGGGTGCTAAAGCGGTTTCTGTCATAATCATGAACCCGCAGAACGGCGAAATATATGCCATGGTCAACGCGCCGGAATTCAATTTAAATGATCCCTTTACCCTGGTGACAGAAGAGGAATACGGCTCCTCAAAGGAAAAGCAGGACCTTCTGAATAAAATGTGGCGGAACCGCTGCATCAATGATACCTACGAGCCGGGCTCCACCTTCAAAATTATTACGGCTGCGGCAGGATTGGAGGCCGGAGTGGTTTCCCTCAACGACCAGTTTTCCTGTCCGGGCTTTCGGGTGGTGGAAGACAGGAAAATCAGATGTCATAAAGTGGGCGGGCATGGAGGGGAAACCTTTTTGCAGGGGGCCATGAATTCCTGTAACCCGGTATTCATAGACGTGGGACAGCGGCTTGGCGTAGATTCTTTTTACCATTATTTTGAGCAGTTTGGCCTCCTTGGAAAAACAGGGATTGACCTTCCCGGAGAAGCAGCCACCATCATGCATAAAAAAGATAACATGGGCCTGGTGGAACTGGCCACAGTTTCTTTTGGCCAGTCCTTTCAAATCACCCCCATGCAGCTTGTGACCACAGCGTCCTCCATTATAAACGGAGGAAACCGGATCACTCCGCATTTTGCCGTGAAGGCAGAGAGCAGGGACAAAACCTTCGTGAGAGAGTTCACCTATCCGGTGAGAACCGGGGTAGTGTCGGAGGAGACCAGCTCCACCATGCGCTACATTCTGGAACAGGTTGTGGCTGAGGGAAGCGGAAAGAAAGCCTCTCTTCCGGAATATCGGATCGGAGGAAAGACGGCCACATCGGAGAAACTTCCACGGAGCCTGAAAAAATATATTTCCTCCTTCCTGGGATTTGCACCTGCAGACAATCCTCAGGTCATTGCCTTAATTACCATTGACGAACCGGTGGGAATCTATTATGGAGGAACCATTGCAGCCCCGGTCATTGCGGATATTTTTAAGAATATCCTTCCATATCTTGGAATATGATGAGGTTGGTTTTTTGCAGAACGGCCGCGGGCATACGGCCTCATCGCGAAGCGATTTTATATGGCTGTATGCCGTAACAGTCCGGAAGGTATCTTAACTGGCTTTCGGTCAATAAACGGAGTGACTGAACGGGAAGTGAACAGTAACATCTGGATTGTACTGGAATTTTTGGTGAATGTTATGATTGATTAATTAACAAAAAAAACGTATACTAATTCTGACATTAAAATTGATCTTCCTGTACTGTTTTGCAGGAGGATACAATACATAAGAGATAGAGGTGCAGCATGGTTAATGAGACAATTCTGGCGGTTATTATCGCCTTCGCGATCAGTGCGGCTCTTTGCCCCATTGTGATTCCTTTCCTTCATAAGCTGAAATTCGGGCAGCAGGTCCGGGAGGACGGTCCTCAGGCTCATTTGAAAAAACAGGGTACGCCTACCATGGGCGGACTTATTATCCTGTCGGGAATTGTCATCACATCCCTGTTTTACCTGAAGGATTATCCGAAGATCATTCCGGTTCTTTTTGTCACCGTGGGATTCGGAATCATTGGTTTTCTGGACGACTATATTAAAATCGTTATGAAACGGTCAGAGGGACTGAATCCCAAACAAAAGCTTTTGGGACAGATTGTGATTACAGGAATTTTTGCCTACTATCTGATGACTTCAAAGGAGATTGAAACCGCAATGTTAATCCCCTTTACCGGAGGCTTTCAAAACGGATATTATCTGGATCTTGGATGGCTCTTTATCCCGGCCCTGTTTTTCATTGTTTTGGGAACTGACAATGGTGTGAATTTCACAGACGGTCTTGACGGCCTCTGCACCAGCGTCACCATTCTGGTAGCCACCTTTTTTACGGTGATTGCCCTTGGAGAAAAAAGCGGTATCAGTCCGATTACAGGAGCTGTCGTGGGAAGCCTTTTGGGATTTCTCCTCTTTAATGTGTACCCGGCCCGGGTGTTTATGGGAGACACGGGTTCCCTGGCTTTGGGAGGTTTTGTGGCCTCCAGCGCTTTTATGATGCAGATGCCGATTTTCATTGCCATTGTGGGACTTATCTACCTTGTGGAGGTGCTTTCCGTCATTATCCAGGTCACATATTTTAAAAAGACCGGAGGAAAGCGTTTTTTCAAGATGGCTCCCATCCATCATCATTTTGAACTTTGCGGATGGTCGGAAACAAGAGTTGTCGCCGTATTTTCGATTATCACGGCAATCCTTTGCCTGATTGCTTACTTAGGATTATAGGAGGAAGAACCATGTCACAGAAAGTATTAGTTGCAGGAACCGGAATCAGCGGAATTGCCGCTGCGAAGCTTCTCCTGGCCCGGGGCGGAGAGGTTGTGTTATACGATGGAAATGAAACTCTTTCCATCGAAGAATTAAAAGGAAAATTTGAGGAGGATGCAAAGGTATCCGTCATTCTCGGTGAATTAAAGAAACTGGATCTGTCGGGGATCGAGCTCTGTGTGATCAGCCCCGGTATTTCTCTGGAGGCCCCCTTTGTGGCAGTCCTGGATGATGCAAAGGTGCCGATCTGGAGTGAAATTGAACTGGCCTATCACTGTACAAAGGGCAGGCTGGCCGCCATTACAGGAACCAACGGAAAGACTACCACAACTGCTCTCACCGGGGAGATCATGAAGCGCTTCTTTGACAGTGTATTCGTGGTTGGAAACATCGGTGAGCCTTATACCGCCCATGCGCTGGAGACCACGGATGAGTCCGTGACGGTTGCGGAGGTTTCCAGTTTCCAACTGGAGACCATTATGAATTTCCATCCCAATGTATCAGCCATCACAAACATTACTCCGGACCATTTAGACCGCCATAAAACCATGGATTGTTATATTCAGGTAAAGGAGGGCATTGCCAGGAACCAGACAGCGGAGGATGCCTGCATATTAAATTATGACGATCCTGTATTAAGGGCGTTCGGCGCCGGGTTAAAATGCAGAGTGGTGTATTTCAGCCGCAGGGAAAAACTGGAAAGCGGAATTTACATGGATGGTGATATAATCGTATACAGGCATGACAAAAAGAACGAGCAGGTTCTTAACATTAATGAGCTGCAAATCATCGGCGGACATAATCATGAGAATGTCATGACGGCTGTGGCCATTGCCCTTCAACTTGGGGTGCCGGTTCCTGTCATCCGCGAGGCATGCAGGGACTTTAAGGCAGTGGAGCACCGAATTGAATTTGTCAGAGAGCGGTTTGGCGTTACCTATTATAACGATTCCAAGGGGACCAATCCGGACGCCGCCATCCAGGCCATTAAGGCCATGCCTGGTCCGACCATCTTAATTGCCGGAGGCTATGATAAGCATTCGGAATACGATGAATGGATTGAGAGTTTTGAAGGAAAGGTGCGGTACCTTGTATTAATCGGCCAGACCAGAGATAAGATTTCCGAATGCGCCAAGAAACACGGAATCACGGATATCATGTATGCGGAGGATATGCAGGAGGCCGTTCAAGTCTGTGCGTCCTACGCAAATCCTGGGGATTACGTGCTTCTTTCCCCGGCCTGTGCAAGCTGGGGAATGTTTAAGAACTTTGAGGAGCGCGGACGCATCTTTAAGGAGTGCGTAAACGCCCTGTAAGGAAATATAACCGGACAGGAGGGTGAGCATGGCGGAGACAGCCGGTAAAAAGAAAAAAAGAAAGCCGCGCAGATTCTACGATTACAGTCTGCTCTTTACAATTATCTTTCTGACGGTGTTCGGACTTATTATGATTTACAGCTCAAGCTCATACAACGCCCAGATTCATGGACAGAGCGCTTCCTATTATATGAAGAGACAGGGATATATTGCTCTGGCTGGTTTTGCGGTGATGCTTGTGATTTCTAAAATTGATTATCATTTTTTTGCCAGATTTACCTTTTTGTCCATCATCATTTCCTATGTCTGTATGATCCTGGTTGACTTTACCAGTCTGGGCATTGAGGTAAACGGTAAAAAGCGGTGGCTGGGGACCAGGGCAGTCCGGTTCCAGCCCACGGAGCTTGTTAAGGTGACGGTTATTCTAGTGCTGGCGGTGGTCATCACGAAGCTGGGAAAAGAGATCAATGAACTGCGGTCATGGCTTATGATCGCGGCGTTAATTCTCCCTCTGGCCCTTTTGGTAACTATCAATAACTTAAGTTCCGGTATCATCATCTGCGGTATCGCCTTTGTGATGATGTTCATTGCCTGTAAAAAAAAGTGGCCTTTTGCTGCTGCCGCTGCGGTGATGGTGTGCGGTTTTCTGTTTGCCCTGCCCATTGCCCAGGCATGTGTAAAGATAGGACTTCTCCAGGGATACCAGCTAAATCGTATCCTGGTATGGAAAAATCCGGAGGCTTATCCGAAGGACGGAGGCTATCAGGTGCTCCAGGGACTTTATGCCATTGGGTCCGGCGGCCTCCTTGGAAAGGGGCTTGGACAGAGCATACAAAAGTTAAGCTTCCTTCCGGAGCCTCAGAATGATATGATTTTTGCCATCATTTGTGAGGAACTGGGCCTGTTTGGCGCTGTTTCGGTAATTCTTATTTTCCTGTTTATGATATACAGGTTTATGCTGATTGCCGGAAACGCCCCCGATCTTTTCGGAGCTCTTCTGGTGATCGGTGTGATGGCTCATATTTCCATTCAGGTGATTTTAAATATTGCCGTTGTGACCAATGTGATTCCCAATACGGGAATTACCCTTCCTTTTATCAGCTATGGGGGTACGTCGGTTCTTTTCCTGATGATTGAAATGGGAATGGTCTTAAGCGTGTCCAACCAAATTAAACTGGAAAAGTAGGAACAAAAGGCATGAGTTTTACATAAGATACTGTATAGCTGCATAATGGGGGAATCCGTTTGTCTGCAATACAGATTCAGGGCTTAAAGCCTTTAGAGGGAACCGTGGAAATTCAGGGTTCCAAAAACGCGGTACTGCCAATGATGGCGGCGGCGGTGCTTGCCGCCGGAATTACGGTAATCCGGCACGTTCCGGCCATTGAAGATGTCTTTTCCATGATTGGAATTCTGGAGAGTCTGGGATGCCGCTGTAAGTTTTCAGACGGTGATCTGGCCATAGATACATCATCAGTGGAGCATGCGAAAATCCCGGAAAAATACGTTGGAAAAATGCGGTCTTCCTGCCTGCTTCTTGGCCCCTTATTAGCCAGAATCGGGGGAGCAGAGACTCTTTACCCGGGAGGCTGCGTTCTGGGGAAACGGCCTCTGGATCTGCACCTTTATGCTTTAAAGAGGCTGGGAGCGGAATTTTTTGAGGCGGGCGGCGTGATTCTCGCAGAAGCGAAAAAATTAAAGGGAAGCCAGATTGAATTCCGGTATCCCAGCGTGGGCGCCACGGAAAACGCCGTCATGGCCGCCGTTACGGCAAAGGGAACCACGATCCTTAAAAATTGTGCCAGGGAACCGGAAATTTCGGAGCTTTGCCGTTTCTTAAATCAGATGGGAGCCAGAATCAAGGGCGCCGGTGAAAAGGAGATTGTGATAGAGGGGGTCAGCCGCCTGCATCCGGTGGAATATGTGCTGGAAGGCGACAGGATCTGCGCCGGGACCTACCTGGCGGCCGCCCTGGCAGTTACGGGGGATGTGACCGTAAAGGGAATACGTCCGGAGACCTTAAAAGAACCGATGGCGGTTATGAGGGTCATGGGAGCCGAAATTTTTACCGGGGAGAGGGAAATCCGGCTTCTTATGAGAAGCAGGCCCAGAGGGATATCTGTCCGCACGGGTCCCTATCCTCAGTTCCCCACGGATTTACAATCCATATTTCTGGCCGTTTCCTGTGTGGCTGACGGAACGAGCCAGATTACGGAAACTGTGTTTGAGGCCAGATTTGCGGCGGCCTGTATGCTGCGGCGGTTTGGAGCCAGAATCCGTCTGGAGGGAATGACAGCCAAAGTGGAAGGGCGTTATCCCTTGAGCCCGTCCGTGGCCGATGCGCCGGATCTTCGCGGTGGAGCCGCCCTGGTGATCGCCGCTCTGGCGGCGGAGGGGATGAGCGTTATCGGAAGCTGCGGCCATATTATACGGGGCTATGAAGATATCTGCCGGGATCTTACGAATCTGGGGGCGGATGTCAGATGGAGTCATACATTGTAACAGAATAACAGCCGGAATCCGGCAGAAACATAGATGGGAGTACAGGTAAAGAGGATGAGGAGAGGAAGAGGATACAGCAGATACAGACGGAGAAGAAGAGGAAAAAGGGTAGCCATCGCGCTGGGTGTGTTCCTTGGAACATTGCTTCTTTTTGCAATTTTGCTGCTTTCCGTCCATATTTCGGAAATCGAAGTGACCGGAAATAAACAATATACGAAAGAGCAGATCATTGATCTGGTCTTTGGAGGAAAATGGTCCCGGAATTCGGCCTATTGTTACTATGAAAACCAGTTCCGGGAGCATAAATCCATTCCCTTTATCGAAGAATATAAGATTGAGTTCGAAAGCCCCACGAAAGTGAAGATTGTGGTTTTTGAAAAGAGCGTGGTGGGATATGTTTCCTACATGAGCAGCTATATGTATTTTGATAAGGACGGAATCATTGTGGAAAGCTCGGGAGAACAGCTTCCGGGAGTTCCGTGGATTACGGGCTTGGAATTTGGACATATTGTGCTGCACCAGCCGCTTCCGGTGGAAAACCAGAGTACCTTTCAGGAAATTTTAAACCTGACGCAGGTGCTGTCTGTAAATGAAGTTCAGGTGGACAAGATATACTATCAAAGCTTTGCCGCAGGCGGAGGACAGATTGAGCTTTATATCGGAGATGTGGTGGTTGAGCTGGGAAATTCGGAGAATCTGGGCGGAAAGGTGGCGGAGCTTTCTGATATTCTTCCGGAGCTTACGGGACTTGCGGGTACCCTTTATCTGGATACCTATGATGAGAATGTGGCCAGTCCCACCTATACTTTTAAAAAGAAATAGAAAAAGTAATCTCACCGGAACAGAAAGGTATTTAAATTGGGTTATGTTAGGGAGCGGACAGTAACGCAGACAGTTACAAAAATGTTAAAATAGTAGTTGATATTTTCACTAAAATAAAATATGATATAAGTTAGATTAGAATCGGATTAGAGCGTGTTTGAAAATTCATTCCCATCATCTGCACGCCCCATTTTGCAGGGAATCTGGCCCTCATTCGGTCAGCGTAGTCTACTACGCCTCCCTCATTCGGGCCCAAGTTCCCACAAACTGTGACGCATATCTGACGGAAAGCAATTTTCAAACGCGCTCTAGTCCGAAAAGCATATAGAAGAATTTAAGGAAAACCAGTTGCTTGGAGAAAAAGGAGGAGACATTCTTGTTAGAGATTAAAATAAATGAGGCGGAGAATGCCGCAAGAATTCTTGTAATCGGTGTGGGCGGCGCCGGAAACAACGCGGTCAACCGTATGGTGGAAGAAAATATTATGGGGGTAGAGTTCATTGGAATCAATACCGATAAACAGGCCCTCCAGTTCTGTAAAGCTCCCACAGCAATGCAGATCGGCGAGAAGCTGACCAAAGGACTGGGCGCAGGCGCAAAACCTGAAATCGGTGAAAAGGCAGCGGAAGAGAGCCAGGAGGAACTGGCCCAGGCCATGAAGGGTGCGGATATGGTGTTTGTTACCTGCGGTATGGGCGGAGGAACCGGAACGGGCGCGGCCCCTGTCATTGCAAGAATTGCGAAGGACATGGGGATTCTTACGGTGGGCGTTGTGACAAAGCCCTTCCGCTTTGAAGCGAAACAGCGTATGAATAATGCTCTGGCAGGAATTGAAGCCCTTAAGAATGCGGTAGATACCTTGATTGTCATTCCCAATGACCGTCTTTTGGAAATTGTTGACAGACGGACAACCATGCCGGACGCCTTGAGAAAAGCCGATGAAGTACTTCAGCAGGCAGTACAGGGTATTACGGATCTGATCAATGTTCCCGGCCTGATTAATCTGGATTTTGCCGATGTTCAGACTGTTATGACGGACAAGGGTATTGCCCATATTGGCATTGGTAAGGCAAAAGGCGACGAGAAGGCGTTAGAGGCTGTAAAGCAGGCTGTTTCCAGCCCGCTTCTTGAGACAACCATTGAGGGAGCCTCCCATGTAATTATCAATATCTCCGGCGATATCAGTCTGATTGAAGCCAATGAAGCCGCAAGCTATGTACAGGAGCTGGCCGGTGATGATGCCAATATTATTTTCGGCGCCATGTACGATGAGAGCGTGGAGGATGAAGCTACCATTACCGTCATCGCCACCGGACTGGACGCCCATGGAGCGAATACTCCTGTGGAGCGCGCCATGAAGGATTTTACAAATTATAAGCAGAAAATGCCCTCTTCCGTTCAGAAGACCACATCCACTGTCACAAGACAGGCTCCGGCCGCGGGGGAGGCCGCCGCGTCTGCACCTCAGTTAAACATTCCCACAGGCGCACCGGTTTATCGTCCGGCCCAGAGAGAGACACAGATCAATATTCCGGATTTTCTGAAGAACCGCAGATAATTGCACATTCCCGCAGGTGCCGTATGAGAATACGGCGCCTGTTTTCGACAGGATCCTTCCTGTTCTTTCATGGGAAATTCTCTGATTTCCCATCCTCTATCGACATTTCATAGAGAAAATCTTTAAAATCTTTAAATTTCACAGTAAAAATGAGCGCAGAAAAAGACGATGAAAAAATAAAACCGGCTCTGTCATTTTGACAAAATCTGTAAATGCCTTTGGATATAATAGGCTCTGTTATCGGAATGAGACAGACAGGGCGGTGGAAATGATTTGGAGTATGAGTTTTATCTGGATCTGTTTTTCCTTATTAATTTTTATCTGAATTTCCTGTCTTTGTTTCTTTCCGCATCCATAGGGAGAATGAACACATCTGTCATGAGACTTCTTGCTGCTTCGGCGTTTGGAGGCCTGTGGAGTATACTGCTGTTCCTTTTTCCGGTGCGCCCGGCCGCCCTGGCGTTATTCCTTACGGTCTTTTTTGCAGGAAGTGCGATGGTGTCCATCGCATTTTCTCTGAGGTCGCCTTTAAAAATAGGGAAGGCGGCGGGAATGCTGACCTTTTCTGGGGTGCTGTGCGGCGGCTTTTTTACGCTTATGAAGCAGACCTTCTGGCTTACGGACGGGGAGAGCATCTGTGCTTTGACGTGCCTCTCTCTGGCGGCCGGCCTGTTTTTTAAGCGTGCCTTAAAGGAGAAGGAACGGGGCAGAGAGCGGTTTGTGGTGTGGCTTTACTACCGGGGAAGGAAAAAAAGGTTTCTGGCTCTGGCTGACTCAGGGAACCGCTTGAGGGAGCCGGGCTCATTAAAACCGGTCAGTGTGATTTCCTATGGAGATTGTGTGGGCTTTTGCGATGTAATTTCATCTGTTCGATATATTCCCTACCGGGCCGTGGGGACAAAAGAAGGAGTTCTCCCTGGAATCCTTTTTGACAGAATGGAAATTGAAACAGAACATGGTCTGTCAGAAATAAAAAGGCCCATTGTGGCAGTGACAAAAGAACCACTGTCCGGAAACGGAGATTTTTCCATGCTGATTCCGGAAATTTTTGTGCTATCAGGAAAGGAATAGCAACGGTTCGCGGTTTATCCGAACCGTTGCAAGAAAGAAGGAGGAATCATATGATTATAAAAGTTTCAGTACCCAACCGGATTAAATTGAAGAAAGTGGCCACATTTCGGACGCTTCTTTTAAAAAATCAGGGGGAAATTCACTATATCGGCGGCGCGGATGTGCTTCCGGCGCCCTTATCCCAGGAGGAGGAAACAAAGGCTCTGGCTTTCTTTGGCACAGAAGGAGAAAAGGAGGCCAAGTCCAGGCTTATTGAACATAATCTGCGCCTGGTGGTGTACATAGCAAAAAAATTTGACAATACCAGCGTGGGTGTGGAGGATTTGATTTCCATTGGGACCATAGGCTTAATCAAGGCAATCAATACATTTAATCCGGAAAAGAACATTAAGCTTGCCACATATGCGTCCCGGTGCATTGAAAATGAGATTCTTATGTATTTGAGACGCACCAGCAAGACGAAGCTGGAAGTGTCCATTGATGAGCCTTTAAATGTGGACTGGGATGGGAACGAGCTGCTTTTATCAGACATTCTCGGAACGGATGAGGATGTGATTTACAAAGGGATTGAGGATGAGATTGAGAAGGACCTGTTAAATAATGCCATTGACCATTTAAACCCCAGAGAGAGAAAAATTGTTGAACTGAGATTCGGACTTAAAAGTGATGATGGGATGGAAATGACTCAAAAGGAGGTAGCCGATCTCATGGGAATTTCCCAGTCCTATATTTCACGACTTGAGAAGAAAATAATGAAGCGGCTGAAAAAAGAGATTGTACGATATGAATGATACTAGAGCGTCCCAAAAACCGTGCCCGGATGTATAAGAAAAACTCCGCCGGAGCGAATAGCTTCGAC
>CAJUDN010000001.1:92568-143519 GCA_910585355.1 uncultured Lachnospiraceae bacterium
TCGACGGAGTTTATGGAAGATCATGATTCCCCGTAAAGACGGCTGTACAGCATATCACAGAGGGCGTCCACATAGGACTGGTCCGGCAGATCTCTTCCGGTCACAAGGTAATCCTGGATCAGCTCGAAACGCTTCAGGCTCAGCTCCTCTCCGGAAAGTTCCGGATCTTCCAGGCGGAGCTGATCATCCAGATCATCTGCAGAATAAGTTTTTAAAAACCATTGGATGATTTCTAACGTTTCCTTTTCTTCATCGTCGGCCTGAACCTTTAACTGGGCGGCCCGTTTCTTTGAGGATACAGCGACGGCGATGGAGCAGACGGCCATGAGGGCCAGAAGAATCTGGAAGATAACCCCGGTCACTTTGACCATAGGGAGACGGATAACTCCAAAAATATTGAGGACGGCGAAAAGGGCCAAAATCCCGCCGACAAGGAAAAAGGCGGAGGCGGAAGAACTCATGTCTTCATACCGCTGTTTCTTATTCACATAGGCGGGAACCGGAAGCGGGGAGGCGCCTTTTTTTGCCTGAGGCCCCGGCCCTTCTCTGTTTGCCTCAGAGTCGTTTTCCATCATTCTAGCGTAACGGCGGGCCATTTCCTGCTCTGCCCGTTCTTTTTCTGCCTGTTTTAAGGCATCTGCTGCTTCTTTTGATTCTGCAAGGGGGCCGCCGCAGTCAGTGCAGACGGTCATCCCTTCCACAAATTCCATATCACATTTTGGACAGTACGGCATACATGCAATCCTTTCTGACGGCCCAAAGGCCATAATCGTAGCAGTTCAGCCTCCGGCTAAACTGTTAACCATGATTCCTTATGAAATATTTATGGTGATTTTACCATGTCTCCGACATGCCATGCTGTCTGCGACATGTTATGCTCCGCAGGTTGCACACGATTCGCTAAAGGATTTGTCCGTCCTTTTGGCCGGGCGCGAATCGGCGCTAGTATAATGTCTGATGACATTATACCTCAAAAGGAAGGAATCGTCCACACTTTCTGCGGTTTGTACTTCCATTTTTTCTAGAAATAAGGTAAAATGTTGTAAGACATTTTACCTGCGCCGATTCGCGTCCGCCCGAACGGGGGGACAGATTTTCCAAGCCGGGATTTTAGAAAATGACAGAAAGGGGTACGTTCATGAAAATTGCAGTTGTGACTGACAGCAACAGCGGAATTACGCAAAAACAGGCGGAGGAAATGGGGACTTTTGTCCTTCCGATGCCTTTTATGATTGATGGAGAAACATACTTTGAAGATATAACCCTGACACAGGAAGAGTTCTATGAAAAATTAAAAACAGACGCGGATATTTCCACGTCCCAGCCGTCCCCAAAGGACGTGATGGCTCTTTGGGATTCGCTTCTTAAAGAGTATGACCAGGTAGTTCATATTCCCATGTCCAGCGGACTGTCCAGCTCCTGCAATACAGCCATGGCTCTGGCGGCCGAAGAAAAATATGAGGGAAAAGTATTTGTGGTGGACAATCAGAGGATTTCCGTCACCCAGGCCCAGTCTGTAAAGGATGCCCTGATGCTGTCTGCACAGGGAGCGGACGGAGCCCGGATTAAAATGCGCCTGGAAGAAACCAGGTTTGACTCTGTGATTTTTATCGCTGTGGATACGCTTAAATATCTGAAAAAGGGAGGAAGAATCACACCTGCGGCCGCTGCATTGGGAACGCTCCTTAAAATTAAACCGGTGCTTATCATTCTGGGAGAGAAGCTGGATGCCTTTGCCAAAGCAAGGACCATCAGGCAGGCCAAGTCCGTGATGATGACGGCCATCCAGAAGGAACTGGAGAACCGGCTTCACGACAGTGAGTGCAGATACACGCATCTGGCCATTGCCCATACCCGGAATGAGGAGGCGGCCTTGGAGTTTAAAAAGGAAGTACAGGAAAAATACCCTTATGCGGATGTGCAGGTGGCTCCTCTTTCCTTAAGCATTTCCTGTCACATCGGACCTGGCAGCCTTGCACTGACGGCAACGAGAAAGATGGTTGAGGAATATGAAAATACACAGGAAACAAATCAGTGAATTTTACCGTAGACATACGCCCAGCATAAAGGCGCCTCTGATTTTGTTTTGCATTTTTATCTGCATGGTGCCCCTCCTGATTCAGGGGCGGGTTCTGGCAAGTTCCTCCAGGCAGGCACAGATTGAAAGGCGGATCATTGACGTCCAGAACCAGTGCCAGATTGTGAGCAATAAGATGTCCCGGAATGGGTATCTGGCCAATTCCATGGTGGATAATGCAGGCACCGATGCAGAGCTGTCCATGCTTGCAGATATTTTCAACGGGCGCATTCTCATTGTGAATTCAGGCTTTAAGATCATAAAAGATACGTTTGCACTTTCCGAGGGGAAAATCTGTATTGCCAATGAGGTCATTCAGAGCTTCCAGGGAGAAAACACCAGCAAGTACGATACACAGAAGCATTATTTTGTGCTGGCAATCCCCATTGCGGAAAATGATCAGGGTGCGGATCCCGCGGTCTCCGGAAAGACTGCCGGGGTAATGGTGGTGACCGCATCCACGGAGAGTATGTTTGCGCTGGAGGAGGGATTGATTGAAAAGGCCGCTCTGTACCAGCTTATGATGTTTGTGCTGGTTTTGATTCTGGTATTTTTAGTGACCGGAATCATAACGAAGCCCTTTGATACCATCACTCTGTTTTTAAACCGGGTGGCGGAAGGAAACCTGGATGAAGACATTTCTGAGGAATCCTACAGGGAAACTAAGCGGATATCCAAAGCCGTCAACCGGACTCTCCGGACTTTAAAAAAGGTAGAGCAGTCCCGCCAGGAGTTCGTTTCCAATGTCTCCCATGAGTTAAAAACGCCGATTACTTCTATCCGGGTGCTGGCTGATTCCCTGATGGGGATGGAGGATGCGCCAAAAGAGCTTTATCAGGAGTTCATGAGTGACATTTCTGACGAAATTGACCGTGAGAGCAAGATTATTGATGATCTTTTAACGCTGGTGAAGATGGACAAGGCATCGGCGGAAATTAACGTAGCTCAGGGAAATATAAACGGAGTCATAGAGATGATCTTAAAGCGGCTCCGCCCCATCGCCAGGAAGCGGAACATTGAGCTGATTTTTGAGAGTATGCGGGATGTGACGGCTGATATTGATGAGGTGAAATTTTCTCTGGCGGTCAATAATCTGGTGGAGAACGCTATCAAGTACAATAAAGAAGACGGCTGGGTCCGGGTGACTCTGGATTCGGACCATAAATTCTTTTATATTAAGGTCGCCGATTCCGGAATCGGGATTCCGGAGGAGTTTAAGGACCGGGTATTTGAACGGTTTTACCGGGTGGATAAGGCAAGATCCAGAGAAACCGGAGGGACGGGGCTGGGCCTTGCCATCACGAAAAATGTAATCTTAATGCATCACGGCGGCATCCGCGTAGAAAGCGCAGAGGGGGTCGGAACCACATTTATGGTGCGGATCCCGCTCATTTATATCCCTTAGGAAAGGGGAGGTTTCATGAGACAACTGAAGACTTGGCATATTATTCCTTTCCTGGCCTTTACCGCTCTTTTCCTGATTGGATGCGGGAAAGGCCAGGAGTTCCCGGAAGGGGATCCCCACTGTACCGTATATTACTTGAACTCCGTCGGAAATCAGCTTGTGGGGAGCGAGTACAAAACCGTGGAAACGGAAAGGGAAGGACTGGTCCAGGAACTGTTAACCAAAATGACCAGTGTTCCGGCTGAGCTGGACTGCCAGAGTGCGATTCCGGAGCGGATTGAGACAATCACCTTCCGAATTGAAGAAAATGTTCTCTATCTGTATGCCGACGCGAATTATTCATTGATGAATTCGGTGCAGGAAATTTTTTGCAGGGCTGCCCTTACAAAGACTCTGACGCAGATTGAGGGGATTGACTATCTGAGCATTTACTGTGCGGAACAGCCCATTGTGGACGGAGCCGGAAATCCGGTGGGAATGCTCTCGGCTTCGGATTTTGTTGACAGTATCCGGGACGTGAACTCGTTTGAAAAGACAGAGCTTACCCTGTATTTTGCCAATGAAACAGGGGATATGCTGGTGGAGGAAAAGCGGGAGGTTATGCGGAATACCAATACATCGCTGGAAAAGCTGATTGTGGAGCAGCTCATTGAAGGCCCCGAGGAAAGCAAAGCCTATGCGACGCTTCCTAAAGATCTGAAGCTTTTAAATATTTCAGTGAATGAATCCGTATGTTCCATTAATCTGGATGCCACATTTTTAAACAGTACGCTGGAGGTGCGCGAGTATATTCCGATTTATTCCATCGTGAATTCTCTTTCGGAGCTTTCCACCGTGAGCCGGGTTCAGATTCGCATCAATGGTTCCCAGGACGACGTGTTCCGTGATCAGATTCCCTTAAGCACGGTGTTTGAAAGGAATTACGAGTATATGGAAGGAGGAGAAAAAAGTCAATAGACCTTTGCTGTATCTGACGGGGGGACTGGTACTTGGAGAGACGATGGCCCTTTTGATTACGGCAGAGCAGGGGATTTTTTTGCTGGCAGCCATACTGTCTGTTTTTTCCTGCGCTTATGTGCAGAAGAGAGACAGGCTGCCTGCTTTTTTTGTCCTGTTTCTTTTAGGGTATGGCTGCGGCTTTGTACGCATGGGGTGCGAGCGGGCCCAAACGGAAAAAGAGATAGCTGTCATGGAGAGCAAGGAGGGAAAAACGCTTCTGGTGGAGGGCGTTGTAAAAGAAATCAGCGATCGGGAAAGCGGTCGGAGACTTTTGCTTTCAGAATGTACAGTCAGGGAAGGTCGAAAGAATCTGGAGGTGATTTCCGGAGGGCCAAAACGTTTCTATGTTTACATGGACGAAGATACTGACCTTAAAATCGGCATGAGAGTACGCGTTTTCGGGGAAGGAAAGGCGCCGGAGTGCGGAAGGAACCCGGGAGCCTTTGATTATCGGCTGTACTGCAAAAGCAGGGGAATCTGCGGGATTTTCTATGGGCAGGAGACGGAGACGTTAAATTCCGGGTATGACAGGTTCCGGGAAGGAATCCGAAGTATGCGGACGGCTTTGGGGCGGCAGCTTGACCGGATTTCAGAAGGAACCGATAAAGGGATTTTAAAAGCTGTTCTTTTGGGACAGCGAGGGGATCTGGACGAGGAGATGTATGCCCTGTACCAGAAAAACGGGATTTCCCACCTGTTGGCCATCAGCGGGGTTCATATGTCTATTATTGGCGTTGGAATGTGGCGGGCATTCAGGGCCGGAGGCCTTGGATATCCGGCGGCGGGGGCCATATCCTGGGGGCTTTTGCTGATCTATGGGTATATGACGGGATTTGGACCGTCGGTGGTGAGGGCTGTGTGCATGATGGGGATTTCTTTTCTGGCTTCCGCCTGTGGGAGAACGTATGATCTTCCATCGGCCATGTGCGTTCCGGCGGCGGGGCTTCTTCTTTTGCGGCCTTATCTGCTGACTCAGGCTTCTTTCCAGCTTTCCTTTCTGGCCGTCGGCGCGGTGTTTTTTCCGGGAGGTTTTTTGATACGGAGACTTTCAGCTGACGGCTTGTATAAAGGTATTCTCATAAGCGCGTCCATTCAGGCGGTGACGGCCCCGGTGATATTGTTTCATTCCTTTGAGCTACCTTTATATGGGGTGATTTTAAATCTACTGGTTATCCCTCTTATGACCTATGTGGTGGTTTCCGGCGGGATGGGGCTGGCTGTCTCAGCAGTTTGGACGGCGGGGGGCCGGGCGCTTTTAGGCGGCGCTCATTATATTCTTAAGGTTTATGAAATGTCCGGGCAGCTGATACAGAGATTTCCCGGAGCCAGTCTCATCCTGGGCCGTCCCTCCAGGATGCAGATGATATGTTTTTATATGGGGATTCTGGCGGGAGTTTGGATGACCGGGCGGCATGGAAGAAAATGCCTGCTCTTTTGGGCCGCCAGTCTGATATTTTTATTTCCCGTACATTCTTCGGGGCTTTCTGTGACCTTTCTGGATGTGGGGCAGGGAGACGGTATTTTTTTACAGGCCCATGGAAAGACAATGCTGGTGGACTGCGGAAGCAGCGGGGAAAGGGAACTGGGGGAAAATTGTCTGGTGCCTTTCTTAAAAAGCCGGGGGATTGCCAGACTGGATACGGTGGTGGTAAGCCATGGAGACTGGGACCACATAAGCGCCATCCGCTATATTCTGGAGGCACAGGACTCTGAAATTTTTGTGGCGCGTCTTGTGATGCCAAAGGCGGGGGAAGGGAAAGAGGTTTATACGGATCTGGAAGCTCTGGCAAAGAAACGGGGAACGGCTGTGGTCTATGGAAAGAGCAAAGATGATTTTTCCGGCTTTCTTGGGGAGAATGTGAAGATTACCTGCCTGCATCCACAAGAGGGGACGGCCTGTGAAAACAGAAATGAGGAATCTTTGGTTCTTGAAATTCGCTGCGGAAATTTTGGGCTTCTGCTCACCGGGGATGTGGAGGAGGGCGGAGAGAGGGCTATGGAAGAGGACAGAAGTCTGGCTCCCGTCACCGTTTTAAAAGCAGCCCATCACGGTTCTGATACTTCTTCCGGGGAGGAGTTTATCCGTACGGTGAATCCGCTTTATGTGGTCTTATCTTATGGGGAGGGCAACCGGTACGGCCACCCGGCGCCGGACGTGGTGGACCGGCTTTTAAAGACCGGAGCCAGGGTTCTTAAAACAGCTGAAATGGGAGCGATCGAAATCCGGACCGACGGAAAAAGAATGAAGATTTCCGGATGGCTTGACAGGTCCGGCGGGATTTGATATGGTTGATACTTGGAGGGATCAGATTTATGGGATTTTCACTGGATGCCGGCGTTCCGGCTGTAACTGTGTTCGTTCAGGGAATTTTAAGCTTTTTCTCCCCCTGCGTGCTGCCGCTTCTTCCTTTATATATTGGATACCTGTCAGGAGGAACCGCAAAACGGGGAGAGGACGGACGGATGTACTATGAGAGAAAAAAAGTTATGGTACATACCCTGTTTTTTGTATTGGGCATCAGCTTTGCGTTTTTTGCGCTGGGCCTGGGCGTTTCTGCACTTGGACGGTTTTTTAAAGGAAACCAGACGCTTTTTGCCAGAATCGGCGGTATTTTCGTATTTTTAATGGGAGCTTACCAGTTAGGTATTTTTGGCGCTTTTACATTTCTTTCAAAGGAGCGGAGGCTGCCATTTTCCGTGGGGAGCCTGGCCATGTCTCCGGCGGCGGCTTTCCTTCTGGGCTTTACCTTCAGCTTTGCCTGGACGCCCTGTGTGGGACCGGCTCTGGCCAGTGTGCTGATGATGGCCGCTTCGGCTGCCACGCAGGGCAGGGGATTTTTCCTGATCGGTGTTTATACGGCAGGATTCGTTATTCCCTTTCTTCTTGTGGGGCTGTTTACCACAACGCTTCTGGACTTTTTTAAAAAGCATGGGAATCTGGTAAAGTATACAGCGAAGGCCGGGGCCGTTCTTATGATGCTTATGGGCGTCATGATGTTTACGGGAAGCATGAACACAGTAACCGGCTATCTGTCAGAAGAGAAAACACAGGAAGCGGGGCAGGAGAGCATGCCGGAGGATGAGAGCGGCGGCAGGGAGCTGTCGGAGGATGAAAAAAACGGCGGGGAAACGCCAGAGGATGAGAGGACGGCGGATGACGTGATTCCGGCCATAGATTTCACCCTTACAGATCAGTATGGCAACACCCATACCCTGTCGGACTACAGGGGAAAGACCGTTTTCCTCAACTTCTGGGCCACCTGGTGCCCGCCCTGCCGGAGGGAAATGCCGGATATTCAGGCGCTTTATGAAAAATACTCGGCGGAGGAAGAGCCGTCGGTGATTATTTTAGGAATTGCGGCTCCGGAGCTTGGGCAGGAGCAGGACGAGGAGGGAATTGCGGCGTTTCTGGAAGAAAACGGGTATACCTATCCGGTGGTCATGGATCGCGGAGGTCAGATTTTTGCGGGCTATGGAATCTATTCTTATCCTACCACTATGATGATAGATAAGGATGGAAACGTATTCGGCTATGCTTCCGGACAGCTTAACGAGAGTATGATGCAGAGTATCATTGACCAGACTGTCACGGGAATCCGGAAGGAAACCGCCGACTAAACCAGGGAGGCGCTGCTGTGGAGACATTAAACCAGCACATTAAGGAGCATACTTTTAAGAGAGTATATCTGCTTTACGGGGAAGAGCAGTTTCTTGTAAACAATTATAAAAAGAAGCTGCGGGAAGCTGTCGCAGGGGACGATACCATGAATTTCAACAGCTTTCAGGGAAAAAATCCGGATGTGAGAGAAATCATAAGCCTGGCTGATACGATGCCTTTTTTTGCAGAGCGCAGACTTATCCTTATAGACGGAAGCGGATTTTTTAAAGGCGCACCGGAGGAGCTTGTGGCGTATCTTCCGCAGATTCCCGATACCACCTGTATGGTGTTCTGTGAGACTGAGGTGGATAAAAGAAACAGGCTGTATAAAAAGGTAAAGGAAATCGGTTATGCTGCCGAGTTGAAACGGCAGGACGCCGCTCGGCTCATGCAGTGGGCGGCAGGAATCCTGGCCAGGGACGGAAGAAAAATTACCAGACAGGTCATGGAATATTTTCTGGAACGGACCGGGGATGATATGGAAAACATAAAATCAGAGCTTGAGAAGTTAGTTTGTTATACCATGGGGCGGGAGGTCATCACAAAGGAGGACGTGGACGCCGTGGGAACCGTGCATGTGACAAACCGGATTTTTGAGATGGTATCGGCCATTGTGTCCAGAAATACGAAAAAAGCCATGGATTTGTATGAGGATCTTTTGACTTTAAGGGAGCCGCCCATGCGGATTCTGTTTCTTATTGCAAGGCAGTTTAACCAGCTTTTACAGGTGAAGGAGCTGGCATCAGAGGGAAATGACAGGGGAAGCATTGCTTCGAAAGTAAAAGTCCCTCCCTTTGTGGCCGGCAAGCTGATTACCCAGGCAAGGGCCTTCACCGGGGAGCAGATTCTGTCTTACGTGAAGCAGTGTGTGGAATATGAGGAGGCTGTGAAAACAGGAAAGCTTTCGGACCGGATGGCAGTGGAACTTCTGATTGTTGAAAAACAGTAATTGCATATGCCCATGTTTGCATAAAACAAAACGCTTTCCCGACACACCACACGGGAAAGCGTTTTTTGCATTATTTCTATATCCAGCCTTATGATTAAGCCATTGCGTTTACGGCTTTGGACAAACGGGATACTTTTCTGGAAGCGGTATTCTTATGATATACGCCCTTGGAAGTAGCCTTGTCGATTTCGCTTGTAGCAGCAAGAAGCGCAGCCTGTGCAGCAGCCTTGTCACCGGCGGTAATTGCAGCTTCAACCTTCTTCACATAAGTTTTTACTTTAGATCTGATTGCTTTGTTTCTAGCGGCCTTTGTCTCTGCCACTAAGATTCTTTTCTTTGCAGATTTGATGTTAGCCAATCTGTACACCTCCATTACAATTAAAAAATATTCACTGTTTGTTTTGCATCAAAGCCTGGACACGGACAGTTCAATGTAAACATACCCTTGTATTTTAACGAAAATTGCCTGGGATGTCAATACATATTTCCCGTTTTTTTGCGGAAAATAGGTAGCAGCTTACTGTTCACAGGCACCCTGTGAACGTAACGGCATATGCCCATTTTAGATTGCCTGCGGCAATGGGCTGGCTCCCGGTCAGCCGGCGGAGTGATTGGCCGCGTGCTTTTTGTCCGCAGTACGCGGACAGGAAGATGCGGGGCTGAACAGTTATGAAGATAGTAACAGCATGTAATCAGCAGGAAGGAGAAGTTTTATGGAGGAATGGAGCAGTAAGCGTCTGGATGTGCGGACTGATCTGGCAGTGGAGGAACGGGAGCGTTTTCCAGGAGATGGAGGAGAAGTCTCCGGCGTGGTGTTAAAAGAGTGGAAAAAGAAAGAAAAAGGAATCCATCTGACAGAAGTTGTCATAAAAAACGAGGAAGGCGCAAGGAACATGGGAAAACCCGTGGGAACCTATCTGACCCTGGAGGCGGCCGCTCTGGAAAAAAAGGATGAGGATTTCCATGAAGAGGTGGTATCAGAGTTAGCCGGCCTAATCGGAAATCTTTTGAAGCATCATGGAATCCGGACCGGGGGAATGGAAAGGGAGCCTTCCTCAATCTTAGTGGTGGGGCTTGGGAATCCGGGGGCCACTCCCGATGCCCTTGGCCCGAAGGTGCTGGAACATCTGATGATGACCAGGCACTTAAGCCTGGAATACGGAGCGGAATTCTGTCAGAAGAACGGATATCCCATTCTCAGCGGAATTACTCCGGGCGTCATGGCGCAGACGGGAATGGAGACCTCGGAAATCATAAAGGGAATTATCGGGGAAACAGGGCCTGACGCAGTGATTGTGGTAGATGCTCTGGCTGCCAGAAGCATCCATCGCCTGGGAGTGACAATCCAGCTTTCCGATACAGGAATCCATCCCGGTTCCGGCGTGGGGAACCACAGAAACAGTCTGACAGAAGAGACGTTGGGGATTCCGGTGTTTGCCATAGGCGTTCCCACTGTGGTTGGGGCCGCGGCCATTGTCCATGATACGGTAGGAGCCATGGTGGAGGTCCTCAAACGGGAGTCCGGCACCAGGAGGTATGGGGATTATATAGATGGAATGGAGCCGGAAGAGCAGTATGAGCTGATCCGGGAAATTTTAGAGCCGCAGTTTGGCCCTATGTATGTGACCCCCCACAACATTGACGAGCGGGTGGAGAACTTAAGCTTTACTATTTCGGAGGCCATTCACAAAGCTTTGTTTCAGTGATGAATTTCCGATGTCCCACATAGAATAAAATAACAATAAGCTGCGGGCGGAAGGCATGAGGAGAAGATGGTATTACTGGAAACAGAACCTTAGGGCGAACCGCCCGTTTTTTGCACTGGCGGCGGGATTCCTTGCGGGAGCCGCCATCCTGTTAAATTTCAGGGAGACCATTGGCGGCGCGGCCTGGGAGTGGTTTCGGATTTACGGCGTCCAGACGGCAGGGCGCGTCATGGAACAGTGGCTTCCGCCTTCGATAAAAGAAGAAAACGGGGTGTTTGGCCTTTTTGGGGAAAAGCCAGTCCTGTTTTCTTTTCTGGAGGAGATGGCCTGGAACCCTGAAAATGGCGAGGATCCGGCGTATGAGAAAATGCTGGCCAGAAAATGGGAGGAAGAGCGCTCCCGAAAAAAGGAGGACGAGACAGTTGCGGAGACTGTGAAGGCCTCGCAGGACGACGAAACCCAGGCGGCCGAAAAAGAAGAACAGGAATCGGAGCCCGTCGGGGAGGTCATCGCCAGAAAGCCCGCGGGCCAGGGGATCATCCGGGAAAAGCTGGCGGACTATGATTACATGATGAAGAATTTTTACAGCGTTCATCCCACAACCACGGCTGGGCGGGATTTGATGAATGCAGGGGACTTTCTGTCCATGGACCTTTCCCTGGAAGCGGATGATGAAAATCCTCAGATTCTGATTTACCATACCCATTCTCAGGAGGAGTTTTCCGACTACCCGGAAAATCCTTCGGCCACCATTGTGGGAGTGGGGACGTATCTTGCAGAGCTTCTGGAAACCAAAGGATATCAGGTGATCCATGACACCAGCGTCTATGATTTCAAGGATGGAAAGCTGGACAGAAGCCAGGCCTATACATATGCTCTGGAGGGAATTACGGGAATCCTCCAGAAATATCCGTCCATTGAGGTGGTCCTGGATATCCACAGGGACGGTGTGGCAGAGGGAACCAGACTGGTGACAGAGGTAAACGGAAAGTCCACGGCCCGGATTATGTTTTTCAACGGAACCTCTCAAACTCCGGACGGCCCGATTGAATATCTGCCAAACCCCAATCGGGATGCCAACCTGGCCTTCAGCTTCCAGATGCAGCTAAAAGCAGCGGAACAATATCCGGGCTTTACCAGAAAAATATATCTGAAAGGGCTCCGCTACAACCAGCATGTGCGCGCCCGCGCAGCCCTGATTGAGGTCGGAGCCCAGACCAATACATATGAAGAAGCAAAAAATGCCATGGAACCTCTTTCAGAGCTGCTTTGCGGAGTTTTAAAGGGAGAAGATCAGTGAATTTTCTTTTCCCATCCGCTGAATTTGTAGTACAGCCACGTGAGGAGGGAACAGACAATCCAGCCGGCAGGATACCCTAACGCCACGGTGTACGGGGTGTTTATGACTTTTGTGATCAGGTATAAATAAATCTGGCGGAATATCACATAGGAGAGCAGCATGATAACCATGGGGGTTTTGGCGTCGCCGATTCCGCGGAGGGTTCCGGCGTAAACTTGCGTGACGCAGGCGGTAAGGGTGAAGAATACGCAGAGCCGCAAAAACAGGGTTCCGTAATAGAGAACTTCCGGATCCTTGTTAAACAGGGATACCATGACGGGAGCAAACAGCCAGATGACGCATGCAGAGCAGAAAATGATGCTTGCGGACAGGGCCAGAGCCGTGTTGGAGCCCTGCTTGGCACGCTTGACATTTTTGGCGCCAATGTTCTGACTTACAAATGTGGTGGCCGCCTGGGACATACTCTGAAGCGGCAGGAAAATAAACTGGTCAATTTTTGTGTAGCAGCTCCATCCGGCCATGCAGGAGGAGCCGAAGCTGTTAATATAAGACTGAACATAGACATTGGAAAAAGAAGTAATGGACTGCTGAAGCCCTGTGGGAAAGCCCACAATGAGAATCTGCTTCAGCATGATTTTATTAATACAGATATCTTTCCACACAAAACCGTAATTTTCCCTGGTTCTGGTAAGGATGAGCAGGACCAGAAGGGCTGAAATGAACTGAGACAGAATGGTTGCGTAGGCTACGCCGGCAATTCCAAGCCGGAAGGAGATTACAAATAAAAGATCAAGACCGATATTTAAAAAGCTGGAAAAGACGAGAAACATCAGGGGTCTTCTTGTATCACCCACTGCTCTTAAAATGGCGCTGCACATGTTGTAAATAAGGAGTCCGGAAACGCCGGAAAAATAGATTCTTAAATATACGGAGGCCTCCGGCAGCACGTCGTCGGGGGTGGCCATAAACCGTAAGAGAAACGGGGATAGATATACGCCCAGAGCCGTACAGAGCACACCGGAAATAAAAGTCAGAGCCAGGGTGGTTTCCACGGCCAGATGAAGCTTCTCGTCATCGTGGGCTCCATAATAGCGGCTGATGATAACGCCGGCCCCGATGGAAACTCCGTTGAAGAACATGATGATGGTGTTGATAATATTGGTGGTGGAGCCCACAGCGGCCAGCGCCTGGGTTCCGACGAAGTTTCCAACAACAAGAATGTCCACGGTGTTATACAGCTGCTGAAACAGGTTTCCCAGCAGCAGAGGGACTGCAAAGGAAATCAGCAGCCGGATGATGGAACCGGAGGTCATGTCAACGGCTCCGGTTTTTGCTTTGATCTGAAACATTATACTCCTCCCGTTTTTCGTATTTATGATTGTTCCGTACAACGAGCCCCCGCAATCCTGACACACATCAAATCTGCTCATCTTTCTGCGAAAATGGCTTTTTTGGTGCATGACTTTTTGACTCTGGTATCTGTATATTCTTTAAGTTTAAAACCAATGGGAATATTTGTCAAATTAAATCCGCTTATAGGACCTATAAACGGTAACAGGAAACTGCTTGCGTCCCGAATAAAAAAATGATATATTTGGGTGTAAGTAATTATTTAAGAGAAAAGAGGAAAACCAATGGCAACTGTTGACCAGAGCAAAATCAGAAATTTTTGTATCATTGCCCATATTGACCATGGTAAGTCAACCCTTGCAGACAGAATTATAGAAATGACAGGCCTCCTCACGAGCCGGGAGATGCAGGCCCAGGTGCTTGATAATATGGATTTGGAAAGAGAAAGAGGAATCACCATCAAATCCCAGGCAGTCCGTACTGTATATAAGGCCAGGGACGGAGAAGAGTATATTTTTAACCTGATCGACACTCCCGGCCATGTGGATTTTAATTATGAGGTATCCAGAAGCCTGGCGGCCTGCGACGGCGCCATTCTGGTGGTGGATGCGGCGCAGGGAATCGAGGCTCAGACTCTGGCAAACGTATATCTGGCTCTGGATCATGACCTGGATGTGTTCCCGGTTATCAATAAAATTGATCTTCCAAGCGCTGAGCCGGACCGGGTGGCCGATGAAATTGAAGATGTGATTGGTCTGGAAGCCCATGACGCTCCGAGGATTTCCGCTAAGGTGGGCTTAAATATTGAAGATGTACTGGAGTCCATTGTCACAAAAATCCCTGCGCCCGGCGGGGATCCAGATGCTCCCTTAAAGGCGCTGATCTTTGATTCCCTCTATGATTCCTACCGGGGAGTCATTGTATTCTGCCGGGTGAAAGAAGGGACCATGAGAAAAGGGACTTCCATTAAAATGATGGCGACCGGGGCCTCCTACGACGTGGTGGAGGTGGGATATTTTGGCGCGGGCCAGTTTATTCCCTGCGATGAGCTTTCTGCCGGAATGGTGGGCTATGTTACCGCCAGCATCAAAAATGTCAAAGATACCCGGGTCGGAGACACCATTACCGACCGTTTAAACCCCTGTAAGGAACCGCTTCCCGGATATAAAAAAGTAACGCCCATGGTTTACTGCGGCCTGTATCCGGCCGACGGAGCAAAATATCCGGAGCTTAGGGACGCTTTGGAAAAACTTCAGTTAAATGACGCGTCCCTTTTCTTTGAACCGGAAACATCCGTGGCGCTGGGCTTTGGCTTCCGCTGCGGATTCCTTGGACTTTTGCATCTGGAAATTATTCAGGAGCGCCTGGAGCGGGAATACAACCTGGATCTGGTGACTACGGCTCCCAGCGTTGTGTACCGTGTCCACAAGACCAACGGAGAGGTCATCGACTTAACCAACCCCACCAACATGCCGGACCCGTCGGAAATCGAGTTTATGGAGGAACCCATTGTCAGCGCTGAGATTATGGTGACCACAGAGTTTGTGGGCGCCATTATGAAGCTGTGCCAGGAGCGCCGCGGCGTATATCTGGGGATGGAATATATGGAGGCCACAAGGGCCCTGTTAAAGTATGAGCTCCCGCTAAATGAAATTATTTATGACTTTTTTGATGCCCTAAAGTCACGCTCACGCGGATATGCTTCTTTTGACTATGAACTTAAGGGCTATGAGAAGTCTCAGCTTGTGAAGCTGGACATCCTTATCAACCGGGAAGAGGTGGATGCCCTGTCCTTTATTGTGTTTGAGGGTTCCGCCTATGAACGCGGAAGAAAGATGTGCGAGAAGTTAAAAGAGGAGATCCCGCGCCATCTGTTTGAGATTCCCATCCAGGCGGCCGTGGGCGGCAAGGTCATTGCACGCGAGACAGTGAAGGCTGTCCGCAAAGACGTGCTGGCCAAGTGCTATGGCGGCGATATCACGCGAAAGAAGAAGCTTCTGGAGAAGCAGAAGGAAGGAAAGAAGAGAATGCGCCAGATCGGAAATGTGGAAATTCCGCAGAAGGCGTTTATGAGCGTATTAAAACTGGATGACGAGTAAAAAGAGGAGACCGCCTGCCATGAGAACTTGTGGCAGAGTGGTCTCGCTTTGGACATGGCCCCCGGGACCGCAGGAGGAGTTAGCGTGGAAGAAAGCAGACTTTTCATTATTTTTTATGCCGCCGTGAAGCGGCGGAATGGAGATTAGGATGAAACTGACGACCTTATGTTATCTGGAGCGGGATGGAAAATACCTGATGCTGCACCGCGTCAGAAAAAAACAGGATGTGAATAAGGATAAATGGATTGGAATTGGCGGAAAATTTGAGTTTGGGGAAAGTCCGGAGGACTGCCTTTTAAGGGAGGCCCTGGAGGAAACCGGCTACCGGCTTACAAGTTACCGGCTTCGCGGCATTGTGACGTTTCTGTTTAACGAAGAGGAAGCCGAGTACATGTTCCTCTATACGGCCGATAGTTTTTTTGGGGAGCCGGTTCCCTGCAGTGAGGGAACTCTTGAGTGGGTTCCCAAGGAAGAAATCGACCGGCTCAATTTGTGGGAGGGAGACAGGATTTTCTTTGGGCTTCTTAAAGAGGACGCCCCATTCTTTTCTCTGAAGCTACATTATATGGGGGATCGTCTGTTTGAGGCGGTTCTTGACGGAGTCCCCATGGAGTTGTTGGATGTACTGGATGAAAACGGCAAACCGTCGGGCCTTGTGCGGGAGAGGACCATGGTTCATCTGAGGGGAGATTACCACAGAACCAGCCATGTGTGGGTGGTGCGAAGAAGAATGGACGGCAAATATGAGCTGCTGTTGCAAAAAAGGAGTGCGGCTAAGGATTCCTTTGGCGGCTGCTATGATATTTCCAGCGCGGGTCATATTCCTGCCGGAGGGGATTACAGAGAATCGGCCGTCAGGGAGCTTTTTGAGGAGCTGGGAATTTTGGCGGATGCAAAGGAACTTCGCTTTATCGGCTTCCATGAGGGGCGGTATGAAGGGACTTTTAACGGGAGGCTGTTTAAAAACCATGAAAAAAGCGCCGTATTCCTTTATGAAAAGCCAGTGGAAGAATCTGCGTTTACATTACAGGAGTCAGAAGTGGAATCGGTTCTTTGGATGGAACTTCATGAAATCGAACAGGCAGTCAGAGAAAGACGCCCGGATTTCTGCCTGTTTCACGATGAAATCGAACTTTTGATTTCCTGCCTGGAAGGACGGGAGGGGTAGGGGTCTATGGAAACCATGGAATTGTATATTCATATCCCGTTCTGTGTCAAAAAATGCAGCTATTGTGATTTTCTGTCGTTCCCGCAGGGGGAAGAAGTGAAACGGCAGTACGTGGATAAGCTCCTGGAAGAAATAAAGATTGTAAGCGGCGGGTACGCGGATCGTCAGGTTTCCTCCATATTTGTGGGAGGAGGTACGCCGTCGGTTCTTCCCGGAGCGTGGATGGAGGAAATTTTTGCATATTTGAGAAAATACTTTAATATAGAAGAAACCGCGGAGATCTCTGTGGAGGCAAATCCGGGAACCGTATCGGAAGAAAAGCTTGGGGCGTACAAGCGCGCGGGAATTAACCGTTTAAGTCTTGGACTTCAGTCATCCAATGACAGAGAACTTATGGAGCTGGGGAGAATCCATACTTACGGAGAATTTCTGGAAAGCTTCCGCCTGGCCAGAGCCGCGGGATTTCAGAATATTAATGTAGATTTAATGTGCGCCCTTCCGGGGCAGACTGTGGAAAGCTTCATGGAAACCCTGGAAAAAACGGCGGATTTAAACCCGGAACACATTTCCGCATACAGTCTGATTGTGGAGGAGGGGACGCCTTTTTATGAAATGTATGGGGAGGGAAAGGGAGCGTGCCTTCTTCCGGATGAGGAGGAGGAACGGCAGATGTACCATAAGACCAGGGAATTTCTGAAATCCAGAGGATACGAACGATACGAGATTTCCAACTATGCGAAGAGAGGAAAGGAATGCCGCCATAATGTGGGCTACTGGACCGGGGTTTCCTATCTGGGCCTGGGCCTTGGGGCATCCTCCTATGTGAACGGGATACGCTTCAGGAATGAGAGAGACTTAAAGAAATATCTGAACGAAATGCCGGGAAAGCGTCTGGATGAGGAGATTCTGACTCCGAAGGACATGCAGGAGGAATTTTTCTTCGTGGGACTCCGGATGGTTTGCGGGGTTTCCTTAAAACAGTTTGAAGAAACCTTCGGCATGACGGCTGAGGCAGTATATCCGGGACTTATGGAACGGTTTGTGAGGGAAGGGGCGGCGCTCCTTGAAGGAGGGCGGTTTAAACTTACAGAGTACGGGATGGATGTGAGTAATTATATTATGGAAAAATTTTTGCAAGGCTGAACGATTGCGAAAACAAGTTTTCAACGATTTTTTACCCGGAATCTTCGCAAGGCTGAACGATTATAATAAATTTTATACAAAAGTACTATCGAAAAATGAGATATTGTGGTAAAATATGCATAACAGATTTTTGAGCTTTGGGCAGTGTCCGGACCTTCCTGCGCCTGTACGCTGTGCACTGCGGACTGAATCATTATTATTTCAGGGGGAAATATTATGGCAAAAGAAATGATTGCAATGCTGCTTGCCGGAGGCCAGGGTTCCCGCCTTTATGCCTTGACCCAGAAGCTGGCAAAACCTGCAGTTCCCTTTGGCGGAAAGTACCGTATCATCGATTTTCCGCTATCGAACTGTGTGAACTCAGGAATTGATACCGTAGGCATTCTTACCCAGTATCAGCCCATGGTATTAAATGAGTACATAGGGAACGGACAGCCGTGGGATCTGGACCGTCTCTACGGAGGTGTTCATGTACTTCCGCCTTATCAGCAGGCATCCGGCTCTGACTGGTATAAAGGAACTGCCAACGCCATTTATCAAAATATTCCGTTTATTGAGAGATATGATCCGAAGTATGTTATCATCCTTTCCGGTGACCAGATCTGTAAGCAGGATTACAGCGATTTCTTACGGTTCCATAAGGAAAAGAACGCAGAATTCAGTGTTGCCGTTATGGAGGTTCCGTTGGAGGAGGCGTCCCGCTTCGGCCTTATGGTCGCGGACAAGAATGACAAGATCACAGAATTCCAGGAGAAACCCAAGAACCCCAAGTCCAATCTGGCTTCCATGGGTATTTATATTTTTAACTGGGATATTTTGAGAAAGTATTTGATTGAGGATGAGGCGGATCCCAATTCCGAAAACGATTTTGGAAACAACATTATCCCCAACCTTTTAAAAGACGGCCGCAACATGTACGCATATCATTTTGACGGATACTGGAAGGATGTTGGAACCATTTCTTCTTTATGGGAAGCCAATATGGAAGTTCTGGATCCGGAACACAGCGGAATCAACCTGTTTGATGAAAACTGGAAGATTTACAGCCGTAATAGCGGCATGACAGGCCATAAGATCAGCCATACAGGCGTGGTGGAAAACTCCATGATAACAGATGGCTGCCGCATTGACGGGCATGTGAAGCATTCCATTCTTTTTGCAGGCGTTAAGGTGGAAGAGGGCGCAGACGTGGAAGATGCAGTTATAATGGGAGGTTCCGTAATTAAGGCCGGAGCGGTTGTAAAGCACTGTATCGTAGCCGAAAACGTAGTGATTGGAAAGAATGCCGTTGTGGGCGCAATGCCATCCGGCGCTGAAAAAGGCGTGGCCACCATCGGTTCCGGCATTCAGATTGGGGATGGCGCTAAAATCGGCCCCAATGCCATGATTAATAAAAATGTAGAAGGCGGTGAAGAACAATGGTAAATTCCAACGCAGATGCACTGGGCATCATTTTCCCAAACAGCTATGACAGTCTTGTTCCGGAGCTGGTCAGCGAGCGTTTAATGGCATCCATTCCGTTTGCGGGCCGTTACCGTATGGTGGATTTTATTCTGTCCAGCATGGTAAACTGCGGAATCGACAATATCTCCATTATTGTGCGCGAAAACTACCATTCCCTTATGGACCATCTGGGATCCGGCCGCGAGTGGGATCTGGCCCGTAAAAACGGCGGATTGAATATATTCCCGCCGTTTGCGGAGAAAGGAATCAAAGTTTATACCGGACGTGTGGAAGCCCTTGCCAGCGTCCTTCCGTTCCTGCGGGAGCAAAAGGAGAAGTATGTGGTGATGGCCGACACGAATATCGCCGCGAATTTTGATTTTAAAGCTTTGATTGAAGCTCATGTGAAAAGCGGCGCTGATGTGACCGCTGTATACGCAGAGGAGAAGATTCCGGAGAGCGCAAGAAAGACGGATGTTGTAAAGGATCTCTACTATACCTTAAATATCGACAACGGACGTGTGAAGAAGATTTACATGAATTCCCAGAAGGAAGGTATTCAAAATTATTCCATGAACGTCTATGTGATCGACAGAGAGCTTCTCATCGATCAGATTCATACCGCCTTTGTTCGCGGCTATGCGTACTTTGAGCGGGATATCCTGGCTCCGCAGCTTGAAAAATTAAATGTCCGGGCCTATAAGTATGACAGATATTTCGCCAGAATTAACGACATGAAGAGCTACTTTGATGAGAATATGAAGCTCCTTGATGATAAGAATCTGGATGCTCTGTTTGAGGGAAATCCAATCTATACAAAGATTCGTGATGATAACCCCACCAGATATATCAACGGCGCGAAGGGAAAGAATGTCCTGGTCGCAGACGGATGCGTGATTGAGGGTGAAGTGGAAAACTGCATTTTGTTCCGTGGCGTTAAGATTGCCAAAGGCGCAAAGGTAAAGAACTGCGTTCTGATGCAGGACACTGTTGTGGAAGAGGGCGCGAGACTGGAATATGTCATTACCGATAAGAACGTGACCATAACAGTCGGAAAAGAGCTTTACGGTACAGACAGCTTCCAGGTATATGTTGCCAAGTATCAGACGGTATAAATGGTTTCCAGAGATTAAAAAAGTGAGCGCCGCAGGCGATTCTGCTTATGGCGCTCACTTTTTGCGTTCTGCATTCCGAGTTTTACGTCAGGGCCAGCGCAGTCCCCTTTCTTTATCGCATCTTGAGAGATTCAAGGATATCTGCATTGTTGAATCCTGAAAGCTATGGTACAGTCCCGCTAAGGAAAATAAGGAAAATCAGAGAAGGAAGGCGGCTTACCCTCCGCCATTGAAGGGACTAATCCTCCTTTCAATAATTATATTTCTTTCTTTTACCAAGTAAAAACGCAAACGATACAAACACGCCTAAGATCTCACTGCCGGCAAGGGAATACCACACGCCGTCAAGTTCCCAAATCATCGGCATAACAATAATGCAGAGCACAGGCAGAACCAGCGCACGCATAAAAGAAATAGCGGCGGATACTGCGCCGTCATTGAGTGCGGTAAAGAAGCAGGAGGTATACATATTAAACCACATCACAAGGAACGGTACCGCGCAGATTTTAAAGGCGTGAGTAGTCATATCTAAGAGCTTCCCATCATACCCGACAAAAATGGAGGCGAGAGGACGGGCAAGCAGTATGGCCAATGCGGTCAGGACAACTGCGGAAGAAGCAAGCATAACTAGACTTCTTTTCAAAATATTCTTCATTTCCTTATGGTTTTTCGCGCCGTAATGGTACCCCACAATCGGAGAGCTGCCCTGTGAGTATCCGTTAAAGATGCCTAAAAAGATGAACGCCGCATACATAACAACGCCATAGGCTGCAACGCCGTCTTCGCCCGCATATTTCATCAGCTGCAGGTTATACAAGATGCCCGTGACAGAGCCGGAAACGCTGGACAGCATTTCAGACGCGCCGTTGCCGCAAGCCAAAAGCATCGGTTTGATTGCAAAAGTTGTTTTTGTAAAACGCAGCGCGGATTGGTTTTTCCTGCTCAAAAACCATATAAGAGGAATGATACCGGCAACACATTGGCTGAGCCCGGTTGCAAGAGCTGCGCCTGCAATGCCCATCGGAATCACCGCTATAAGCACGTAATCCATAATCATATTGGACACGCCGGCTGCAATCACGACTCCCAACGCCAGTTTCGGCTTTTCAGCAACGATCAGATAACTTTGGAAAGTATACTGTGCCTGCAATGCCGTGTTGAAAAGCAGACAAATTGTGCCGTAGGTCATCACATCGCCAATCATGGCATCTGTTGCGCCGAACAAGTAAGCGACGGGACGAAGAACAGAGACACCGACAACCGTAAAGAAAATACTTGTTCCAAGCATCAGATACATCATCATCGTGAAGTACCGTCTTGCTTTGGGAATATTCCCCTCGCCCAAGGTTTTCGCTACCAGGGCGCTGCCGCCGATACCGAGCATGGCTCCGACGCCGCCGAGGATCTGCAAAAACGGGATAATCAGATTAACGGATGCAAAGGCTGTTTTACCAACAATGTTGGAAACGAAAAAGCCGTCCACCATACCGTAGACAGATGTAAAGATCATCATACAGATAGATGGTAAGGTAAACCGGATCAATCGGCTGTATGTAAAGTGATCTGATAATTGAATTTGCTGTTTCATTCTGTTCTCCTTTTTGGTTTGAATTAAAAAAATAGAACGCCCGATGACCAAAAGGCATAGCCTTTATGGTTACCGAGCGCACTCGACATCTTGTATTCGACCTATGGGAACAAATTCCCAGGTGTATTGCGATACACGGTCCTCCGATGAAACTCTGTGATTTAATTTTTCGATTTCTTCTTTTACTTCATCACTCAGTGCGGAAAAGCATTATTCTCAGCTTTGATAAGCGGCACAACAAGTTCATAGTATAATCCGAAATTGGATATATGTCAATGACTTTTTATGGCCGGGGAGCCGGCCGGATTTTACTGATCTGCGTCACCTGCCTGGGCGTATCGTCTTCAGTGTAGGTAAAGGTGATCTGATCGCCGGATTTTAAGAATGGAAGGCTTTCATGGATGGTCACATAAGCAGCATACACCGTATCACTGCCTTTCAGGGTAAAGTAATAGCAGGTGTTTCCGGCAATGACCGTATCTGTCACCGCGTCGATAGTGCCATCCTTTTCCTTCATGTCCGCCGGCTCTCCGATTTCCACATCTTCAAGATTCAGGGCGGTCCGGTAATTTTTTCTGGCGTCGTCGATGGTGGCTCCGGTTCCTACGATCTGATATTGTTCCACGTCCACAAACGCGTACATTTTCACCAGTCCGGCATCGTCTTTCAGGGAGACAAAATAGGTGGGACGGTCGGAGATGTTTAACAGAAGGGGGAAGGTGGCGGAATATTTTAAGTGCTGTACCTGTCCCTGGGCGGAGGCCATGGCGGAAGTTTCCGTGGCTCCCGGAACCGTGTAGAATCTGGTGGCCTTGGTTCTTAAATTTACCAGTACGAAACCGATGTTGGACTGGTCCGCGGTAACGGATGACATTCCCGTATAAAGGTATACGTCGTCATCTAAAGCCAGATAATTGTAGCCATATGTGGTGCGCCGTACATTTTTCTGGCCGAAGATGGAATTGATATAACCGTTCTGGAAGCGGCCGTTATCGTCCAGCTGAGTGATGATCAAATCGGAATCATAAAGCTGGTCAATCCATTGGGGAACTTCGTCTTTTTCATAAAACACGGATTCTCCGGTGATGGCATTTACAAGAATGGCTCCGTCGATATCTTTACCGCTCCACCAGCCAATGCGGTAAGCGATAGTGGGGGCCACCCAGTAGGGCGTTCCGGAGTCGTCGATTTCAAAGGAGACGGTTTCGAATATTTTTGTGGGGTAGGAAAACCGCATATGACGGTAAATGTTTCTGAAAAAGTATTCGCTGGGAGAGTATTTCATTCCGTTTTCCAGCCATACCAGATCGGTCTGCTGGGTTACCATGTTTACTGTAATATAGGCGGGAAGTCCCTTCTTCTGGTTGTAAAACCATTTAATGGGATCCGCATAGGATAATGGAGTCACCCGGTAAGGGCTTCCTTTATAGTTGATCTGGGTGTAGTCGTTTTCTATTTCAAACTGGGAAACCAGTTCGGACATTTCTCCCAGCTTCCGGCTGCCAAGCCTTGTGGCGGTATCGCGGTCTACCACAGGAATCTGACTCATGTTGATTTCAGCCACATCCTGTGAAAAATCCCCGTTTTCTATGAGAATCAGGTCCCGATACCGGGTGGCGTTGAAGAACTGGATCCCGGCCAGGGAAGCAATCATCATGAATATAATAAGGAGCCCAATGAAACCAAAGCCATACTTTAAGGGCTTTGCCAGAGCGCGTCCGGGAGTAGCCGGCCCGTTTTCAGAAGGACTGGTTACGAAGCGAAGCTGCCCTGTATAAGGGTCGCGCTCCAGGTGCAGATTCCTGTTTCCAAGACTGGAAAGGAATTCCCTCATATAGGTGATGAAATTTACAGTCAGAATAATAAGAACGGACAGGATCAGGAAGATGAAAAAATCCTGGCTTTTTAAGTTGATTGCCGGCAGCATCATATAATAAAGAAGAAAAATGATGATGGCGGAAATCAGGATTCCTCCCAGTATGGAGGAAAAACGTTTCTTTTTCATAAAAATTCTAAATTCCCCTTTCTATGATTAGATACAGTATAACATTTATTCCCTGTTTTTGCAATTTTAGGCTGTTTTCTTTAAGATATTTAGGAAATTTTAAGAATTATATGAAGAAATCAAGAGACTGCGCCCGCAGGCAATTTTAAATGGACATACGCTTTGACTCCATTATGATACTGGCTCCCCGGCCAATCAGCGAAGTGATCGACCGGGGAGTGAACAGTGACCATTTTACTTAATCAGATATACTTCCGCGCGCACAGAGCCATGCTGTCTTGCCTCTGCGTGGGTATTGTAAAAAATATCAATATGGTTTCCTTTGACACCTCCGCCGGTATCCTCTGCCACGTATTCGATCCCGTTAATCAGAAGGCGGCTTCCAATGGGAATCACTCTCGGGTCCACAGCAACGGTGTGCCGGGCAGTGGCAACAGCGCCGGAGCTGGTGTGGCGACCCCACCCTTCAGAACAGTGATTACAGGGACAATAGGCTGTTGTGCGGAAGGAACCCAGGGGAACCAGATTTTTATAACCGGAAACGGGATTTCCAACGATGTGCTGGAGTTTTTTTTCAATGGTGGTTTCCTTGGCGCTGATGCTGACCGTGTAAACTGCATCAGGGAGGCTGTCCCAGTCCAGTCCCGTGTGGAAACCGTAGTTTCCGGTTCCTATGCCGCGTGCAGACAGGTCATCCCGGTACTCATCTGCTTTTGCTGTGAGGGTTTTTACGGTTTCTCCGGTGGAATTATTTATGACAGTAACGGTAACGGTCTGGGCAGCTTCCGGCTCGGAGGAATCCCAGACCCATCCGGCGATGGCATCGCCTACAATACTGTCCAAATGCCCATTTATCTTTGAGGTATCTGCGAAGGCGCAGGTGGTGCTTATCATGGTGAAAAGCGCCATCAGTGCAGCCCTGGCAATAAGTCTTGCTTTTGCCATGTTTCAACATCCTTTCTTTTCCGTGTCATAAGTGTTACAAAATATGCACATAGCGTAACAAAAATGTAACAAATCGGAAACAATTAGATATTTTACATATTTTCCCGAATTTGTCAAGCCCCATGAATGAAAAGGATGCGGCACTGTAAGGGATTCAAAAAGAAAATCCCCCATATATGGGCCCTTAATCTGTGGGTTAAGTCCATATATGGGGGATAAAAAAAATCCTGTTTTTTTACTTTTCTTCCTTTACAGAGTAAACTTCTACAGTTTTTAATCCATAATCCAAAGCTTCTTCATGGGTGGCAAAATAGATGTCCAGACGATTTCCGGCAATGCCGCCGCCCATATCCTCAACGGTATAAACAACTCCGTCGATCCAGAGTCTGGTACCCAGCGGAAAAACGTCTAAATCCGCAGCAATGGTGTGTTCCGGTTGGGGAACTGTGCCGGAGTAAGTGAGCGTGCTGCCTGCACAGCATATGTCGCAGGAGCAGTATGCGCTTGCCGTGAAAGAACCCAGGTATTCTCCGGCTGTTTCGGAACCAGAATTTGTGGAGTCATTTTCTGAGCGGCTCTGGCCGATGGCAGCTGTGGCATTGACAGGTTCGAAGCCGGGACCGATTTCTAATTTGGAGGCGGTACATGTTTCTTTATTATAAAGAAAGAAGCCCTCCAGAGGAATACGCTCCTCTCCGGAGACGACGGCAGCCGTTACGGTATAGGAAGCGCTTTTGTACTGAGACCAGTCAATGGCGTATGAAAAACTGTGGTCAGAACGATTATCTTTGGTGTTTACAGAAAGGACAGCGACATCTTCCGGGTCGTCGCCGCCCATAAGAGTCAGTTCCACGGAAACGGCAGCATCGGAATTTTCTTTATCACGGGCCCATCCTGAGATGGAAGATTCAGTTACGGAGTCTAAATGGCCGGAAATTTTCGCGGCATATGCCGGAAAGACAGCCATGGAAGAAAGGAACAGGGTTGCGCCGGAAATGAAAAGCCGGCATAGTAAACTCTTTTTCATGTTTGACCTCGCATTCTGGTATTATGACAAAATGTCATAAAAAATCGACATTTATTTCATTATATTTACAAAGCTGTTAAATGTCAAGCAAACCTGTGTATTATAGGTAAATTTCTGGTAACCATTGAACCTTGCGAAGATTCCGGGCAAAAAGCGGGCCGAAGGCTTATTTTCGTAAGCGTTTTTTCATAACCCTTCAGGGAGGTCCGCATGTTCCCTGTGCCGACATGTCTTAACGGTTACGATTTTTATGAAAAACCTGTGAAAAGAGAGAAAAATATCTTGACAAATGACTGGTTAAGTAATATAGTTACAACTGTGAATGTTAGCACTCCTCAGCTAAGAGTGCTAATAAAAGAGAGGTGAGTTCGTGGAGCTGGATGAGAGGAAAGAAAAGATATTGAAAGCCATTATTCAGACGTATTTGGAGACGGGGGAGCCCGTCGGTTCCAGGACCATTTCCAAATACTCCGATCTGAAATTAAGCTCTGCAACGATCCGCAATGAAATGTCTGATCTGGAGGAGATGGGCTATATCATACAGCCTCATACGTCGGCGGGAAGGATTCCCTCGGATAAGGGATACCGGTTTTACGTGGATCAGATCATCCAGGAAAAAGACAATCAGGTTAATGAGATGCAGGAGCTGATGATTAAGCGCGTGGACCGTGTGGAGCTTTTGTTAAAGCAGATGGCTCAGATACTGGCCAGCAATACCAACTATGCGACCATGGTCAGCGGCCCCAATTACCACCAGACCAAGCTTAAATTTATTCAGCTTTCCAGGGTGGAAGCGAGAAAGCTTTTGATTGTGGTGGTAGTGGAAGGGAATATTATCCGGAATTCTTTTGTAACTCTGGATGAGGAACTCTCTGAGGAAGAGCTTCTGAATTTAAATATTCTGCTTAACAACAGCTTAAACGGCCTTACCATTCAGGAAATTAATCTGGGTGTTATTGCAAAACTCAAAGAACAGGCAGGAATTCACAGGCAGGTGGTGGAATTCGTTCTCAACGAAGTGTCTGAGGCTATCGGCTCTCAGGAAGAAGATTTGCAGATTTATACCAGCGGAGCCACAAATATTTTCAAGTATCCGGAGCTTTCCGATACGAAAAAGGCCAGTCAGTTAATCAGTACGCTGGAACAGAAAGAACTGTTAAAAGGACTGTTTGACGAGGTTCAGATTCCCTCAGAGTCCGGCTCTGAAATTCAGGTATACATCGGGGACGAAACTCCGGTTCAGACTATGAAAGACTGCAGCGTGGTCACCGCCAATTATGTGCTGGGCGATGGACTGCGCGGGACCATCGGCATTATCGGTCCCAAACGGATGGACTATGAAAAAGTAGTCGGCACTTTGCGGACACTGGTTTCGCAGCTGAACGAAACATTTAATAAATGAAAGGTGTAGAGATTAGTGGAAGATAAAGATTTGGAAAAAGAAAAAGAAGAAGAGACCTCAAGGGACGTAAAACAACAGGAGGAAAGGGAAGCCTGCTGCGAGACACCCGAAAACGAAGCCTCAAACCAGGCGGAGGAATCAGGGAGCGCGGACGGAGAAGAGAAAAAAGAAAAGAAAGGCCTTTTCGGGAAGAAAAAAGACCCCAGAGACGTTCAGATCGAAGACTTGACCGACCGGTTAAAACGGTCCATGGCCGAATTCGACAATTTCAGAAAAAGAACCGATAAAGAAAAATCAGCTATGTATGAAATCGGGGCAAAGGATGTTATTGAAAAAATCCTTCCGGTGGTAGATAATTTCGAGAGGGGACTTTCGGCAATTCCCGATGACGCAAAGGGAACGCCTTTTGCGGATGGAATGGAGAAGATTTACAAACAGCTTATAAAGACCCTGGACGATCTTGGCGTAAAGCCCATTGAGGCGGTGGGAAAAGAATTTGACCCCAATTTCCATAATGCGGTCATGCATGTGGAAGATGAGAGCCTTGGCGAAAATATTGTGGCAGCGGAGCTTCAGAAGGGTTACATGTACAGAGAGACTGTTATTCGTCACAGTATGGTTCAGGTTGCAAACTAATATTCAGATAGATTCAGGAGGAAAAAACTATGAGCAAGATAATTGGCATTGACTTAGGTACTACAAATAGCTGCGTTGCCGTTATGGAAGGCGGAAAGCCAACAGTTATCGCAAATACTGAGGGCGTAAGAACAACCCCGTCTATCGTGGCATTTACAAAGAACGGGGAAAGACTTGTCGGCGAGCCGGCAAAACGTCAGGCCGTAACAAATGCGGACCGCACCATCTCTTCCATTAAGAGACATATGGGAACCGATTATAAAGTTGACATTGACGGGAAGAAGTATACTCCTCAGGAGATTTCCGCGATGATTCTTCAGAAACTGAAAGCGGATGCTGAGAGTTATCTTGGCGAGAAGGTAACGGAGGCTGTTATTACAGTTCCGGCTTACTTCAATGACGCGCAGCGTCAGGCCACCAAGGATGCAGGTAAGATTGCAGGTCTGGATGTAAAGCGTATCATCAACGAGCCCACAGCCGCGGCGCTGGCTTACGGTCTCGATAACGAAAAAGAGCAGAAGATCATGGTATACGACTTAGGCGGCGGCACCTTCGATGTTTCGATCATCGAAATCGGAGACGGCGTTATCGAGGTTCTGGCAACCAACGGCGACACCAGGCTGGGCGGCGACGACTTCGATAACCGCGTGACACAGTGGATGATCGATGAGTTTAAGAAGGCGGAGGGCGTAGACCTTTCCGGCGATAAGATGGCTCTTCAGAGATTAAAAGAGGCGGCTGAGAAGGCAAAGAAAGAACTTTCCACAGCCACCACCACAAACATCAACCTGCCGTTTATCACTGCAACTGCAGAAGGGCCGAAGCATCTGGACATGAATCTTTCCAGGGCCAAATTTGATGAGCTGACTGTCGATTTAATTGAGAGAACCGCAATCCCGGTACAGAATGCGTTAAGAGACGCAGGTCTTACGGCTGCAGAGCTTTCCAAGGTTCTTTTGGTAGGCGGTTCCACACGTATGCTGGCTGCACAGGAGAAAGTAAAACAGCTTACAGGCAAAGAGCCCAGTAAGTCCTTAAACCCGGATGAGTGCGTTGCCATCGGCGCCGGAATCCAGGGAGGTAAGCTGGCCGGGGATGCAGGCGCAGGCGATATCCTGCTTCTGGATGTAACTCCCCTTTCCCTGTCTATTGAGACCATGGGCGGCGTGGCAACCAAATTAATTGAAAGGAACACCACAATCCCCACAAAGAAGAGCCAGATCTTTTCTACCGCCGCTGACAATCAGACTGCTGTTGATATCCATGTGGTGCAGGGTGAGAGACAATTTGCCAGAGACAATAAGACGTTAGGCCAGTTCCGCCTGGACGGCATTCTTCCGGCAAGAAGAGGTGTTCCGCAGATCGAGGTTACCTTTGATATTGATGCCAACGGTATTGTAAATGTGTCCGCCAAGGATATGGGTACAGGCAAAGAGCAGCACATCACCATTACCTCCGGCTCTAATATGTCCGATGCGGATATCGAAAAGGCTGTGAAAGAAGCTGCCGAGTACGAGGCGCAGGATAGGAAGAAAAAAGAAGCGATTGATGCCAGAAATGATGCCGACTCCATGGTGTTCCAGACAGAGAAAGCTCTGGAAGAAGTTGGAGACAAGATTGATGTCAACGACAAGGCGGCTGTTGAGGCAGATTTAAGCGCACTGAAAGAGGCCATAAACCGCGCTCCCATCGACCAGATGACAGACGCTCAGGTTGAAGATATTAAGGCTGGCAAGGAAAAACTGATGCAGAGCGCACAGCAGCTTTTCGCAAAGGTTTATGAGCAGCAGGCTCAGGCCGCCCAGGGTGCAGGTCCTCAGGCAGGCGCCGGGAGTGCAAGCGAGGCAGGCTACGGCGATGATGTGGTAGACGGAGACTACAAGGAAGTAGAAAAATAGTAATTATAGCAAAGACCATTATGAAACCGGAAAGAACGTCAGAAATGACGTTCTTTCCGGCGTACGATGCGATAAGAAGAACCGTTTGGGCAGACTTGTGTGTCCCCCCGGCTGACCGTACGAAAACGTAAAACAGCCACGGCAGGGCTTGGGCGCGGAATTTTGAGTTTGAAAGGTAGACATAGATATGGCAGAGAGCAAAAGAGATTATTATGAGGTCCTCGGCGTGCCGAAAGATGCAGATGATGCGGCGCTCAAGAAGGCGTACCGGGTTCTGGCAAAAAAATACCATCCTGATGCAAACCCGGGAGACAAGGAGGCCGAGGCTAAGTTCAAAGAGGCATCTGAGGCCTATGGCGTTTTAAGTGATCCGGAAAAGAGAAGACAGTACGACCAGTTTGGCCATGCGGCCTTTGAGGGCGGGGCAGGCGGAGCCGGGGGCTTTGGAGGCTTTGACTTTAGCGGAGCCGACATGGGGGATATTTTTGGAGATATCTTCGGCGATTTCTTTGGCGGCGGCAGAACCAGCCGGAGCAGAAACAATGGTCCCATGCGCGGTGCCAATCTGAGGACGGGAGTCCGTATTACCTTTGAGGAGGCCATTTTTGGCTGCCAGAAAGAGATCGAATTAAACTTAAAGGATGAATGTACCAAGTGTCACGGTACGGGCGCGAAGCCGGGAACCTCTCCGGTTACCTGTCCAAAATGTAATGGAAAGGGAAAAATTGTCTATACCCAGCAATCTTTCTTCGGGCAGGTGCAGAATGTGCAGACATGTCCGGACTGCCAGGGAACGGGAAAGATTGTAAAGGAAAAATGCCCGGATTGTTATGGAACCGGATATATTTCCAGTAGAAAGAAAATCCAGGTTACGATTCCCGCGGGAATTGATAACGGGCAGAGCATCCGTATTGCCGGGAAGGGTGAGCCGGGTGTGAATGGTGGTGAGAGGGGCGACCTTCTTGTGGAGGTGACTGTTTCCAAGCATCCGATTTTCAAGCGCCAGGAAACCACAATTTTTTCCACAGTTCCGATTTCCTTTGCCACAGCGGCCCTTGGCGGCCCCATCCACATTAAGACTGTGGATGGAGAGGTAGAATATGAGGTGAAGGCAGGAACCCAGACTGACACCAAGGTACGTCTTCGCGGAAAGGGCGTACCGTCTCTGAGAAATAAAAATATCCGCGGTGATCATTTTGTGACTCTGGTGATCACCGTACCGGAAAAATTAAACGAAGAGCAGAAGGAGGCGCTCCGCCGCTTTGATGACGCCATGAACGGCATCGCCCCGGAAGGCGGAAAGAAAAAACGCGGATTGTTTAAATAGAGATTCAGAAGGAAAAGACACTTTCAAGGCTGTGTAACGGTTTTGAGAGTGTTTTTATTGTTCACAGGTCCCCTGTGAACGTAACAGCATATTATTTCATAGAAAAGGCCTTGCAAATTTACAGTTCTTGCCATACGTAAAAAACTATGTTATGATATTTTTTGATTTAATTTGTCCGCGGCCGGAAGGAAAGAGCGGGCTGAAATACGAGGGATAAAAAGTATGGAACGTTTTTTTATTGTATGTCCGTTGGTATTTCTGGCGGGTTTTGTGGATTCTATTGCGGGAGGCGGCGGGCTTATTTCTTTTCCGGCCTATATGCTGGCGGGAGTTCCGGTGCATGTAATTCTGGGCACATCAAAACTAAGTTCTTTTCCGGGATCCATAGTAGCGGCGGCCCGGTTCGCGAAAAACAAATATATCCAGTGGAAACTGGCGCTGCCCTGCGGGGTTATGGCTGTCATCGGCGCTTTTTGGGGGGCAAGCCTGGCTTTGCGGGTAGATGAAAAGATTATTAAATCTTTGATGATCGTGGTTCTGCCTGTGGTGGCTTTTTATGTGCTGAGAAATAAGAATATGGGAGAGGATAGGACAGGGGATGCTGCTTCATGGAAGAAAACCCTGCTGGCGGGAATGGCCGCCTCTCTGTTCATAGGAATGTATGACGGTTTTTATGGGCCGGGTACAGGAACCTTTCTGATTCTGGTGTTTACAGGGATCGTGAGGCTGGGTATGAAGGAGGCTGCCGGAATTTCCAAATTTATCAATTTGGCGGCGGATATATCTGCTTTGGGAACATTCTTTTTAGGAGGAAAGGTGGACTACGCCCTGGGAATCACAGCTGCCCTGTTCTGCATGGCGGGCAGCTATTTTGGCTCCGGCCTGGTTTTAAACAACGGACAGAAAATTGTTCGTCCAGTGGTTATGGCAGTGCTGGCGCTTCTTTTTGTAAAAATTATAATGGGTCAATAAAAATTTCCTGGCGAAGGTCCTATAAGGTCTGCTCCAGATAATTGCATTTAGATTTTGAAACAGCAGGAGGAAAGGCATTTTATGAAATGGAAAAAATTCACCCTTAAAACCACCACAGAGGCCGTGGATTACTTAAGCGGCATGTTCGATGAAATTGGAATCCAGGGAATTGAAATTGAAGATAATATACCGCTTACGGAAAGCGAAACAAAGGGAATGTTCATTGATATTCTGCCGGAACTTCCGCCGGACGACGGGACTGCGAAGGTCAGCTTTTATCTGGATGACGATGACGATGCGGAGGCCGTTTTAAAAGAGGTGGAAGCCGGAATTGAGGAGCTTCGTCAGTTTGTGGAGGTGGGAGAAGGGACCATTCTGGCTTCTGAGACAGAGGATAAAGACTGGATAAATAACTGGAAGCAGTATTTTAAGCCCTTTACCGTGGATCATATTTTAATTAAGCCTACCTGGGAAGAAATTCCCAGGGAACATGAGGACAAGCTGTTAATTCAGATTGATCCGGGGACTACTTTCGGAACAGGAAAGCATGAGACCACGCAGCTTTGCATCCGTCAGCTCGAAAAATATGTAAAGCCCGGCGATAAGGTATTAGACCTGGGTACCGGGAGTGGAATCCTTGGAATTACGGCCCTGAAACTGGGGGCAGAATATGTGTTCGGAACGGACCTGGATGAGAATGCAATTACAGCGGTCCATGAAAATCTGAGGGCAAACAACATCCCAAAAGAAAAGTTTGGAGTTATTCAGGGTAATATTATTGATGAAAAATCCGTACAGGATGGGGCAGGATACGAGTGCTACGATATTGCTGTTGCCAATATTCTGGCGGATATCATTATCATGATTCAGAAGGAGGTCCCCGTCCATATGAAAAAAGGAGGAATTTTCATCACCTCCGGAATCATTGACATGAAGGAGCAGGCGGTAAAGGATGCTCTTTCCGCCAACGAGGCCTTTGAAATTCTTGAGGTCACACGGCAGGGGGAATGGGTCTCTGTTACAGCCAGGAAAAAATAAAAAGGGCGTATAAAAGGTCATAAAATATGTATCATTTTTTTACGGAAACAGAATTCTTTACAGAATCCGAAGCCGTCATTACCGGCCCGGATGTGAATCACATTAAAAATGTTTTGCGGATGAAACCGGGAGAGCGGATTCTTTTAAGCGACGGGAAGGGCACCAACTGTCTTTGCGAGCTGACGGAAATTGGCGCTGGCGAGATAAAGGCAAGAATCCTTCCGGAGGAGGTGTCTGATACAGAGCTTCCCGTGGAAGTGACTTTATACCAGGGGCTTCCCAAGGCGGACAAAATGGAATTCATCATTCAGAAGTGTGTGGAGCTTGGAGTGACCAGAATCGTTCCTGTGGAGATGTCACGGTGTGTAATGAGGCTGGATAAGAAGAAAGAAGAGGCAAAAAGAAAACACTGGCGTGGAATTTCTGAAAGCGCCGCCAAGCAGTCGAAACGGACGATCATACCAGAGATTTCCTCTGTGATGAAATATAAAGATGCCGTAAGGGAGGCGGCGGCCTTTGACCTTTCCCTTGTGCCTTATGAAGACTCAGAAAGTCTTCAAGGGGCCGGAGGCATGGAGCGCACAAGGACGCTGATTAAAACCTTAAAGCCGGGACAGAAATGTGCCGTATTCATTGGACCTGAAGGCGGTTTTTCCGATCAGGAAATTGAAGAGGCCCAGGAGGCAGGATTTCGCACGGTAACATTGGGAAAACGGATTTTAAGAACCGAGACGGCCGGATTTTTTGTATTGTCTGCCATAGGGTTTATGCTGGAGGAGTAGAAAATGGGAAATGAGAGAAGAGAAGTATATTTTGATAATTCGGCTACGACCCAGGTGTTTGACTGCGTCAGGGATGTGATGGTCCGGACCATGACGGCCGACTATGGAAACACTTCTTCCAGACATTTAAAAGGGGTGGCGGCGGAATCATATATAAAGGAAGCCAGAGAGGAAATCGCAAAGTCCTTAAAAGTAAAGGAAAAGGAAATTCTTTTTACCTCCGGCGGTACCGAATCCAACAATATGGCGTTAATCGGAACAGCTCTGGCCAATAAAAGATCAGGAAATCATCTGATTACCACATGCATTGAGCATGCCTCCATCTACAACACCATGGAGTTTCTAAAGGAGCAGGGTTTTCGCGTCACGTACCTTCCGGTGGATCGCAGCGGACACGTCTCCTTAGACGCTCTGAGAGAGGCGGTCTGCGACGACACCATTTTAGTTTCGGTTATGTACGTAAATAATGAAATGGGCGCTGTGGAACCGGTGGAGGAAATAGCAAAGATTATAAAGACAGAGAAACCCGGTGCATATTTCCATGTGGACGCCATCCAGGCTTATGGAAAGTACAGGATCCGGCCAAAGAAAGCAGGCATTGACCTTTTATCCGCCAGCGGTCATAAAATCCACGGACCCAAGGGTGTGGGCTTTCTGTATGTGGATGAGCGGGTGAAAATAAAGCCCATCCTCTACGGGGGCGGCCAGCAGAAGGGAATGCGATCCGGGACAGAGAATGTGCCGGGCTGTGCGGGCCTTGGAGCGGCCGTAAAGGAAATTTATAAAAACCATGAGGAAAAGACAGAGCATTTTTATGCCCTCAGGGAACGGCTCATCAAAGGTCTGGAAGAATTTCCGGATGTGACGGTCCATGGTCTGAAGAGCCGTGAAAGTGCTCCCCACATTGTAAGCGCCGGTTTTGAGGGAATTCGGGCAGAGGTGCTCCTGCATGCACTGGAAGAACGGGGGATTTATGTTTCTTCCGGTTCGGCCTGTTCCTCCAATCATCCGGGGGTGTCGGGAACTTTAAAGGGGATTGGCGTGAGGGACTCCCTGCTGGACTCCACGCTGCGTTTTTCCTTTGGTGTATTCAATACGGAAGATGAGGTGGATTATTGTCTGGAGCAGCTGAGGGAACTGCTTCCTGTGCTCAGAAGATACCGCCGGGCGTAACCACGGAGAAAAGGGATTACTGTTCACTTTCCGGTCAATCGCTCCGTTTATTAACCGGGAGCCAGTATCATAATGGGATCAAAGCATATGCCCCATTGCCGCGGGCAATCTTAAATGGAAATATGCTGTTACGTTCGCAGAGTGTTTGTGAACAGTAGCGAAAAAGGAACGGGAGGAATTATGAAATATAAGTCATTTTTGATTAAATATGCGGAAATCGGAGTCAAGGGAAAAAACCGTTATCTCTTTGAGGACGCTCTTGTAAAACAGATTCACCACCGCTTAAAAGGTCTGGAGGGTGGCTTTTTCGTGACAAAGGAGGCTGGACGGATCTATGCGGAAGCCAGCGAAGACTTTGATTACGATGAGGTGGTTGAAGCGCTTCAGCATGTGTTCGGAATTGTGGGAATCTGCCCCATGGTGCAGATAGAGGACAACGGGTATGAGGATTTAAAAGCCCGGGTGGTGAGCTATATTGGAGAGGCCTATGAGGATAAAAACTTTACGTTTAAGGTGGTCGCCCGCCGCGCCAACAAGCAGTATCCTGTTGTGTCCGACCAGATTAACAGGGATTTGGGCGAGGTGATTTTAAATGCCTATCCAGGGACGCGGGTGGATGTCCATAATCCGGATGTGCTGCTCAAGGTGGAAGTGCGCCACAAAATCAATATTTTTTCCGAGACCATTCCAGGCCCGGGAGGAATGCCCATTGGGACAGCGGGGAAGGCTATGCTGCTTCTTTCAGGAGGCATCGACAGTCCGGTGGCCGGATATATGGTGGCAAAGCGCGGCGTTACCCTTGAGGCCGCTTATTTCCATGCGCCGCCTTATACCAGTGAACGGGCGAAGCAGAAAGTGGTGGACCTGGCAAAAATCGTGGCCCGTTATGCAGGTCCCATTAAGCTTCATATCATCAACTTTACGGATATCCAGCTTTACATTTACGACCAGTGCCCCCATGATGAACTGACCATTATTATGCGCCGTTATATGATGCGGATTGCGGAGGCCATTGGGAAAGAGTCCGGCTGCCTGGCCTTAATCACAGGGGAGAGCATTGGTCAGGTGGCGTCCCAGACCATGCAGTCCCTGGCTGTGACCAACGAGGTCTGTGAGCTTCCGGTGATGCGTCCCCTAATTGCTTTCGATAAGCAGGATATTGTGGATATTTCATTGAAAATTGATACTTATGAGACATCGGTGCTTCCTTATGAGGACTGCTGCACGATTTTTGTGGCAAAGCATCCAGTTACAAAGCCGAATCTTAAACGGATTCAGAATTCTGAGACAAAACTATCAGAGAAAATTGACGAATTGGTAAAAACCGCCGTCGAGACCCGGGAAGTGGTCCGCTGCGTGTAAATAAATGAAGAATCCTGCCGCCGCAGTGCGATCCAAGGCGGACGTTTTTTTGATGCCGCGGGGCGTTACCTGCTGCATCAAAAAACTGCCGGGAGCGACATCCCGGCAGTCCATAGTTCCAGCTGTTTTTTATTCTTATTCTACCATATAAGGAGCAAGTACCGTGAGGATTTCATCGGTGTTTCCTCCGTCATGGATATTTAAATCAATGGGTTTGGATAAATCCAGGCTGAAGATGCCCATAATAGACTTTGCATCGATGACATAACGGCCGGAAACCAGATCAAAATCGGTATCAAATTTCGTCAGATCATTGACGAAAGATTTTACTTTATCAATAGAATTTAAGGAAATTTTAACGGTTTTCATGTTGTTGCCCTCCCAATAAAATAATTGAAAATCCATCTGCTTTCATACTAAAGGGACACAGAAAAAAAGTCAATAGTTAGTTTGCATGAAAATCTAAAATTTAACCATTACAGTCCACAGGGCGAGGAAATCCGGACCGAAGCCGCCGTCAAGCGTGCTTGCAAGGAGAATTCGGTCCGGATTTCCTCATCGGGCGGCTGCCCGATGCTTCTTGTACGTCGAAAGACGTACAAGAAGATAAGCCCGTACCCGGAAACTACGTCAAACAACAGGGGGAGTCCGTACGAAGCCGCCGTCAAGCGTGCTTGTAAGGAGAATTCGGCCCAATTTTCACCCGGTTTTCTATATCGAACAGGAGAATAAAAATGAAGCGAGCAGCACTCCACAATCTTGGATGTAAGGTAAACTCCTATGAAACAGAGGCCATGCAGCAGCTTTTGGAGGCTGCAGGCTATAAAATTGTAGACTTTGAGGAACAGGCGGATGTGTATATCATCAATACCTGCTCTGTCACCAATGTGGCCGATAAAAAATCCCGTCAGATGCTTCACCGGGCAAAATCCAGGAATCCCGATGCCATTGTGGTGGCTGCGGGCTGTTATGTGCAGGCGGCCGGAGAAAAATTAAAGGAAGACGCATCCGTTGACCTGGTTATTGGCAATAATAAAAAGGCAGATCTGGTCCCTCTTTTGGAGGCCTGCATGGCAGGAAAGGAGGCTGAGGGCTCCATCATTGATATCTCTGCCGCCGGCGAATATGAACCCCTCCATATAGAAAAGCAGAAGGAGCATACAAGGGCCTTTATCAAAGTGCAGGACGGGTGCAGCCAGTTCTGCAGCTATTGCATTATTCCTTATACCAGAGGACGGGTCAGAAGCCGCCGTCCGGAGGACGTGGAGGCGGAGGTGCGGACATTGGCCCAAAAGGGTTACCGCGAAGTAGTATTAACGGGAATACACTTAAGTTCCTATGGCGTGGATTTTAAAGAGGAATCCATTGATTTTTTAAGCCTGATCAAACGGTTAAATGAAGTGGAAGGAATCGAAAGAATCCGCTTTGGTTCTTTAGAGCCCCGGGTCATCACGGAGGAATTTGTAAAAGAGCTTTCGGGAATGAACAAAATCTGTCCCCATTTTCATCTGTCATTGCAGAGCGGATGCGATGAAACCTTAAGGCGTATGAACCGACATTATACCTGCGAGGAATATTATGAGCGCTGCTGTATTTTAAGAAAATACTTCAAAAATCCGGCCATCACCACCGATGTGATTGTGGGCTTTCCCGCAGAGACAGAGGAAGAATTTACCATTACGGAGGAGTTTTTAAAAAAGGTAAACTTCTATGAAATGCATGTGTTTAAATATTCCAGACGGGCGGGAACCAGGGCGGATCGGATGCCGGATCAGGTGCCGGAGAAGGAAAAAGCAAAGAGAAGCGCCAGACTTCTCATGCTGGAAAAAGAAATGTCGAAGCAGTATCGGGCCTCCTTTTTGGAAACGGAGACCGAGATCCTTTTGGAGGAGGCCGTCACCATAAAAGGGAAGCCCTACATGGTGGGCCACACAAAGGAGTACGTGAAAGCAGCCGTTCCCTGTGATAAAAACAGAGTAAATTCAGGGAAAAATACTATGGTAACAGGTATTTTAAAAGAATTCCTGACAGATGATATCATTTATCTTGCAGAAAACGTGAAATTGGGGTAGAATAAAAAATAGCAACTAAAGGACGTGAGGACATTTATGGGCGATATCAGTAATACACAATATTTTAAAGCAGTACAGGAAGAAAAAAAACTGGAGGTCAGCCAGGTCCTGCGGGAAGTTTACGAGGCTCTGACTGAAAAGGGCTATAATCCCATCAATCAGATTGTGGGGTATATTATGTCAGGAGACCCGACTTATATCACCAGCCACAAGAGCGCCAGAAGTCTGATCATGAAGGTAGAGCGTGATGAGATTTTGGAAGAACTGATGGAGAATTATATCGAAACCAGACTGAAATAGGGTAACGGTTCAGGGAGTATCTGAACTGCTGCGAAACGGGGTCGTGCGGAAAAAGAGCAGAGGGTAAAGGAGAGACAGTTGGGCCAGGAAGCCAGCTGGTTTTGGTGTGGAAAAAATGAGAATACTTGGACTTGATTTCGGCTCCCGTACCGTTGGGGTGGCTGTGAGCGATGGACTTCTCCTCACTGCCCAGGGAGTAGAAACCATTGAACGGAAGGAAGAAAACAAGCTTCGAAAAACATGCGCGAGAATTGAAGAGCTGATTCAGGAATACGAAGTGGGGACCATTGTGCTTGGTCTTCCGAAAAACATGAACAATACCGAGGGAGAGCGTGTGGAAAAAACGAAGGAGTTTGGCGAAATGCTGAAACGCCGCACTGGCCTTCCGGTGGTATATTGGGATGAACGCCTCACTACGGTTGCAGCAGAGCAGGTTTTGATGGAATCGGGGGTCCGCAGGGAGGACAGGAAGGCAGTGGTTGACAAGGTGGCTGCCTGTCTGATTCTTCAGGGCTATCTGGACCGCCTTCTGGCAGGGCATACGGAAAAACAGGAGAACCATTATGAATGAAAAGAAAATTACACTGGTGGATGATGAGCAGACCATCGAGTTTTATGTGGTAGAGGAAACCAGGTTAAGCGGAATTAACTATCTTCTGGTTACAGACGCAGAAGACGATGAGGAAGAAGGCAGCTGCTATATTTTAAAGGACATGTCCAGGGCGGAGGACGCGGATGCCCTGTATGAATTTGTGGAAGATGAGGAAGAGCTGGAGGACCTCATGAAGATTTTCGGGGAACTGCTGGATGATGTGAATATTGAGAAAGGGTAGAACAAGGCTTTACTAGAAAAGGCCGGGGGAGTTTACATGAAGGAAGAAACCGTAAAGGAGATGTTAAGAAGCCGGGGGCTTAAGGTTACCAGCCAGAGGCTTCTGGTTCTTGATATCATAGCCGCCCACCCCGATGAACATCTGACAGCGGAAGAAATTTACGAGCTGGCAAAAATGAAAAGTCCCGATATCGGACTTGCAACCATATACAGAACCCTTCAGGTTCTTTTAGATCTGCATATTATCAGTAAGGTCACTTTTGACGATGGATTCGCCCGTTATGAGCTGAACGGAGAAGAGAGCGATTCGGGGCATCGTCATCACCACGCTATCTGTACCGGATGCGGACAGGTCTGTTCTCTGGAAACGGACCTTCTGGATATTCTGGAACAGCAGGTACTGGAAAGTATTGGATTTCAGGTTACAGACCATGAGGTAAAGCTTTATGGCCTTTGCAGGAAATGCAGAATGGATGTACAAAAGTAAAAAATATGCAGGGCTGAATTGCTACAATTTAACGGAGGTTTGAAATTTGAAGAACACGAAAAAAGAGAATAAGGACTGCAAGGTTAAGATTATCCCGTTGGGAGGCTTAGAGCAGATCGGAATGAATATGACTGCCATCGAATATGAGGACAGTATTATTGTCATGGACTGCGGACTGGCCTTTCCCAGCGATGATATGCTGGGCATTGACCTTGTAATTCCGGACGTGACATATCTTGCCGGTCATATGGATAAAGTGAAGGGGTTTGTGATTACTCATGGACATGAGGACCATATCGGGGCCCTTCCCTATGTCCTTAAAACGATCAACGCCCCGGTCTACGGCACAAAACTGACCATGGGTCTCATTGACCATAAATTAAAGGAAAACAACATGTTAAAGACGGTGAAGCGGAAGGTGGTAAAGCATGGTCAGTCCATCAATCTGGGATGCTTCCGCGTGGAATTCATTAAAATGAACCACAGTATTGAGGATGCGGCGGCTCTGGCGGTCTTTACTCCGGCCGGAATTATTTTAAATACAGGAGACTTTAAGATTGATTATACCCCGGTATTCGGCGACGTGACGGACCTGCAGCGGCTGGCGGAGCTTGGAAAGAAGGGGGTTCTGGCCCTTTTGTGTGATTCCACAAACGCCACAAGGAAGGGCTTTACCATGTCAGAGCGGACTGTGGGAAAGACGTTTGACGCCATTTTTGCGGAACATCCCCAGAACCGTATTATTGTGGCGACCTTTGCTTCTAATGTGGACCGGGTACAGCAGGTCATTAATTCCGCCTGTAAATATGGCCGTAAGGTGGTTATCGAAGGCCGCAGCATGGTCAATGTCATAGGAACCGCTCAGGAGCTGGGATACATCAGTATCCCCGAAGGTACTTTAATTGACATTGAACAGTTAAAGAATTATAAAGACGAAGATACTGTATTGATTACCACGGGAAGTCAGGGCGAGTCCATGGCGGCGCTTTCCAGGATGGCTTCCTCTCTCCACAGAAAGGTATCCATCACGCCGCGAGATGTGGTGATTTTAAGCTCCACGCCCATTCCCGGTAATGAAAAAGCGGTTTCCAGGGTTATCAATGAGCTGTCCATGAAAGGTGCAAAGGTGATTTCCCAGGATACTCACGTATCCGGGCATGCCTGTCAGGAGGAAATCAAGCTGATTTATTCCCTGATACACCCGAAGTTTGCCATTCCGATCCACGGTGAATTCCGTCACCGCATGGCGCAGAAGGAGCTGGCGGAATCTCTGGGAGTTCCCAAAGAGAATATCATGATGCTCCATTCCGGCGACGTGTTAGAAATCGGAGAAGAAGGGGCTGAAGTGGTTGAACATGTACAGTCCGGCGGTGTCCTCGTGGATGGCCTTGGTGTGGGCGACGTAGGAAACATTGTGCTGCGGGACAGGCAGAATCTGGCTCAGAACGGAATCATTATTGTAGTTTTGACTTTGGAAAAGTATTCCAACCAGCTTCTTTCCGGACCGGACATTGTATCCAGAGGCTTCGTTTACGTGCGGGAGTCAGAGGATTTGATGGAAGAAGCCCAGTCCATTGTGGACCAGGCTGTCGCCGACTGTCTGGAACGCCATGTTACCGACTGGGGAAAGATAAAAAATATTATCCGCGACAGCTTAAGCGACTTTTTGTGGAAGCGGATTAAGAGGAACCCGATGATTCTTCCGATAATTATGGAAGTATAAGTTACTGTTCCGCCCGTCAGGATTGTGCATTCGCAGCAAAGTCTGTAAGAATATGCGGGCGCAGGAAAGGACCATCACATGTGTATGCATGCCGGGAGCCGTGAACGGGATTCCCGGACGAATCGAGGGACCATATGAGCAAGATAACAAAGGAAATTAACAGAATCAGTATTGCAGTCATAAGCATTTCCGGGCGTTTGGCGTTCTATGCTCTGGTGGCGGTGCTTTTGTATACCGGAGCCAGAAGAGGATATGAGTTCGGCCATGGTATTTTCTACTCTCCCGGCATGGAGGCGGAGCCGGGAACCGATAAAACGGTGACCCTTTTGGGAACCGAATCCATTTCCGATGTGGGAAGGCTCCTGGAAAACGCGGGATTGATTCGCGATGACCTGGCGTTTTCCATTCAGGCCTGGTGCTATGGATATGAGGTACAGGAAGGAACCTTCACCCTTAATACTTCTTTAAGTTCCAAGGAGATCATCGGCCTCCTTGGAGAGAAGGCAGACGGGGAATAGGAGCCATGATTACGGATGAGAGAATTACCGCTTATATAAACTCTCTGGACTCCGGGGACGGAGAGCTTTGCGATGAAATTGCCAGGGAGGCAGAAAAGTCCCATGTGCCTGTGATCCGCAGGGAGACGGCCGCCCTTTTAAAAACCATGGTGGCTTTAAAGAAACCGGAGCGTATTCTGGAGGTGGGAACGGCTGTGGGTTACTCGGCCCTTTTAATAGCCCGGGTCATGCCGGGAAATGCTCATATTACCACCATAGAAAAATTTGAGAAGAGAATTCCCGCCGCCAGAAGGAATTTTAAGCGCGCGGGGATGGAAGAAGCCGTTACGCTGCTGGAGGGAGACGCCGGAGGAATTCTTGCGGGCCTTTCCGGCTCCTTTGATTTTATTTTTATGGATGCAGCCAAGGGTCAGTATATCCACTGGCTGCCAGATGTCATACGGCTTCTGGCTCCCGGCGGACTCCTGATGTCAGACAATGTGCTTCAGGACGGCACCATTGTGGAGTCCCGGTATGCGGTGGAGCGGCGGGACAGGACTATCCATGTGCGGATGCGGGAATATCTGTACCTTCTGACTCACATGGAAAATCTGGAGACCTCCATTCTCCCTGTTGGAGACGGGGTGGCTTTAAGCGTTTTAAAAGAGGGGAACCTATGATGAGAAAAACAGAGCTTTTGATTCCGGCCGGAAGTCTGGATGTGTTAAAAACTGCGGTGATATACGGCGCCGATGCCGTATATCTGGGAGGGGAAGCCTTTGGGCTCAGGGCCAAGGCCAAAAATTTTACAAACGAAGAAATCAAAGAGGGAATTGCCTTCGCCCATGCCCGCGGCGTAAAGGTTTACATTACAGCTAATATTCTGGCTCACAACGAGGATCTCTCCGGCGTTGAGACATACTTTAACGAGCTTAAGGAAATCCGTCCGGATGCGCTGATTATTTCGGACCCGGGGGTTTTTGCCATCGCAAAGAAGGTGGTTCCGGATATGGAAATTCATATCAGCACGCAGGCCAACAACACCAATTATGGGACCTATTTGTTCTGGTATCAGCTGGGGGCCAGACGCGTGGTGTCCGCGAGAGAGTTGTCTTTAAAGGAAATCCGGGAAATTCGGGATCATATCCCGGAGGATATGGAAATTGAGAGCTTTATTCACGGGGCCATGTGCATTTCTTACTCGGGCCGGTGCCTGTTAAGCAATTATTTCACCGGACGGGACGCCAACCAGGGCGCCTGCACTCATCCCTGCCGCTGGAAATATTCAGTGGTGGAGGAAACCAGGCCCGGCGAGTACATGCCGGTGTATGAAAATGAGAGGGGAACTTTTATTTTCAATTCCAAAGATCTTTGCATGATTGAGCATGTGCCTGAAATGATGGAGGCAGGAATTGACAGCTTTAAAGTTGAAGGGCGTATGAAGACTGCCCTTTATGTGGCGACGGTGGCCAGAACCTATCGGAAGGCCATAAACGATTACCTGGAAAGCCCGGAAAAATACCGCGCCAATATGGAATGGTATAAAGAAGAGATTGGAAAGTGCACCTATCGCGAGTTTACCACAGGTTTTTATTTTGGAAAACCGGACAGCGACACCCAGATTTATGATAACAGCACTTATGTGAAAAATTATGTGTATCTTGGAACCGTTGGAGAAAAAGACGTCAGAGGGTTTGCGAGGATTGAGCAGAAAAATAAATTCTCCGTGGGTGAAGTCATTGAGATCATGAAGCCGGACGGACGGAATATTTCCGTCCCTGTGAGGGCAATGTATACAGAAGAAGGAGAATCAGTGAACAGCGCTCCCCATCCCAGGCAGGTGCTTTATCTGGATTTGGGAGGGGAAGCAGAGCAGTATGACATTCTCCGAAAGAAAGAAGAGGAAACGTAACAGTTCAGTCTGGTATTTTGCATCTGCTGCAAAGTCCGTATGCATTCGTAGAGGCGGGAAAGGAGATGGAGCCATGGCATTTTTGTTGGGAGTTTTCAGCGTTTTTTGTCTGGTTTACTATGGAGTTATTGCGGCTTATGCCGGCGTGGAGACATCTTTTTCTGCAATCTGGCTGGTTCTGTCTTTTTTTCTGGCCCTGGGTTCTGTATTACTCCATTTTTACGACAGGTTTAGGGACAGGATCCCTATCCGTCTGGAAGTGACAGTGGTGACCGTCGTGGCCGCGTTTTTCGCGGTATTTGTGATTGTGGAAACGGCCATGGGCCTCAATTTCTTTTCTCTGAAAAAGCAGAGCGCCGATTACGTGATCGTGCTGGGCGCCCAGGTGAAAGGGAGGGCCTTAAGCAGTTCTTTGGAATACCGTCTTGAAAAAGCCCTGGAGTATGCCCGGGTTCATTCCAACACGGTTTTTGTTCTTTCAGGAGGAAAGGGACCGGGAGAAGATGTGTCTGAGGCCAGAGCCATGTATGAATATCTGCTGAATCATGGAGTGCCGGATTACCAGATGATTCTGGAGGAAAATTCCCACAGTACATATGAGAATCTGGTGTACAGCAAGATGCTCATTGACGAAAGGGAAAGCGGAAGGCGGGCCATGATACGAAAAGTCATGGCCGATGCCGGATACCTGGTGCCGCCCGATGAGGAAATGACGATCCGGGTGGGAATTGTCACAAGCAATTTCCATGTGCTGCGGGCGAAGGGGATTGCGAAAAAGATTGGCATTTCCGATATAAGCGGCATCGCGTCCAAGTCGGATCCGGTTTTATTTCTGCATTTCTGCATCAGGGAGTGTTTTGCCATTTTAAAAGATAAATTTGTGGGAAATATGTAAGATATATGGCAATCGTTCAGCTTTGCATCTTCTTTCCCGCGTACTGTGGACAGGAAGCATGCGGCGTCTGCCTTATGGACTTAGAACTGCGCTGCGGTGGAAAGGAAAATCAGAATCTTCGCAAGGCTGAACGGTTACGTAAAATTCGGATGGAAAGGAATTGAAAAGTATGCAGAGCCAGTATGAAAAAATAAAGAATCTTTCGGCCTACCGTGTTTTAGAGGACAGGGAAATAAAGGAGCTTCATTCGGAGGGGCTCATTCTGGAGCACAAAAAGACGAAAGCCAAACTCTTTCTTATGAGCAATGAGGATGAAAATAAGGTATTTTTTATCGGTTTTCGGACTCCTCCCGCGGACAGTACGGGAGTACCGCATATTTTAGAGCACAGTGTGCTCTGCGGTTCAGAAAAATTTCCGGTGAAGGACCCCTTTGTGGAGCTTGTGAAGGGCTCTCTTAATACCTTTTTAAACGCCATGACATATCCGGACAAGACCGTATACCCGATTGCAAGCTGCAATGACAAGGACTTTCAGAATCTGATGGACGTATACATGGATGCGGTTTTAAATCCCAATATCGGAAAAGAGAAAAAAATTTTCATGCAGGAAGGCTGGCATTATGAACTGGAGGAGCCGGACGGAGAACTCACCTATAACGGGGTGGTGTACAATGAGATGAAGGGTGTCTTTTCTTCTCCGGAAAGCGTCCTGGACCAGTATACCAGAGCATGTATGTTTCCGGACACCTGCTACGGCTTTGAGTCCGGCGGCGACCCGGATGAAATTGTGAAACTGACTTATGAAGAGTATCTGAAGTTTTATAAAAAGTACTACCATCCCTCCAACAGCTACATTTACCTGTACGGTGACATGGACATGGCGGAAAAGCTTTCCTGGCTGGATAAGGAGTATCTTGGAAAGTATGAGCATTCGGAAGTAGACTCTGAGATTTTAATCCAGAAGCCTTTTAAGGAGCCGGTAGAAAAGGAGATCTTCTATTCGGTGTCGGAGACGGAGGACACGGAAAACGCCTTTTACTTTTCCGTCAACACATTGGCTGGAAATGAGCTTTCACCCAAAGAGTACATTGCCTTTCAGGTGCTGGAATATGTGCTTTTGGATGCGCCGGGAGCGCCTTTAAAGAAGGAGCTTCTGGACGCGGGAATCGGCGACGACATCATGGGCGGATACGAAAATGGAATTTTGCAGCCCTATTTTTCCGTCATTGCAAAGAATGCCAGAAAGGACCAGAGGAAGGAATTTCTGGCTGTGGTAAAGAAGACCCTGGAGAGACTTTCACGGGAGGGTCTTAATAAGAGAAGCGTTCTGGCGGGAATCAACTATTATGAGTTCCAGTACCGGGAGGCGGATTTCGGCGCTGCGCCCAAAGGGCTTATGTACGGGCTCCAGTGTCTGGACAGCTGGCTTTACGGCGGCGACCCCATGATGCATCTGGAATATGAGGAAACTTTTGCGGCCTTAAAAAAGGGCGCCGGGGAAGGATATTTCGAGAAGCTGATTTCCAGATACCTTCTGGATAATCCCCATGAGGCCATAGTGACGGCAATTCCTTGTAAGAACCTGACGGCAAAGCTGGAGGCGGAAACGGCAGAACGGTTAAAGAAATTAAAGGAAGGCCTTTCCGCAAAAGAAATCGAGGAGCTTGTACGACAGACAAGAGAGCTTAAAGAGTATCAGGATACCCCGTCTTTGAAGGAAGATCTGGAAAAGATCCCCATGCTTTCCCGGGAAGATATCGGAAGGGAGCCGGCAAAGCTGATTTTTGAGGAAACGAGGGTGGACGGTATTCCGGTAATCCGCCATGAAATGTTCACATCAGGAATCGGGTATTTAAAAGTGCTGTTTAACACGAACCGGGTGCCCATGGAAGACCTGCCCTACGTGGGGCTTTTGAAGTCTGTTCTGGGCTATGTGGATACGGCCCGTCATTCCTACGGAGATCTGAGCAGCGAAATTTTCTTAAACAGCGGCGGCGTGACCTTTTTGGTGACTTCCTATCCGGATTTAAAGAAGGGCGGTTTTACAGGCGTTTTTGCGGCCAGCGTCCGGGTGCTTTATGAAAAGCTGGATTTTGGTTTCGGAATCCTTGGGGAGATTTTTTCAGAATCCATCCTGGAGGATGAAAAACGTTTGAAAGAAATATTAAATGAGGCGAAATCCAAGGGCCAGATGAAACTCATGGGGGCAGGCCATACGGCGGCAGTGGCCAGGGCCACGTCCTATTTCTCTGACACCTCCTATTTTAATGATTTGACGGGAGGGATTGGGTTTTACCAGCATCTGGAAAGCTGGGCGAAGGATTTTGAAGCGAAGAAACAGGAGATCATGGACGGATTAAAGCGTGTGGCAGGGCTTCTTCTCACAAAAGAAAATATGACGGTCAGCTACACGGCCGACGAGGAGGGCTTTTCCTGCCTTCCGGCGGCCATGAAAAAACTGACAGAGAAGCTTCCGGTGGGAGACGGAAGGACTTTCGCATTTTCATCTCCGAAAGAGAACCGGAATGAAGGCTTTACTTCTTCTTCCAAAGTCAATTATGTGGCGAGGTGCGGCACATTTGCGGGAAGCCAATATTCTTATACGGGGGCTCTCCGGATTTTAAAGGTGATGTTAAGTTATGATTATCTTTGGCTCAACATTCGTGTAAAAGGCGGGGCCTACGGCTGTATGAGCGGTATTGGACGGTCTGGAGAGGGATATTTTGTGTCTTACCGGGATCCCAATGTGAAGGAGAGCAATGAGATCTATATGGGAATACCAGAATACCTGGAAGCTTTTGACGCGGATGAGAGAGATATGACAAAATATGTGATCGGAACCATCAGCGATCTGGATACTCCCCTGACGCCGTCCTTAAAGGGCGCAAGGGGCCTTTCGGCCTGGTATTCCGGCGTGACGGACGAAATGCTTAAAACAGAACGGGAGCAGATTCTTTCTGTGACCGTGGAGGATATCCGAAAGCTTTCCGGCATTGTTCGGGAAATTCTAAATACGGGCGCGGTCTGCGTCGTTGGAAATGAAGAAAAAATCAAAGCCAACGGATCCATGTTCGGGGAAATAAGGCCCTTATACAATGGGGTATCATAAAGGGACAGCTTTCCCTTTGGAGGAGAGGATGAGTAAGAAATACAAGTCGGGTTTTGTGACACTGATCGGACGGCCCAACGTGGGAAAATCCACGCTGATGAACCATTTGATTGGACAGAAAATTGCTATCACATCAGAAAAGCCCCAGACGACAAGAAACAGGATTCAGACGGTTTACACCGATGACCGGGGACAGATCATTTTCTTAGATACGCCGGGAATCCATAAGGCAAAAAACAAGCTGGGGGAATATATGGTCAGCGTAGCCGAGCACACCTTAAAGGAGGTGGATGTGATTCTTTGGCTGGTGGAGCCGGGAACCTACATCGGAGCCGGAGAGCAGCATATTTTAAAGACTCTTTCCAGGGTGAAAACTCCGGTGATTCTTGTAATCAATAAGATTGACACAGTGAAAAAAGAAGAGATTTTAAAGACCATTGCGGCCTATAAGGATGCGTACCGCTTTAAGGAAATTATTCCGGTTTCGGCCATGAAAAAGACGAACACCGATACCCTGCTCCACACCTTATTCCAATATCTGCCGGAAGGGCCCCAGTATTACGATGAGGATACGGTCACAGACCAGCCCATGCGGCAGATCGTGGCGGAGCTCATAAGGGAAAAGGCGCTCAGGATGATGTTTGATGAAATTCCCCATGGAATTGCCGTGGTGATCGAGAAAATGACGGAGCGGGGCAATGGAATCTTCGATATTGACGCTTCTATTGTCTGTGAGAGAGAGTCCCATAAAGGAATCGTTATCGGCAAGGGCGGGGCTATGCTTAAAAAGATCGGTACGGCCGCCAGGATAGAGATTGAAAATCTCATGGACGCAAAGGTGAATTTAAAGCTCTGGGTGAAGGTTCGAAAGGACTGGCGCGACAGTGAGCTTTATATGAAAAATTACGGATACAACGCAAAGGACATTTAGGGGAGCATGAGGGAACAGATCCATGTGACCGGTATGGTGCTGAAGGCGTCGCCGGTGGGAGAATACGACAAACGGCTGGTGATTTTGACCTGTGAACGGGGGAAAATCACTGCATTTGCCAGAGGGGCCAGACGGCCGGGCAGTACGTTTATGGCCTGTTCCGGTCCCTTTGTTTTTGGGAAATTCGCCGTATATGAAGGCCGGGATGCCTATACCCTTGTTCAGGCAGAGGTGGAAAATTACTTCCGGGAAATCGCAAAAGATATGGAGGCCGCCTGCTATGGCTCCTATTTTCTTGAATTTGCCGATTATTATGGAAGAGAAAACATGGAGGCCCTGGAACCCTTAAAGCTTCTCTACCAGTCCTTACGGGCCCTTTTAAAACCGGCCATTCCCAATCGTCTGGTAAAGGCGGTTTTTGAGCTGAAACTTATGGAATTAAACGGTGAGTACACGGAGCGTCCCAAAGGAACCCCGGGGGACTCAGCCGTATATGCATGGGAATATGTGCTGAGTACGCCGACGGAGAAGCTTTATACTTTTACTCTGAAGGAGGATGCAATGCGGGAATTTTCCAGGTGTGTGGAAGAAAACCGCAGGAGATTTGTTGATAAATCCTTTCATGCTCTTGACATTTTGAAGGTTCTTGTGGATAATGTATCTTAAAGTGTGCGCCGTATTCTGGCGTATTTCTGTATGAAAGAAACAGAAAGGTATTTCCTGATATGAGGATAAAAATGCAATCGCGTATGATACCTTTGACCATGGCGTTTCTTATGGTAACCGCCTGCTCCCGTTCCCAGGAGACTGCTTCCTTTGCGCCGGCGGAAGATGCTCTCTATATAACTAGGGAAGGCGTGATTACCAGCGCCGTCATTGAGACATACGAAAATGAGTATTACACGGAGGAAGAACTGAAGGCTTCCGTGGAGGAAGCGCTGGCGGATTTCAACGGTACTGGTGGTACCAGCGCTTCGGAGGAGGCGTCTTCCCGGGAAGCGGCGGCTTTTCATTCCTGCTCTCTGGCAGACGGAACCGCCAGCCTCTATATTGATTTTAAAGATCCGGCCGCCTACCTGGAGTTTATGGAAGTCTATCCTGATGAGGAAAGCAGCATTCAGGTGAAGGCCCTGGATGTGACTCTGGTTTCCGATGGGATTACAAAGGGATATCTCACAGGCCAAACCTTCAAGACCGTTTCTTCCAACCCCAAAGAGGTGGATGCCAGCGAGGTAATGAAGCACAGTAAGCTGTATGTGGCAGCCATTGAGGGACCTGCCCTTATACAGACGGAGGGGCAGATTCAGTATGTATCTTCCGATGTCACAGTTTTGGGAAGCACTTTGGTTCAGACTCCGGAGACTGGAATGGTCTACGTGATTTTTAAATAAGTATAGAAGAGGAGAGAGATTATGGAAAAGACAATGGAAAAAATCGTTGCCCTTGCAAAATCCAGAGGATTTGTATACCCGGGTTCTGAGATTTATGGAGGACTTGCCAATACATGGGATTACGGTAATTTGGGCGTGGAGCTTAAAAATAATGTGAAACAGGCCTGGTGGAAAAAGTTCATCCAGATCGGAAGAGCGTCGTGTAGGGAAAGAGTGTTAAGATTAGTGTAGATCT
>CAJUDN010000002.1:0-47353 GCA_910585355.1 uncultured Lachnospiraceae bacterium
ACTGTTTTCAAACAGAAACGTATATTTTGTATGAAAACCTCATTTTGCAACAGCCCCAAGTTATCGCGGCAATCCCCAAGGTCTCGTGCAAGCACGGACTTTGGCTCGTTGCCCGGGTAAATGAAAAAAGCGCCCTGGCACATCTGTGCCCTGGCGCATTTTTCCTCTTCTTTATTTTCCAAGAATATTATAAACAGTTCCGCAGAAAATTTTTACTGCATTGGGCAGCGCCTGCTCGTCAAAATCAAAGCGGCGGTTGTGCCCCGGAGCTGACTCTTTCGTAAGAATCCGCATGAAAGTGGCCTGTCCTCCCTGCTCCTGGACACGGCGCATCATATAGGAGACATCCTCGCTTCCCCCATTTTTGCTGCTCGTGATTTCCGATACCGGAAGTTTCAGGTTTTCTTCACATACCCTCCTTACACGGTCCATAAGGGCCTGGTCGCTTGTAAGAGAATAAGCAGACCCCATTACCCGCATATCGCAGGTACAGCCATGCATTTTCGCTGCCCCCTCGATAATATTCTTCGCGTATTCTTCCATGTACTGGTTGATCTCGGTGGTTTCTCCGCGGACCTCGATTTCCATTTTTGCAATATCTGCGATAACATTTCTCCCGCTTCCGGCTTCTACGGTACCCACGTTGATACGGGACATTCCGGCCGAATTACGGGGAATCGCATAAAGATTCAGGATCGCCGTCCCCACTGCCAGCATGACATTTTTTCCCTTCTCCGGAGAGCCGCCTGCATGGGCGGACACGCCATGGAAATACACATCATATTTTGTAGTGGCAAGAGAACCGTGGCTTCCCGGAATTACCACAGCCGGATCGTCCTCCTTCTTATCCGATACATGGGAACCGATCAGATAATCCACACCGTCCAGATGGCCATTCTCAACGATAGCCTTTGCCCCGCGTACCCCTTCCTCTGCCGGCTGGAAGATCAGCTTTATGGTCCCGTGAAGAGATTCTTTTATGGACATTAAGACTTTTGCCACGCCCAGACCAATGGTTCCGTGACCGTCATGACCGCAGGCGTGCATAAAACCCTCGTTTACAGAGGCGAAGCCTTCGCATGCAGGACGATGGGACGGATCCTTTTCCTCAAACACGCCAAGAGCATCGATATCAAAACGCATGGCAACCGTGGGACCCTCACCGCACCGTAAAATGCCAATCACCCCGGTCATGCCTCCTTTTGTATATTTCACAAACTCCGGGTCCGCACCCTGGGCGACGGCACGTGCGTACTGTTCCTCCAGTTCTTCCTCAGAAGGCACGCCCATTCTGGCATCTTTTTTGCATACCTGATCTCCCACCAGAACTTCATAGCCCATTTCCGTCAGCTTTCTTGCAATAATGGAAGATGTACGCATCTCAAACCAGCCTTTTTCCGCATATTTGTGAAAATCCCGGCGCTGCGCCACAAGGTCTCCTTTCATTTCATCGGCCATTGCCGTAATCTGTCCATAAACATCCATAAGTTTTCCCTCCAATTTTGATTTCTAAGCCGTTGCATTCTTTCCTCTGTTATTCCTGCTCTTTCACCCTCGGCAGCATACGCCCGCCGTAACCCACAGCGAATACATGACCGTTTGCATCTTTAAACAATTTCAGATACGCGTCCTTTATGTAACCGCGAACAATACCAAGGCACTCCTGAACCATGACAAACGGCTTTTCCTGTCCGTCCACAAGAACAACAATCCCGCCGTTTTCATGCCGAATCTCAATTTCCGTGTCTTCCTTTGACACATAACGGCCGCACGCTTCTTTTTGGGTTGTTTCCGTCCACGGATTTTCTGCGTACACGCTCCTGTCCTCAATGGGATTTCTGCCATGGTACATCCGCATAGCCGCGTCTGCGATCACGGAGACCGGAACGTCGGATGTATTGCAGAGCACCACGACGCCGGCTCCTGCTCCATAGGACCAGGAAAGGTTAGAGGAAACGCCCGTAAGACTTCCCCCGTGTTCCACAACCGTCAAATCATCCAGCATTTTCGTAGCCAGTCCATAGCAGTAAAAGCTCTCCGGCCGGTACTCGATCCTCGGCCTGCACATGGCCATGATTCCTTCCATGGAAAGGATCCGCTCTCCGTTTTGTCCCTTTCCGTGGTTCAGATACATAGAAAGAATTCGCTTCATATCTGCAATCGTGGATTTCATGGAACCCGCCCCGCCCAGAGCAAAGGCATTATCATAGTAATCTCTAGAGGCCTCCATAACGCCGTTTCTCTTTTTATACAGGACCGAAGCATTTTCGTCCAGTCTCGGACGCCTGTAATCACATCCGCTCCGCTCCATTCCGAGAGGAGCCAGAATGTTTTTCTTTACATAGTCTGCAAAGGACGGCTCGCCGCCGACGCGGTGTACAATTTCTGAAAGAAGTCCGAAACCGTCGTTGCAGTAGCTCATATAATCGCCCGGGCGCCCAATCAATCCGTTTTCCCTGGTCTGGGCATCCAGCTGTTCTGCCACTTTCTTTACGCCTGCCATTGCAAGCGCGTCACTGTATGCCAGATCTCCGTCCTTTTCTTCCGTAAGGCCAAGATCTCCGGCAATCTCCTTCACCACAGTCCTATGTACCGGGAAGAATCCTGCGCTATGGCTTAAAAAATGGCGAATCCTTACGGTTTCCTGATTCCTGTTTGTAAATTCAGGAATGTACTTGCTAACCGGATCATCCAGGTCCAGCGCTCCCTTTTCATAAAGCTGCATGATTGATAATGCCACAAAAGACTTTGTCACAGACGCCAGGCCAAAAATCGTGTTCTCGTCCATTGAAAGCTTCTTTTCGGCATCACGGTAACCGAAATATTTCTCATACTGTGTATTCCCGTCCGCGTCGACAATCGCCACCGCAATTCCTGCAGCCTCGCTCTGCATTCTGATATGCTTCACCAGCTCTTCAAACAGATATTGATTTGCCTTATCCATTCGGTTCATGTGGATTTCCCTCGCTTTCCCTTAAGATTTTCGTACTGCAACCATATCGCTTCCATTATTTGATGTAAATACAGCCAACGCCGTTCTCGATCTTAATCTCCGTTCCGTAGGGGGCAGACAGGCCTGCAAGATACTTCAGCACTTCCTCGTCCCCTGTCATCACAGGAACGCCTTTCTGGGAGCGTACCCGCTCCATCCCCAGAGAGATCGGATAAAGTTCGATTTTCGTCACCTTTCCGTCCTCCATGGTCCAGCCTGCCATGACAGAGGTCCATATCTCCGGCAGCACTCCATAGCCTGTGGTTCCGTTTTTACTGCGGTTGTCCATATATGCGCCAACCTTTGTATCCAGAGGCATATGGCGGTTTAAGTAAGCATCATACGGCTGCAGATCCACGGTCTCCGTCTCAAACAGGAAATTGCCGAGGCTGTAAAAAATCGGTTTCCCCTTATATATTTCGATTCCGCGCAGCTCATGAGGGCCGTGACCGATTATTACATCTGCACCGGCGTCAACGCAGCGTCTTCCAAAGGTTTCCAGAAACATTGCCGGCACCTTTGTGTTTTCCGTATCAGTCTCGTGAGCGTGGATACTTACAAGAACCACGTCTGCCTGCTTCTTCGCCTCCTCAATCTCTTTTTCAATGCGAATCATGTCAGTCTCAAAAGGTTTGCTTTCAATCCAGTCCTTCTCGTCCAGAACAAACATATACTGCCCAAAAGGAAGCGTTCCCTTTGCCGGAGGGTTTTTATATCCGTTCTTTACAGAATTCTCCATAGAAGCATTGACCTTTGTCACAGCCGCCAGTTCTTCCACCTTTTTGAAGTTTTCCCCGCATACATGGTAAATGGTCTCAAATCTCAGAGGATTCAGCCCCGGCCTTCCCTGCATATCCGCGCTCTGTCCGCCGGCCATCCCAGATTCATGAAAGGTTGCGGAAGCTCCGATCAGCGCGACTCTTGTGTTCCTCACTTCCAAATAGCAGGGCTTTGACGCATCCCCCAGATTTCTTCCTGTTCCGGCAAAAATCATGTCTCTTTCCTTCAGATGGCGGATCGTTCCAAGAACGCCTCCATGGCTGTAATCGCAGGAATGGTTGTTGGCCGTATTATACAAGTTAAAGCCGTAGGATTTCATATCATCCAGGGTCCTGGGATCTGCCATCGCCCATGTGCCGCCGGAAAAAGCAGCGGGATACCCTTCCTGCTCATGGAAGGTCATCTCCAGGTTGGAAAATTTTACATCATACTTTTGTATACAGTCTCTGACTTCTTCAAAGCCTTCATAACCGCCCGCCGGAAAACGTCTCGTAATAAACGCATCACCGGTAGCAATAAAACTCGTTTTGCTCATTTTGTATCCCCATTCTCTTTTTTACATTTTATTTATGCTTAAGGCCCACAACCGAAGGAAATTCCCCCTCAATTCCAGCAGCCATCATCAGTACCATGAAAGCCTGCTGAATCGCTTTATATGCCCCTTCGATCGGAAATTTCTCATGAACGCTGTGATTCATGATATTTTTTGAATCTTCATCCGGCGCATAGGCACGTCCCATGCAGATTGCCGGAATTCCTTTTGCCACCGCCACGTTTGCATTGGTGCATCCGCCTTTGTAGAAGACCGGCTCTACTCCGAGTGAGGTGAGGCCCAAATAGGCGGTCTCCACCAAAGGCGAATTGGCATCCTGCGTACCGCCGGGGACATCGCATAAAAGCTTCTTATCCCATGTAATGGTATCTTTTCCCCAGCGCTCTGTCTCTTCCTGACAGGCTTCCTCCACTGCACGGAAAATATTGTCTCTTAACTTGGCAAGCTCTTCCTGGGAGTTGGAACGGAAATTAAATTTAATTGTGGCCTTTGGAGCAATCGCATGGACTCCGGCGTCGTTACCACCATGGAAATTGGATACGCAAAAGCTAGTCTTAGGGTCTGATGGAACCACAAAATCTGCGATTTTTCCCACTGCTCTGGCTGCCGCATGAATGGGCTGCGCCATAACGCCGAAGCATCCAAAGGCGTGGCCACCAATACCATAAAAATTAACTTCATAAGTCTCTCCGCCCGTGGCCCCAAACACCAGAGCGCTCATATCATTATTATCCAGACTCAGGGAGATATCAATATCCGTATTATCCTTTAAGAAGTCCTTCATGCCGCCAAGTCCGCCCATTCCTTCTTCTCTCGACGTGCCTACGAAAACAATATCTCCTTCGGTCCTGATCCCTGTTTTGTTCAGCGCACGGATCACACAGAGCAACATCGCCAAAGCTCTTGTGTCATCACCGATTCCGGGGGCATATAAAAAGCCATCTCTTTCTTCGACTCCCTGTACGGTTCCAAAGGGGAAAACCGTATCCAGATGACCTTCAATTAATACTTTGGGCCCCTTTCCCGTTCCCTTCCGGATTCCAATCACATTGCCGCCTCTGTCAATATGTACGTCTTCCAGTCCCAGAGCCTTAAACTTTTCCGCAAAAGCCTTTGCGCGCGCTTCCTCCTGGCCTGTGGGCGCCTCAATGACAACCAGCTCTTTCTGTTCGCCTATGGCATTGGGCTGGTCCTCCTCAATAAAACGCAAAGCTTCCTTTACCGGTTCCAGGCTCATCATCTTCTCAAACTGTGCCCTGGTCTGTTCTGATACCTGATACATAACTGTCCATACCTCCTGTTCCTTCTATATTATTATAAAAATATGATCGTTTACATGAATTCTTTCCAAAGATGACATGATACAAAGTGACCTGGAGATACTTCTAAAAGCTGCGGGCAGGCTGCTCTGCACTGGTCGCAGGTATGAATACACCGTTTTGCAAACCGGCACTCATCCGGCGGATCAATCGGAGAACTGATCTCGCCCTTTAAAAGAATCCGTTCCGGTCTCTCAATTCCAACCTCAGGAATGGGGATTGCAGAAAGAAGCGCTTTTGTGTACGGATGAATCGGATGATCAAAAAGCTCTTCCGTAGGCGCCTTCTCGATTAGCTGCCCCAGATACATAACTGCAATTTCATCTGCAAAATGGTTTACCACAGACAGGTCATGGGTAATGAAAATAAAGGTCAAACCCATCTGCTCCTTCAATTCCTGTAAAAGGTTTAAAATCTGTGCCTGGATTGATACGTCGAGGGCAGAAACCGGCTCATCACAGACAATAAACTTGGGCTCCATAGCCAGAGCTCTCGCAATCCCGATTCGCTGCCTGCGTCCGCCGTCCAGTTCGTGAGGATAGGAGTTCACAAGGCGCTCCGCCAGCCCCACGGTTTTCATAAGTTCACGCACTCTTGCGTCAATGGCCTTTTTGTCCTTCAATATTTTATTTTCAACAATGGGCTCCGCAATGGTCTGGCTGACAGTCTTTTTCGGGTCCAGCGATGAAAAGGGATCCTGAAAAATAATCTGCATATCCCGGCGCATCTGACGCATTTTCCCTCCGTTTAAGGAGGTAATATCCTGTCCTTCAAAGAATACCTTGCCGTCCGTAGGCTCCAAAAGTCTTAAAATTGCTCTTCCAGTGGTGGATTTTCCGCATCCGGACTCTCCTACAATCCCCAGTGTTTTACCTTTTTCAATCGTAAAGCTGACATCATCCACCGCATGAAGAGTTCCGCGGGCTGTCTTAAAATATTTTTTAAGATTCTTAACCTCCAGAATTGTTTCAGCCATTCTTTTTCCCCCTCTCGATGTGGAAATCCTTGTTTTCATAGGCAAGGCAGGCAGCCTTGTGGGTGCCTCCAAAATCAGTCAGCTGCGGCCTCCGCTCCTGACAGGCTTCCGTCGCATAATTGCACCGGGGCGCAAATGCACAGCCTTTTGGAAGATTGGTTGGGTCCGGCATAAGGCCATGGATCGGCTGAAGCTTGGCTCTCCGATTTTTAATATTGGGAAGAGAATTAAAAAGTCCCTCCGTATATGGATGCAGGGTATGATTAAATACCTCGTCCAGATTTCCTTCTTCAATGATTCTTCCCGCATACATCACGGCAACCCTGTCGCAGGTTTCTGCAACGATTCCCAGATCATGGGTAATCATAATCATAGATGTATTTTTCTTCTCTTTCAGTTCCTTCATAAGATGAAGAATCTGCGCCTGAATCGTCACATCCAGAGCGGTTGTGGGTTCGTCGGCAATCAGTAGCTGCGGGCTGCAGGCCAGGGCAATGGCAATGATTACTCTCTGCTTCATTCCGCCGGAAAACTGATGGGGATATTCAATGGCCCGCTCTCTGGGAATGCCTACTAACTCCAGCATGTCCTCCGCCTTTTTCCAGGCCTCATTCTTATTTAAGTTTTCATGGCGCTCCAAGCTCTCTGCAATCTGCTGTCCCACGGTAAATACTGGGTTTAAAGAAGTCATGGGATCCTGGAAAATCATGGATACCACGCTTCCCCGGATATGCTCCAGCTCAGAAATGGACATATTTTTGATATCCTTCCCGCAGACCTCCAGCTTCTCGCATTCCATGACCCCTGGCGGAGAGTCAATCAGCCTTAAGATAGAAAGCGCCGTCGTTGTTTTTCCGGCTCCGGTCTCTCCCACCAGGCCCAGGGTCTCCCCTTTTTCCATATGCAGGCTGATATCGTTGACGGCCTCCACCGTCTCCTCCTCCAGCACAAATTTTACATTCAGGTTTTTGATCTCAAGGACCTTTTCTTTCTGTTCTGCCATGATGTGCCCTCCTATTTCTTAAGTTTCGGATCCAGGGAATCTCTGAGTCCGTCTCCCATCATGTTAAGCGCCAGCACTGTGATCATGATGGCCAGGCCCGGGAATAATGTCATATAGGAGTAATCCCTGATGTACTTTCTTCCTCCGGAAAGCAGGCTTCCCCATTCCGGCGCAGGTGCAGGAACTCCCAGTCCAAGGAAGCTCAAGCTGGATGCAGAAATAATCGCAGACGCCACGCGAAGCGTAGCCTGGACGATAATGGGAGACAGGCAGTTGGGAAGAATGTGCTTAAAAATAATCTTCTGGTTTGTGAGGCCGATAGCCTTTGACGCCTCCACATACTCCTGATTTCTCACGGTCAGCACCGCCGCCCTTGTAATCCGGACAAACTGTGGTACGCTGGTAATTCCCACAGCCAGCATCAGGTTCCAGATGCTCTGTCCAAGAACAGAAACGATAACGATTGCCATTAACATATTGGGAACCGCGCTTAAAATATCGGTGCTTCTCATAATGATCTCTTCGATGGCCCCGCCAAAATATCCGGCAACAGCCCCAAGAGTAACGCCAATCACAAGGCCGATGGAAACTGCAACAAGGCCCACGGAACACGAAAACCTTGTACCATAAAGAACACGGAAAAAAATGTCACGGCCCAGCTCGTCTGTTCCGAACCAGTGCCTCGCGCTCGGCCACTGAAGACGCTCCGCCACATTCTGTCCGATCACCTGGGTATCATAATCCAAAAATACGTCTGCAAATATTGCAATAAATACAATAACCAATACGATTGCAGAGCCGATCATCGCGCCTTTGTTTCTTCGGAACTGGCGCCACACCTCCGCCGCCTGGCTTCGGGCTTCTCTTGTTACTGCCGCTTCTGTTGTTTTAGCCATGTTTCTTCTTCCCCCTTTTCGTTATGTACTGTGCTTTAATACGGGGATCGACAACTGCGTAAAGCAGGTCAACTAAAAGCAGGACAATGCTCAGTAGGATTGTCGTCATAATAATGCTGCCTGTTACCAGTGGAGTATCCCTCATATTCAGGGAATCAACGATCAGACGCCCCACCCCCGGCCATGCAAATACCGTCTCTGTGAGAACGCTGCCGCCAAGAACACCGGCCAGCTGCGTGCCGATGATTGTGATAATCGGAATCAGCGCATTTCTAAGGGCATGGGACATGACAACGATTTTCTCCGGAATTCCCTTCGCCCTTGCCGTCCTTAAATATTCCTGTTTTAATACATCCAGCATGGAAGAACGGGTCGTTCTCGTCAGCGTCGCCATCAATCCGGTTCCTATGGTGAGCGCCGGAAGGACAATGGAAGAAAACGTCTGATCACCGCCGGAGGGGAACATGTGAAGCTTCAGTGAAAAGGCAATGATCAGCAGAAGTCCCAGCCAGAAATTCGGCATGGAAAGTCCAATCATTGCTAACACCATGCTGATGTTATCCTGTAAGGTTCCCTGCTTGGTAGCTGAATAAATCCCCAGGGGAACCGACAAAAGGACGGACACCAGAATAGAAGCAAAGGATAATTTTATCGTAGCCGGAAGTTTTTCCATATAGGTATCAAATACATCTGTTTTTGACACATAGGAAACGCCCATATCGCCGCGGAGCATTCCGCCCATGTATTTGACATACCGGACTACCACCGGCTGGTCTAATCCCAGTTCGTGGCGGATCGCGTCAAGGTCTTCCGCCGTCGCTCCCTCCGGGGCCATCAGATCAACAGCATCACCGGGAGCCATATCCATAATGAAGAATACAAGAAACGAGACACCGATAATAACCGGTATCATAAGCAACAGCCTTTTAATGATGTAACGATGCATAAATCAACCTCCAGTCATCTATATCGCAGAAATCTCCGCTGGAGACATCCTGTGATAAAAAGAAATGCCGCCCCAAAAAGGGGGAGCTAACACATTTTCAGTGCCGCTCCCCCTCCGCCAGGGCGGCGTCTCATGTCATACCTATATGAGGTATGCCCACCCGGGCACACCGCAATACAAGGTATACCTTATTCAGCCGGAACAAAAATGTTGGAGTAATCGTGATGGCTGGTCGGATAGATGTCAATTCCGCCGGTGCCTTTCTTCACACCAATAAAACCGTCTGCAAAATAAAGCGGGATATACGGAACGTGCTCATAAACGTCTTCCTGAATCTGCTTATAGTATTCCTTTCTCTGTGCCTCATCCTCCTCACAAACAGCCTTGTCAAGAAGATCCATTACCTCACTGCTGTCATAATGCGCCTTGTTTACTGCGGAACCCGGCTGTAAAATACGTCTTGCGTCGTCGCCAAAGATATTAAAGCCCATACCATAAATACAAGACTGATGTTCGCCATTAGTCGTTGTTGTGCTGATACCTGCGGAGTCAAGTTCAACGATATTAACGGTAATTCCAATATCCTTTAACTGGCTCTGCATAAGCTCTGCAATCGTTTTACGCTCTGCACCGCTGACAGAAATATCCAGAGTGGCGCCTCCGCTGGGATACGCTTTTGCAAGATATTCTTTCGCTTTGTCAAGGTCTCTTTCATAACCGCCAAGATCAACGTAACCGTACTCGCTCCAGCCCCAGAAGGAAGTTGCTTTTTTTCCATGGCCTTCCGCTGCAACCGCGATGATCGTATCCAGGTCAATGGCATATGCAACTGCCTTTCTCAGATCTTCATTGTCAGCCGGCGTCTTCTGTGTATTAAATGCCAAGTAAGTAAGAGAGCCGCCGTCATACTGAACCAGATCCAGATTCGGATCGTCTTCGATAGTGCCAAGTTCAATCGTTGCCGGTTCTGCACAAATATCGACTTCCCCGTTCTGCAAAGCAATCAGACGTGCAGAGTCTTCCGGAATATAGCGGAAGGTAAAGCTCTTTGCATTGGGAGCGCCTCTCCAGCTGTCCTCAAAAGCAACTAATTTTGTATAGTTACCAAACTCATAAGAATCAACCATCCAGGGGCCTGTACCCACTGCCGGTCCCTTCACCGGGTCATCGGTAATTGCTTTTTCACTCTGGATACAGGAAGTGGGAAGAGTCATCATATAGGGCCAGTCCAGATTGGGGTCAACAAGAACCATCTTTACTGTCAGGTCATCAACCGCTTCTATACTTTCCACCTTCAGGAACAGACCATTACATGCTGTGGTTCCTTCCATTCTGTTAAAAGTAAATACAACGTCAGACGCCTTAAAGGGCTCGCCGTTATGGAACTTAACACCCTCTCTTAATTTAAAGATGTATGTTTTTCCGCCGTCCTCTGTGGACCACTCGATTGCCAGCTGCGGCTCAACCTCGCCGGTGGCATTGTTGAAATGCACCAGAGTATCCTGAATCATACGCCACATATAGTTATGCTGGGTATTGCTGGCATCCATCTGGTCGATGGTTGTATGTTTCGATTTCATACCAATTACAATATCATCTTTTAAGGCCACTCCCTCCGGCGGAGTCGCTGCATTGATCGCGCCATCCGCTGTTCCGGCCGCTCCGCCTTTCGTTTCAGCCGCGCCGCCCGCCGTCTCTTTTGAGTCCGCGGCCGCTGTGCTTCCGGCTTCTGCCTGTGTGGTTGTCTGGCCCTGGTCCCCGCCGCCGGAACATCCGGCCAGCGTGCCTGCCATCATAACTGCGGCCATCAGAATGGCTGTTATACGGTACATTTTCTTTGTCATACGTGTTCCTCCTCTTTTGGTTCTTAATACAAATTAAAACAAAACTGCAAAAACGCCCCTTTTTAAGAGAGGTGTCTGCACACCCCAACCGTTTTAGTGGTTCAGTTCTTAAAAAGAAGCGCTTTTTATTAGCTTTATTATAATTGCAAAACTCTTACGTGTCCAATCATTCTTACGAATATAATCCATTCGCATCTCGAATATTTTCTCACATCTGCGAATAGATTGACAATTCTTTGACAGCAGAAAAATATTTTGTGGTAAATTTTATAAATTCTTCTATTTCTGGCAGTATTTTCAAATCTTTTTGGCGGATAAGATATATACTTCTGCAAAAATCTGGTATATCAATGGGTTTCAAACACACCTCATCCAGATCGCCGGTCCCCTCAATTTGTTCTCTCCAGGAATACTGGGGCCAGACTGCGACACCGAGTCCTTCTTTCACCATTCGTTTCAGAATATAAAAATTTTCACACTCGAACGCCACTTGGGGGATAAACCCCATTTCCTTGAATTTCTTATCGGAGATCAGGCGGATGCTGCCGCCCGCTTTCAATTCAATAAAGTCCTCATCTCGAAGATCATTCAGCGTGACAAGCTCCTTCATAGCCAGCGGCGAACTCTTTTTACATGCCAGAAGCAGTTCTTCATCCATAAGTTTTATGGAGTTGTTAAAAAATTTTTCCGGCAGCGTACTCCGGATACAGACATCCCAGCCAATGGCCTCTCTTTGCTCCATTACATTAAAAGAGATATCCGGGTGCACTTCATGGAATTTCCGGATCAGCTCCGGAATCAGAAGTCCCGCTGAAAGGGCGTTCAGCCTTATCCACTGCCGTGTTTTACCATTCTTCATTTCCCTGGGGATATCCTCTATTGCGGACAATATTGGCAGAGCTTTCGCCTGGAGCAGGCGTCCCTCATGGGTCAGAGCGCAGTATTTGCCGTTCTTCTTCATAAGGTCAACGCCCAGCTCCTGCTCCAGCGCCTTTATTGCTTTACTGATTGACGGCTGGGTCACATGCAGCTCCTGTGCTGCCATAGAAATATTCTCATATTTTGCCGCACGGGCAAAGTATCTCAACTGATAAAATTCCATTGCCGCCCTCCCATGCTGTCATTAAAAAAATTCCGTTATTATTTTTTATAAAATTCCGGAATCTGTTTGTCATGGAATTCCCTGATCTCTTTCTGGAATTCCGGATTCGACAAAATATCATATGCCGTCATTGCAAGTCCCTTGGCTCCTTTAAGGCATACCTCCTGCGCTTCGGGCGAAGCGGCGGCTTCTGTATATTCCACCGTATGGGCCTGTATGGACGCGTCATCTGTGATGGAAAGGTAATCGTGAATCGCCGGAATCTTAATCGATACATTTCCAATATCAGAAGAACCATATTGCTTTTTGGGATCCGGCCATGTCATCTCAATCCCAAGCTCATGCATATTATCCTTGAATGCCTGGCAGATGGGCTTGCTGGGATATCTTTCCGCCGAAATATCATCCCATGTGACCTCTCCCTTCGCGCCTGTGAGTCTTTCAGCGTTGGCAACGCATGTTTTTATCAGCTGAATCAGGTCCTCAATCCGCTTCATTGTATCGGCGCGCAGACAAAACGCGCAGCTTGCAAAAGCCGGGATAATATTGGATGCGGTTCCTCCATCTGAAATAATGCCGTTAATATTGTCCTGCGGGTCAAAAGTGGGCCTTGCCATATCGATCTGGTTAAATACGCTGATAACAGCGCTCAGGGCATTAATCCCATTCTGCGGCGCAGAAGAATGAGCGCCCTTTCCCCGGAAGCTCACTTTAACTGTGCAGGCGGCACGGCCTCCGCGCCCCACCAGATTGGAGCCGCCCCCCGAAGGATGCATCATCAGTGCATAATCCACATCATCAAATGCTCCATTTGCCAGAAGCTTTACCTTCCCTGCTCCTCCCTCTTCCGCCGGTGTTCCTATGATGCAGATTCGCCCGGGAACAGAATCCAGTAAAGAAGACAATCCCAGGAAAGCCCCCACTGCACAGGTGGCAATCAGATTATGGCCGCAGCCATGTCCGATTCCGTTCAATGCGTCATATTCCGCCAGGAATGCCACAGTCGGCCCGTCACCGTTTCCTTTGGCATCCGCGCGGAAGGATGTAGGAAGGCCGCCATACCCTTTTTCCACAGAGAAACCATGGTTTTCCAGTGTTTCACTGATAAAGTCCACTGCTTTGAACTCTTCGAAGCCCAATTCCGGATTGTCATGTATGTTCTTCGAGAGCTTCAGAAGGTCTTCTCTTGCGGCCTCCACAGTTTCCACTATTTTCTGTTTCTTGTTGTCCATATTATTGTCTCCTTTCTTTTAATCCTATATTACATGTTACCATATGGATTTTCAATTTACCAATGAATCACCCCTGCTAATCTATAATAATTGCGAATAGTATGTATTCGTTTCCCGTATTTTCTTTCCTGCTATTGCTCTCATAAGGGAAACGCAGATTCACAAAGCCAGAAATTGGGCGGCAGGGACTAAATCCTCTGCCGCCCGATTATGAAGGGGAGGTTATCTATACTATATGCTGATATATTCTGTTCCATTTTCCGCCCGCGGCAAAATCCTGCCGCGGAACCGGACGCCAAACACCTCTTTCGCATCATTTTCCATCAAAATCAGATCGTCTGTAACCAGCGGGGCTGATGTTTCCAGAATTCCAGGAAGTATCATACGGCAGGGAACCGGCTGTCCCCCCGCTTCCATATAAATTCCTTCGTCCTTCACCGTAAGCCGCACCTGCACGCCTTCACCGGATTCATAAAGCCCCTCTGCCTTCTTTTGCAGCTCCCTGCTCCATGGGACCGTCGGGAGGAAGGGTTCCTCCTCAAGTCTCATTCCGGTTATCCACCGAAATGCCATATCTGCCACATGGGAAACGGGAATCCTGGTGGTATTGCAGAATACCAGTACGCCCAGACAAAGCCTTGGCTCCCATGCCATATAATTAGAGATTCCCGTAAGGCTCCCTCCGTGTCCCCAGATCGTCAGGCCGCCGATTCTTTTCTGGGACAGGCCGTATCCGTACCACTGTCCATAATGATATTCCTGCCTGGGCATACACATTTTAAGAATCTTTCCTCTTCCCACAAGCACATCTCCCGAGGGAGTCCGTCCCTCCCCCATATACATGCGGACATATTTTCTCATATCGCGGACCGTTGATTTGACCGCGCCGCCGCCCATTAACACAAAAGCATTGTCATAGAAATCCCGGTCATGCTCCCGCACTCCGTTCCGATGGATATAAAGCTCCGTCCCGTTCTCATCCCTGGACGGCCGTATGAATTCGCAGAAGCTCCGCTCCATTCCCATAGGTTCAAAAATATGTTTTTTTATGTACTCGCCATAAGAGGCCTCGCCGCCGAAACGGCGGATAATTTCCGACAGGATTCCATAGCAGTCGTTGGAATAACTCATATACCGTCCCGGTTCGCAGAGCCGTATCTTCTGACCGTTGAGCCTCTCGCACACCAGATCGAGTCCCCTGTCAGCCAGTTTCTTGTCATACCCCAGTTCCCTGTTTCCACCGTCATAAATCCCCAGCTCTTCTGCCACGTCCTTCACCAGTATACGCTTTAACGGAAAGTACCCGGCGCTGTGGGTGAGAAGATGAGCAATCGTTACCCGCAGGTCCTCAAATTCAGGAATATAGGTATGAACCGCATCTTCCGTGGATAAAAGCCCTTTTTCTTCCATCTGCATAATAGCGAGGGCCGTAAACGATTTGCTGACAGAGGCCATTCCAAAGATGGTGTCCTCATTGAGCAAAAGCTTCCGATCTGCATCCCGGTATCCAAAAAAATTCTCATAGAGTGTGGATTCACTGTCAAATACAGATACGGCCATCCCCGCCGCATCATAACTCTCCATGATTTTTTCCACAAAAGCTTCGAATTCTTTTCTTCTGTTGTCCATAGGCCGTTACTTCTCCTCACTCATTCCGTTGATTCTCTTCACATGATGGCAGGCAACAAAGTGTCCTGGAACAATTTCCTCCATAACAGGACCTTTTTTCCGGCAGACAGCCGTACAGTATTCACACCTGGGCGCAAACCGGCAGCCTGGTCTGGGATTCACCGGGGAGGAAATCTCGCCCTTTAAGAGAATTCTTTCATTCTGTCTGTCAATGTCAGGAATGGCAATGGCAGCCAGAAGCGCCTTTGTGTAGGGGTGGTACTGATGCTCAAACAGAGCATCCCCGCTGCTGTATTCCACTACTTTTCCAAGATACATCACCAAAATATCATCTGAGATATGTTTTACAACGGAAAGGTTGTGGGTGATAAATACATAGGTCAGCCCAAGTTCCTCCTGAAGATCCTGCATCAGATTCAAAATCTGTGCCTGAATGGAAACATCCAGGGCAGATACCGGCTCGTCACATACAATAAATTTCGGATTCATAGCCAGGGCTCTGGCCACGCCAATTCTCTGTCTCCTCCCACCGTCCAGCTCATGAGGATAGGACCCCGCCAGGCTCGGCGCAAGCCCCACCGTATTCATTAATTCCGCTACCCGTCCTAACATCTGCTTTTTATCGCTGTACGCCTTGTAAATCTCCAGAGGTTCCTGGATGATTTCACTGACGCACATACGGGGATTCAGAGAGGAAAACGGGTCCTGGAAAATAATCTGCATATTCCTCCTCAGCTCTTTAAGCTGGGATTTCGTCACATTCGTAATATCCTGGCCTTCAAAATATATACTTCCTTCCGTGCTGTCTAAAAGGTGAAGAATGGTTCTTCCCAAAGTCGATTTTCCGCAGCCTGATTCTCCAACCACTCCAAGAGTTTTCCCTTTTTCAATGGAAAAGCTCACATCGTCCACAGCATGCAAAAGTCCCGCCGGGGTTTTAAAATATTTCTTTAAATGTTCCACTCTAAGGATTTCAGCCATGGCTCTCCGCCTCCTTCTGCACCCGCAGGCATTTTACAAAATGTCCCGGGCTGACTTCCAGGGTTTCCGGGTGACAGGCATCACATTCCGGCAGTTTTTTTCCGCATCTCGGCGCAAAATAGCAGCCCTTCGGCAGATTGGCCGGATCCGGCATCAGGCCCGGTATCGGAATCAGCCGGGTATCCTTTTTATCCACATCCGGGATGGAACGGAATAAGCCAATGGTATAAGGATGCTTTGTATCTTTATAAATATCCCTGAGAGACCCGTATTCTACAATCTCCCCGGCATACATGATTGCCACATGGTCACACTCTCCGGCCACGACTCCGAGATCATGGGTAATCAGAATCATGGAAGTATTTAATTCTTTTTTTAGTTTTGCCATCAGTTCCAGCACCTGAGCCTGTATGGTTACATCCAGAGCCGTTGTGGGTTCATCGGCAATCAGAAGCTCCGGGTTGCAGGCCAGGGCAATGGCAATTACCACTCGCTGCTTCATTCCTCCAGAAAACTGATGGGGATAGTCTCCATACCGGGAGGCAGGAATACCGACCAGTTCCAGCATCTGTTTCGCCTTTTCTCTAATCTCCTGGCGGCTTTTCTTCTCATTATGCAGCTTAATCACTTCTGCAATCTGGTCTCCTACTGTAACAACCGGATTCAGGGAAGTCATGGGATCCTGGAAAATCATGGAGATTTTTCCGCCGCGGATTTTTCTCATGTCTTTCTCACTCTTTTTCAAAAGGTCTTTTCCCTCGAAAAGAACTTCTCCGCTTTTAATTTTCCCATGGGGCCCCGGAACCAGCTTCATGATGCTTAATGCTGTGGTAGTCTTTCCGGCGCCGGTTTCTCCCACAAGGCCGATGGTCTCCCCCTTGTTAATGTGAAAGGACACATGATTAACGGCTTTTACCGTTCCTCTGTCACTTTTAAATTCCACGTTCAGGTCCCGTATATCAAGAAATTTTTCCATATTTGTCCTCCTCCTGCCTGTACACTATTTAAGCTTCGGATCAAGGGCATCTCTCAGACCATCTCCAAACAGGTTAAGGGAGAGAATCGTCGTCATGATCGCCAGACCAGGGAACATTACCACAAACCAGTAATCGCGCACATACTGTCTGCCTGCCGATAACATGCTGCCCCACTCCGCGGTGGGCGCCTGCACGCCAAGTCCGATAAAACTTAAAGAAGCTGCGTTGATGATGGAACCGGCCACCCCCAGAGTAACTTGTACAATAATGGGGGCCAGGCAGTTGGGGAATATATGCTTCAATATGATTCTGGCATCACTGGCCCCAATGGCATGGGCTGCCTCTATAAATTCCTGATCTTTCACGGTCAGAATGGAAGCGCGCACCGTTCTGGCATATCTTGGAATTGCCCCAATGCTGATGGCCAGCATCATGTTGAACAGACCGCTCCCCAGAGCCGCTGCAATGGCAATGGCCAGGAGAAGGCTGGGAATCGCCTGGAGAACATCGCAAAACCGCATTATAATATTGTCGGTTTTGCTTCCATAATATCCGGCAAAGGCCCCAAGAATGGTTCCTGCGACCGCCCCCATTCCCGTAGCCACAAAACCAATCAGCAGGGAAATCCTGGCTCCGTACAAAATACGGCTGTAAATGCACCGGCCCAGATTATCCGTACCAAAAGGAAACTCCCGGCAAGGGGCCGTAAACCGCCGCATTACGTCCTGATCGTCGTACCCGTAAGGAGCCAGCTGTTCGGCAAAAACGCCTCCCAAAATCAGAATCACCAAGATCACCAGGCCTGCAATGGCAACTTTATTTTTTCTCAGCCTGTCCCATGCCTGCACGAACTGGCTCTGTTTTTTATACATGGAGATATCTTCCACCGCATTCGGATTGTTTTTCCTTGTTTCTTCCGCCATGATTATACCTCCTCTTCCAGATCTTCTTCGTCCTCTTCCTGCTCCTCCTCTGCCGCTTTCCTGTTTTTCTTTGCGCCCTTATACTGGGATTTGATTCTGGGATCCACAAACGCATAGAGAAGGTCTACTCCAAGATTTACGAAGCTGAATACCACTGCAAGAATCAGAACGCCGCCCTGTACCACAGGGTAGTTCCTGCTCTTGATGGAATCTACCATTAACTTACCGATTCCCGGAATGGAAAAGATAGTTTCTGTAAGGATGGAACCGCCTAACAGCATTCCAAACTGGAGACCTACCGCCGTGATGACAGGAATCAGCGCATTCTTCAGCGCATGAAAATAAATGACGATGCTTTCCCTCTGTCCTTTGGAACGGGCGGTCCTTATGTAGTCCTGCCGTATCACCTCCAGCATGCTGGACCTGGTCATACGCATAATAACCGCCGCCGAGCTGGTTCCCAGCGTCAGGGCCGGAAGTATCATATATTCCGCCGACGAATATCCCGAGGACGGAAGCAAACCAAGTTTAACAGAAAACACCAGAATCAGGAGAATGCCCATCCAGAAAGCAGGCATGGAGTTTCCAAGAAGAGATAATACTGTAGCCACATGGTCAAAAATGGAATACTGCCTGGTGGCGGCGATGATTCCGCAGGGCACTCCAATGAGAAGCGCCACCAGGACGCCAGAGGAAGCTAGACGGAGCGTTACCGGGAACCGTTCCATGACCTCTGTAAATACCGGTTCCCTTGTTGTATAGGAAATCCCCAAATCGCCATAGAGAACAATGTCCTTCATGTATGTAAAAAACCTTTCCCAAAATCCGTTATTTAACCCAAGGCTTTCCCGCAGCGCTTCCACCTCCTGGGCCTCCGCCATTTCGCCCAGAATCATCTTGGCCGGATCGCCCGGAGAAATGTACATCAGGAGAAATACCACAAAGGATACGCCCAACAGCACTGGAATCATCATCAGAAGCCGCTTCAACGTGTATTTCAGCATTCTATTTCACCCCTTATCCAAATCAAGCATATGGGGAAACCGTTCGGCTTCCCTGCCAGTATCAGTTTCCCCATACAGTGGTTATCTGTTGCTGCCGTTTTTTCTACTGCCACTCATACGTCCACGGTTCAAAATTATATGGTGTATATTCGATAGGTTTTAATGCCTTGGAATAGGCATTTGTATTAACCCCCTGCCAATAATAGGTCGCCGGGCAGTAATCCACCAGTTCCTTCTGCAGATCCACATAAATCTGTTCTCTCTTTGCACTATCCAGCTCTTTTCTTCCTTCTTCCAGAAGCTCGTCCACCTTCGGATTATTGGTGTGTGAATAGTTGGAAGCTCCGATCATAGAAGAATGGTAAAGACCGTAAAGGGTATTATCCGGATCGCCGTTGCTGACCCATCCGAAGAAGCACACATCATATTCGCCGGAGTTGACAGCTTCATAATAAGCTGCATATTCCAGTGTGGTAACGCTCGCTTTTACTCCGATCTTCGCCCAGGAGTTCTGTACTACCTGCGCCGCGTCAATTCTTGCTTGATTCTCGTTGGTAAAAATCCGGATTTCAAATCCGTCCGGATATCCGGCTTCTGTCAGCAGAGCTTTTGCCGCATCCAGGTCAAAGCCTGCCACATCCAGGTCTTCCGTTGCATATTGTGTGGTGGACACCATAGGGCCGACGCCCGGCTTTCCAAGACCGTTGTAGGCGGCAATCTGGATGGCTTCCTTATCCACTGCCATGCCCAGAGCTTTTCTGACTCTCACATCATCAAGAGGCGCCTTCTGGGTATTATAGCAGACATACTGAATGGTAAAGTTGGGCCCCATCAGAAGCTCTAAATTCTCATCATCCTCCACACGTTCAATGTCCGTCGCAGAAACGTCATAAGAGAAATGTGCTCCGCCTGTCTCCAGTTCAATCGTTCTGTTGGCATTTTCCGTAATGGTCTTCCATACCATGTTTTTAATTTTTGCCGGTTCCCCCCAATATTCATCGTTCCTCACAAAAGTAACGCTTTCTCCGTTGACGCAGTCCACATATTTATAAGGTCCGGTACCAATGGGATTTTTGGAGATTTCAGCCGTATCGGCATCTGCGTAAAGCTTGGACGGAAGAATGGAAAGTCCTGCCTGCGAAAATGCAGAATAGGCTGACGCGTTGGGATACTTATATCCCACCTTAATGGTGTTTTCATCCACAACAGTAATATCGTCTATATTGAGGAACGCTGCTTTGGATGATACATGGGAAGAATTTGCAGCACGAATCAGGGACCATTTCACATCATCTGCGGTCAGCGGATCTCCGTTATGGAATTTCACCCCTTTTCTAAGATGAAATAAAATATGCGTATCGTCCTCATATTCCCAGGATTCTGCCAGCACGCCCACATAACTTCCATCTGGCGCAATCTTCATCAAGGTTTCAAAAATCATTCCGGCCGGCCGGGACGAGAATACATCGCTCTGGCTCTGAATATCAAGGGTCTGAGGATAGGCGCCATGGGCGATTACCAGTGTCTTTGTTTCACTCAGGTCATCGGATGCCGCCGGGGCCGGTGTGTCTGCGGCCGCCGTTGTGCCTGCGGCCTGCTGCGCTCCACTCGTTGCCGGAAGGGGGCTTTCCTTCTTCATGCACCCAGATAAAGCGCTTGCCATAAGGGCTGCTGTCAATAGACATACTGTCAGTTTTTTCATACTTTACTCCTTTCCTCGCCTTTCTCAGCTTGTATCAGGCGTCTGCCTCCATTTTCCAACGGAAAATCTGGGCATCCACGGCCTCAATCAGTCTGGCCATCTCTGCCCTCTGGCGGTTACATTGCCGCCTGAAGTCCGTTTGGTACATTAAATACGTCTCCGGGGTGGTGTTTTCCCGGGTCACTCCCTTCATCATTTTAAAAATATGCAGATCGGAATATCCGCCGTAAGCCGGGTCATGGTAATATGGACTTCCATATGTATAATGCAGCCTCACCATTCCGCCGGAGATTTTCTTTATAATCTCATCGGTATCCCCAATTCCATATGTTTCGATGGCGTTTTCCAGTCTTTCCACCGCTCCCTTTAACTCCTCTAATCTTTCCAGTACTCCCTGGAGGTTAAAATCCTCGCTGTATTCGGCCTGAAATGCTTTCATTTTCTTCTCCGTATATTCTACAAACCGTAACATATCCACCGGCAGCTTCTCTGACTGAAGAATCTCCCACACAATCTTTAAATTTATTCTCGCATCTCTCAAAAGAAACTCCTCATCCACCTTATCCAGGGTATCTGCAACGGAATGCCACCACGGAGCATAACTGGACGCCCACTGAGCGTATTCCCCGTCTTCCTTTGAAGCAAATCTGGAAAGCATGCTGATGGGAACTCCCACGCCGCTGAAAGACTCATCCCCCGCTCTTGTCAACCCGTCAGTGAGTACCGGACGAACGCCGGAGAATTCTTCAATAATGCTCTCCGGAAGTCCTTCCTTTTCCATCAGGGATGTGCCTCTGGAAACCAGTTCGTCATTTTTGCCGCCGATCAGATCGAGATTGATATGGGCTACACAATTTTTATCCAGATCTTCCCAATGGGTATCCACATACCAGGAAGAGCCCGCGTAGCGTCCATCGGAATGCCCGGACCAGAAAGCCACCTTTACGCTGCGCTTCAGTTCATCTTTATGCTGAAACAGCACCCGGGCGCATTCCAATGTAGCCGCATTGGAGGTGGCATTGTCTGTAATTCCCTCGTACCAGGAATCGTAATGGCCGGAAATCAGCACATATTTCTCGCTTTTTCCCGGAATGGACGCCACTGGCATAGAGGTCTTTACCACCCTGTCATCCATTTTAACCGTAAGCACCGCCTCTGTTTTCTTTTCTTTACATAAGGCCATTAATTCCAGTCCCGCCTTATGATTAATTTCCACATAGGGAATCCGGCAGAATCGGTAAAAATCATGAATCGTAGGATTTCCCCACACGGTTCCTATGGTCATATGATGAAGCCATTCTTCTGTCTGCGGCCATATAATAATCATTCCCAGTGCGCCCGCTTCTCGGGCCGTTCTGGCAAAATCCCCGGAACGGTCGTTGGTTAAAATAATCTTCCCCTTAAACTCCTTAAGCCGCTCTATGTTTTCCTTTTCAGACAGCGAGGTCTTCTCGCTTGCCGCGTCATAATAAAGCTCTGCCTTCAGCCCATCGGCTTCTCCGCTGTAAACTGCCGCCAGAGCCTCATACTCCTCTTCTCCCACCGTCACCTTTGCGCTGACCGGAAGACTTCTGTAGCAGTCATAGGTAAGGATCTCGCACGGTATCTGATACCGTTCCAGATAGGATTTAATATACCGTACGGACTCTTCCCCGTCCTCGGAACCGCTGTACCGATGAAGCCTGCTGAAATGTTGGAGCGTCTCTTTCATGAGTTCCAGGCTGATCTCTTCCGCAGCCTGTGTACCCTTATTCTTGTTTTCCATGGCCATCCCTCCGTTTCCGTTTTCTAAACCATATCATAATTTTTGATACGTGTCAATTATATTTGCTAAAAATTTTGGTTACATAAATATTTTTTCTGTATTTCGCTGTCTTTATATTTTGAATTCCGCAATTTTTGTTGTAATAATGTAAAATTTTGAGTTTTTTCAATTTTTCTATTTCTTTTTTATTCATTTATGATATAATGTTTTCAAATTAACAATTCTGTTTTTCGGATTGATTAATACGTATCAATATTTTATAATGGTAAAAAATGGTAGTTGGGGGATTTTTCATGTCTACGATGAACGATATTGCCAAGTTGGCCGGAGTATCTCAGGGGACCGTATCCAATGTGCTTAATAACAGAGGAAACGTCTCTGCAAAAAAAATCAAGCTTGTCCAGGAAGCCGCCCGGCAGGTCGGCTACATTATGAACGCCCCTGCCCACCAGTTGAGAAGTTCCTCCATGCTGTCAAAAACCATTGGCATCATTCTTCCCAATATCACCGATGCAAAATATGCCGCTCTTTACACCTCCCTTCAGTATTTCTGGCAAAACCAGGAATATCAGGTCTCTTTATGGCTTACCAATGACACGCCGTATTATGAAAAGGCGGCCATCTCCGCCGCCACTGCCGCCAGAGTCAGCGGAATTCTCACGGTCACTTGTCTCCCCGATTCCGCCGACAGCTATAAGACTATCCGCCAATACGGCGGAACGGTTGTCTACATGGAAAGGGAAATGGAAAATACATTTCCCTATATCGGCTATGATTATTATCAGGCTGGCTGGGAAATGGCCAAAAGAGCCCTGGAAAAAGGCTTTCGATCTGCTGCGCTGGTCCTGGGGCTCGGTTTTTTTTCCTGTGAATCCCAGTTTGAAAAAGGTTTTGGCGACCGCCTGTCCTCCTGCCGTATTTCTGATTTTAAGTGGCAGACTCATAATACATACTTGTCGGATGCATTCCAGACGGCTTTCCGTCTCTATGAAAACAGCGCCTATCCGGACTGTGTTATTATATCCGGAAAAAGCTTAAGCGATAAGATTTCCCAGGCTTTCTCATCTGTCAGCTCCGTTTCCCCGCCTCCGCTCCTTGCAATCACCAGCGACAGCCGGGAAGCCCGCTGTAACGACTCCTGTTATTGCATGGATTATTCCGTCCTAGCCTGTGAAGCCGGAAACCTTCTTCTGGATTCTCTGGATCATCCCGAAAACGTTCCCGAAAGAACGCTATTGGATGCATCCGGCTTTATACGTAAAAAAAAGATTCCTTATATAGCAAAAAAGAAAATCTCTCTGAACGTTCTCCTTGTCCAGGGACAGCCTGCTACTGCCATCATGCAGATGACCCCTCATTTTTCTGAGCAAACAGGCCTGGACATTAACTACGTGACGCTCCCATTGGGCGAATTGACCTCCGTTTTATCCCAGATGAACGGAAACCACTTTTTTGATGTGATCCGAACCAATATCACTACCACACCACGATTTTCTGAAGGAGCTTTGGAACCAATTTCCGATGACCTGTTCCGGGAGCTGACAAAAACCATGTATCCGGAAGTAGTAAAGGGATTTTCTTTTTGTCACGGCCAGGCGGTCGCCGTTCCATTTGATATTAATACCTACTTCTATGCTTACCGAAAGGACATTTTTACCGATCCGGTGATTATGCGGACCTATCTGGAAAAATACGGCGAAGAATTGGAACTTCCGGGCAATTTTGAGCGCTTTAACCGGGTAGCTGCCTACTTTTGTAAAAAGGAAAATCCAGATTCTCCCGTTCCCTACGGCACTACGGGTCCTGCCAATGATATGGCTCTGGTTTTCTCCCATTTTCAGTTTATTTACCGGAATCTTGGAGGACGGCTGGCAGATGAGAACGGAGCCTTTGTCTTCGACAGGGATCTTGCCCTGCGGGCCATCCGGCTTCAAATGGAGCTTATGCCTCATTCCCTGTCTCTCCAGAGCAGCCGCCGCGATTTCAACGTGACCAACTTCATTGAGGAAAAAACAGCCCTGGAAATCGTATCCACCTCATATGCTTCAAGGCTTTTAAACCTGCGCCACCGCTCCATCAATGGTCTTCTGGGGTTCTCCCATCTTCCGGCCAATACAGGAACCTTCGGAGGCGGAGCCCTGGCGATTCCCCACGGATGCAGAGAGCTCCATGCGGCAGAAAGATATATCGAATGGGCCTCTGGTTTTGACCAGGCCTATGTGTTCACTCTCCTTGGCGGCGCAACCCCGCATAAATCCATTTACAAAGAGCATGATATTCTGGAGCTGTATCCGTGGTTCGGTCTCATGGACCAGGCCATTGAGACATCCTCTCCTTTAAGCGAGCTGGATATTTTTGACCGGTACCATCTGGAGCGGTTCATGGGCTTTACTTTAAGCAATATTTACTGCGGCGTTATCCCCCTGGACAGTTGTCTGAACGTACTGGAACAGGGGATTGCTTCCTATTTACTGTGAAAGTTCAGCGCTCCAGCGCTGAACTGTGTGAAAACGTGGTCACGAAGTGACAGCTTCCATTCCCGTTTTCTGCACATCCGCCGGAGGCTTAAAGTAAATCCCCTTTCATGTATGGTGGTGCCAGCAAAGCGGCATGGGGATTTACTAGATAAATAACCCTCTTACCCCCTTGAATCTCCGGCGAAAATACGATATACTGACATAAACTGCCTTTATTTCCAAAAAGGCAAACAGAAGGAGAAAAACAATGCAGTTGACAACAGTAAAAGAGCTTTTTAAAGAGCGTGAAAAATATCTGAACACAAAGGTTCATGTAGGCGGCTGGATCCGCAGCATTCGTGATTCCAAAGCTTTCGGCTTCATTGTACTCAACGATGGAACCTGCTTTGATACCCTCCAAATTGTATACCATGATACCATGGAAAATTTTGCGGAGATTTCCAAATTAAATGTAGGCGCTGCAATCATTACAAAGGGAACCCTGGTGGCCACACCGGAAGCCAAACAACCTTTCGAAATCCAGGCCGATGAGGTCATTGTGGAAGGAACCTCAGGCACAGATTATCCGCTTCAGAAAAAACGTCATACTTTCGAATACCTGCGGACCATTTCCCATCTGCGTCCCAGGGCCAACACCTTCCAGGCTGTGTTCCGGGTTCGCTCCCTGATCGCCTATGCAATCCACCAGTATTTTCAGGAGCAGGGCTTTGTTTACGTACACACTCCGTTAATCACAGGAAGCGACTGTGAGGGTGCAGGGGAAATGTTCCAGGTAACCACCATGGACCTGAACAACATCCCGAAAAACGCGGACGGCTCCATAGATTTTACTCAGGACTTCTTCGGAAAGCCCACGAATCTGACCGTAAGCGGCCAGTTAAACGGCGAGGCCTATGCCATGGCATTCCGCAATATCTATACCTTCGGTCCTACCTTCCGTGCCGAAAATTCCAATACAACCCGCCACGCCGCCGAGTTCTGGATGATCGAGCCGGAAATGGCATTCGCTGATTTAAATGACAACATGGCCGTCGCCGAAGGAATGTTAAAACATGTGATCCGTTATGTTCTGGAAAATGCTCCGGCGGAGATGAATTTCTTCAACCAGTTCGTGGACAAAGGGCTTTTAGACCGCTTAAACCACGTATTAAATTCCGAGTTTGGTCATGTGACCTACACGGAGGCCGTTAAGCTCCTGGAAGATCACAACGATGAATTCGACTATAAGGTATTCTGGGGCTGTGATTTGCAGACCGAACATGAACGGTATCTGACGGAGCAGATTTTCAAAAAACCCGTATTTGTAACAGACTATCCGAAGGAAATCAAGGCTTTCTATATGAAGCAGAATGAAGACGGAAAGACGGTTGCCGCCATGGACTGCCTGGTTCCGGGAATCGGTGAGATTATCGGCGGCAGCCAAAGAGAAGACAGCTACGATAAGCTGGCGGCCCGTATGGATGAACTTGGCCTTAAAAAGGAAGATTACGGTTTTTACCTCGATCTTCGCAAATACGGCTCCGTCCGCCATTCCGGTTTCGGCCTGGGCTTCGAACGCTGTGTGATGTATCTGACCGGTATGGGCAATATCCGCGACGTTATCCCGTTCCCGCGTACCGTAAATAACTGCGAATTATAATTGCACCGGCCTTTTGGGCCGTTCAAAGGGAGCGCACAGATTGACTGATGCGCTCCTTTGAAATTGGAGGATTACCCATGAAATTTATCCATACCGCCGATATCCATTGGGGAATGGTCCCTGACAGCGACCGCCCCTGGGGCAAAAAACGGGAACAGGCCATACGGCTTACCTTTCAGTCTATCGTCGAAGAAGCCAGGGAGGGCCATGCGGATCTCCTTCTCATCTCGGGTGATCTGTTCCACCGTCAGCCCCTGGCCAGGGATTTAAAGGAGGTCAACTATCTCTTTTCCACAATCCCCGGCACACGGGTAGTCATCATTGCGGGTAACCATGACAGAATCCGAAAAAGTTCCGCCCTCTTTAGCTTTACCTGGTGTTCCAACGTCACTTTTCTCATGGAAGAAGAGCTGGATTCCGTTTATTTTGAGGACCTGAATACCGAGGTTTACGGATACAGCTATCACACGCCGGAAATTACCGAGGATAAAACCGCTCGTTTCTCCATCTCCGACAGCAAGCGCATAAAAATTCTTCTGCTTCACGGCGGCGACACCAAACATCAGCCTTTTGATAAAAACGCCCTGGCTGCACTCCCGTTTTCTTATATTGCCCTGGGACATATCCATAAGCCCGCCGTACTTTTGGAAAACCGGATGGCCTTTCCGGGATCTCCGGAGCCCCTGGACATGACGGAGACAGGCCCTCACGGCTTTTTTAAGGGAGAAATCGACGATCTGACCGGCCGGGTAACCTCTCTGGAATTTAAGGCCGTATCCCAGGCTCAGTATATTCCGCTTGTGGTCAATGTTACAGCCGCCACCACCAACGCAGAGCTTTCCCAGCTCATTGCCGATGAAATCCGTAAACGCGGCGCGGCAAATATCTACCGTTTCCGCATCCGCGGGATGCGGGATCCTGATACGGAATTTGATCTGGATTTTCTGGCAGGTCAGTGGAACATTGTGGAAATTCTCGATGAATCAGAGCCCCAGTACGATTTTCACAGGCTCTTTGCCGAGCATCCCAGCGATATGATCGGCTTTTATATTCAGGCCTTAATGAAAGATGATATGAATTCTCTGGAAAAAAAAGCGTTATATTACGGAATCCACGCCCTGCTCATGACAAAAGACGAAAGGAGTTGAATGCCCCATGAAATTACTGGAACTACACATTGACGGCTTCGGAAAATTTCATGACCGCACCATCTCCTTTGAAGATGGAATCAATATTATTTATGGAAAAAATGAAGCCGGAAAATCCACGCTGCACACCTTTATTCGCGGAATGCTTTTCGGAATCGAAAGAGGCCGCGGGCGGGCCGCCAGAAATGATCTTTATTCCAAGTATGAGCCCTGGGAAAACAGCGGAACCTATGAGGGCTGGCTCCGGCTGGAGTCGGGCGGCTCTGTTTACCGCATAGAACGAAAATTCCGCAAGGACAGCAAGGCCATAAAAATCATCAATGAAACCCGCGGAATGGAGGAGGAGCCCACGAAGGCCTTCCTTGACCAGATTCTCTGCGGTTTGAATGAGACCACTTACAATAATACCATCAGCATTGGACAGCTAAAAAGCGCCACTGAGGAAGGCATGGTAGGCGAATTAAAAAATTATATCGCCAACATGAACACCACAGGAAATATCTCTTTAAACATTTCAAAGGCCACCGCCTTTTTGCGGAATCAAAGGCGCAGCCTGGAAGCCAACCTGATTCCCGATGCCTCCAGAGAATATACCACGCTGCTGGCGGAAATCCGCAATGTGGATACTGAAATTTCTTCTCCACAGTATGAAAATCAGCTCGCCTCCTACCAGGCCATGCGGTCCCAGGTAAGGGGCCTCATCGAGAACACCCAGACCGAAAAGACGGCCCTGGATGAAAAAATCAAAAAAGGCAGGCAGGTTCTTTCTGATTATCAATTCACCGATCAGTCTTCCATAACTTCCTATACAGAGAACTGTCTTCATCTGTATGAAAGTTACCAAAGCGCAGATGCGGAATGCCGAAAAAAGTCACGGAAGGCGCTTACCGGACTTTCCTTTTTCCTGGCAGCCTGCAGTCTCGGCGCTGCCGGATATATGGGAATCACTGATCCTGCCCGTTTTCTTCTTCTCATGATTGCGGCCGGAGGAGCCGCCCTCATCTGCCTGATTGCCGGATTCACCTTCATTGGACAGGGCAAAAGATGCAAAAAGGCCATGGAGGAAACCGGCTCACGGCTTTTGGAAATTTTAAAAAAACATCTGGGCGACGCATCCATTTCCGAGGAAGCCATGGCGGCCTTCAAAGCCAGAATGGAAGAATTTTCCAATCTTTCTGATATGGTGGTAAAGTCAGAAGAAGCTATGCGGAAATATATGGAAGATATCAATTCCCTTCAGGAGAAGCAAAACACATGCAGCGAAATGATTGAGAAGCAGCAAAGAACCCAGTGGGAACTGGAAAAAAAGCTGGAGCACTTAAATAACTGCAAGAATCGGGCCGCCGCACTGAAACGCACGCTGGCAGAAAATGACCGGATCCGGGAGGAAGTGGCCGCCATTGAACTGGCTCAGGAAACCATGACCGATCTCTCTTCTTCCATCCGCGACTCCTTCGGCCTGTATCTGAATAAAGAAGCCTCCCGGCTGGTAACCGGAATCACCGGCGGCCTTTATAATAGTATGAGTATTGACGAAAATCTCAATGTATTTTTAAATACCAAAACGAAACTAGTTCCCCTAGAAAATGTCAGCAGCGGAACCATGGATCAGGTATATCTGGCTCTTCGTCTGGCGGCGGCAAAGCTTTTCCAAAACGGCGGTGAACCGCTCCCGCTGATTTTCGATGACAGCTTTACCCAATATGACGACGACCGGCTCCGCACCGCCTTAAAATGGCTTTCAGAATCCTATGGAGGCCAGATGATCGTATTTACCTGCCATCGCAGGGAAGCTCAGATGCTCAGAGCCCACCAGATACCGTTTCATCTGATTGAGATGTGAGATTTCCACTCCAGACGGTGCAGATGACCTTCCATGGTCATTTTCTCAAAGCCGTTCTGCCTTAGCGCCTCGTAAAGGACAATGGCAACAGAATTGGACAAATTCAAAGAGCGGATATCCCCCCACATGGGGATCCGCACACAAGTATCCGGATAGTCCACCAAAATTTCTTCGGGAATTCCCCGGCTTTCCGGACCAAACATCAGAAAGCAATCCGGCTCGTACTGCACGTCCGTATACACAGTCCGCGCTTTTGTGGTAGCCATGTAGAGTTTTGCTTTTGGATTCCGTTCCAGAAAGTCGGCAAAATCGCTGTACACCGTCACATCCAGCTTATCCCAATAATCCAGTCCGGCCCGCACCAGGTGCTTCTCACTGAGTTTGAACCCCAGAGGCTCAATCAGATGAAGCTTTGTGCCGGTTGCCACACAGGTGCGGCCGATGTTTCCTGTATTGGCCGGCATTTCCGGCTCGAAAAGTACGATGTTCATAAAAACGTTTCTTTATCCTTCTTAATTTAGACGCTTTACAAAATGCGCGATGCGCTCCAGCGCCCGCTTTAAATCTTCCAGTGAATAGGCGTAGGAAAGTCTCAGATAGCCCTCGCCGCAGTCCCCAAAGGCAGTTCCCGGAACCACAGCCACTTTTTCCTCCTCCAGAAGCTTCAGGGCGAATTCTTCGGAAGTCATGCCAAATCGTTTGATGTTTGGGAACACATAGAACGCTCCCTGGGGCTCATAACATTCAACCCCCATATCCCGCAGCGCTTTCACAAGGAATTTTCGCCTCTGGTCATAGGCCTCGCGCATGTTATTCACATCGGGATCACCGTTTCTTAAGGCTTCCACAGCAGCATACTGACTGGTCGTGGGCGCACACAAAATGGCAAATTGGTGAATTTTCAACATCTGCGTTAAAATAATCTCCGGCGCACAGGCATATCCCAAACGCCATCCGGTCATGGCGTAAGATTTGGAAAAACCATTGATCAGCACGGTCCTCTCCTTCATTCCCGGAAATGCCGCGATGGTGCAGTGGTCCCCGGAATACGTGAGCTCCGAATAAATTTCATCGGAAATAATAAACAGGTCGCGTTCCTCCACAACCTTTGCAATTTCTGCCAGATCCTCCGGTTCCATAATGGAGCCGGTGGGGTTGTTAGGAAATGGAAGGATCAGCACTTTGGTTTTCGGTGTGACCTTCTCCAGCAGCTTCTCCTTTGTGAGGCGGAACCGATCCTTCTCTTCCAGTTCGATAGTCACCGGAACGCCTCCTGCCAGAATGGTACAGGGCGTATAGGAGACATAGCTGGGCTGTGGAATTAATACCTCATCCCCGGGATTTAACATGGCCCTTAAGGCAATATCAATGGCTTCACTGCCGCCCACAGTCACCAATACCTCAGTACTGTAATCGTAAGACACAGCAAACCGGCGCTTTAAATAACGGCAGATTTCCATTTTCAGTTCTTTTAATCCAGTATTGGATGTGTAAAAGGTACGCCCCTTTTCCAGGGAATAAATACCTTCATCCCTGATATGCCACGGAGTGTCAAAATCCGGCTCGCCTACACCCAGGGAAATTGCGTCCTTCATTTCACTTACGATGTCAAAAAATTTGCGGATTCCGGACGGAGGAATCGTAACAATTGTGTCAGATAACGGGTTTCTCACGGAGTAATCAGCATCCTTTCGTCTTCAGGTTTTTCACACATAACAGTTCCATGGTCTTTGTACTTTTTTAAAATAAAATGTGTCGCAGTACTTAAGACATAATTCATGGTAGCCAGCTTTTCCGATACGAACTGAGCCACTTCACGCATGGTCTTTCCTTCCAGAATGACCGTGAAATCATATGCGCCGGACATCAGATACATGGAGTTTACCTCACTGTACTGATAAATACGCTCCGCCAGCTTTTCAAAACCCATACCCCGCTGAGGAGTTACCTTTACCTCGATGAGGGCGGTTACTTTTTCATCGCTGGTCTTATCCCAGTTTATCATCGTATGGTAGCCGCAGATAATATTTTCTTTTTCCATATCCGCGATCTCATTGGCCACCGCAGCCTCGCTTTCACCCAAAAGGGCCGCCAGGTCCGCCAGGTCAATTCTGCTGTTCTTTTCGATAATCGCCAGTATTTTTTCCCTCATGGTAATCCTCCTCGTCAATGATTTTGTACACTTCATCCGGCTGGGGCCGCTCCAAATATCCTGTCCCGCCGATACCTGTCATCTTTCTTGTAATTCCCTTTTCCACTTTACCGATGACTGCTGCCCGAATCCCTTTCTCTTCCAGGGCGAAAACCATGTCCTGCCCATGATCCGCCGCAATGAGAACGCACTCGCCGCACCAGAGTCGATACGGGTTCAAGTCGAAAAGTTCACACGCCTCTATAATTTCCTGGCTTACCGGTATTTTAAGGAGGGAAAATGAAATTCCCTGCTCGTAAGCCCCGGATAAACGCCAGAGGGCCGCCAAAATGCCGCCCTCTTCTATGTATTCCCATTCTGCCGCTCCGAGCTCCCTAAGCGTCTCCGGAGTCAGGCAGATTCTTTCATCCGCCGCCGCCTTGAGCCGTCTTATAAACGCCGGATGGAACCGGGAATTCAAATAAATTTCTTTTTTCTCCAGAACAGCCCTGGCTCCGGTCTTGCCAATCACTCCGGCTGTCACCAGATCCTGTCCCGGAATAAAGCTTCGCCTGCCATTGGGCTCTCTGTCTATTTTTCTCATCATAGTTCTGTTACCGATTACTCTCCCCCCGGGCCTTCCGTGAGAGGTGCGGGGGCCGGAGTCTCCACTGGGGCCGGCTCTGCGGGAGCCGCCTCTGTGGGAGCTGTCTCTGTGGGCGCCGGCGTAGGCGCCGGCATTCCCGGACCATACTCATAGCCGGGGCCGAGGGGCTGTGTTTCCGTAGGCGCAGGCTCTGTGGGCGCCGGCGTTGTTTCCGGGGGCTGTGTCGGTTCAGGTACGGCCGGAGTTTCTTCCACCGGGGCCACAGCGGGAGCTGCCGGACCCACCCGGAAAATGGCCTTGGAGGCATTATATGTGTCCGCGTTGAGAAGCGTCCGTTCTTTCAGCTCTCCGTCCACATATACGCATTTATATAGCTGGGACTTTAGGCCAGTATGGCTGGACTGAACTTTAACTCTCTGTCCGGGCTGTAAGGAATTATCCACCTGTTCAACAGGCTCGCCCGGGTCGATTCGCTGAAGCGTCTGGGACTCAAATTTTAACGTTCTATTGGCCGGGCGCGTTTCTTTTCCATAAATCGTAAAGGTCAGTGTCTTTCCTGACGTGTATCCCTCCACATAAACAGGCGTATCATAGGGGTTGGATATTTTAAGATCCTTATAGGTTCCCGCAATAGCGGCATCCATGGACGGCTTTACATAGCCGATGGTCATAGAGTGATTCTGACGCTGTACAATATCCAGCTCCGCAAGCAGCGACGCGTTATAAAGGGTTGTGGAAATCTGGCACACGCCTCCGCCGATGCTGTCAACGGATCTGCCGTTTTCATAGGCTGTGGCCGTTCGGTATCCGTTCTCCACTGTAAACGGCTGCATACACTCATAGCCGGAGAGTACCTGACCCGGCATCAAAACATGCCCGTTTATTTTTGAGGCTCCCACTGCCAGGTTCGTGGAACGGGAAGCGCCGCTGCTGCTGAAATCAGTGGAAAATGTTCCCAGTACGTCTTTGATGGATGAAAGATCCTCAGCAGTTATCTCCGGTTCCTTTTCAATCACTGTGGCGGCAATGGCAATTCCATCCGTTCCTTCGCCGTTTAAAGCTTCATTCAGGGAATTTTTTGTGGCCTCGATATCCACTGTGGTTCCCACCACCTCCGGCGTAATAATAAATTCCCCATCCTGTTTCGTAATCGCGGCATTCTGGGGTTCTGTCACAACCGCTCCGCATTTCTCGTTGACGAAAGCGGAAATTTTTTCCTGGTCCACATCCATATCCAGGTCAATTTTTACAGGATTAACTTCCAAATCCTTTTTCTTCATGTAACGTCTGACCAGGTTTCCCTTGATCTCCGTACCTCTTAAAGCCTCGTCCACCGCATCTTTATTTCCCCAGCTAAGCCCCAGTTCCTCCGCGTTGGCTGAAACCTGCGTTCCATTAGCCTCAAGAGTGATGGTCTGATTCAGCTTTTCAGCCACATATTCGGCTACCTTTTCCTCTGCCTCTTTCTCGGTCAGACCTTCCAGACTGAGGCTCCCCACAAAGACTCCGCCCGGAATAGGCTCTTCTGCGTGTGCGGAAAACGGTGCCATGAATACCAGGCCGGCTGCCATGGCTGCCGCCACACCTGCACTCCACACATATTGTTTCATAATTTTCTCCTTTTATTCTAAAAAACAGATAATAAAGATCCTAAAACCATCGGAAGAACCATTGCCAAAACAACAATCACGATGACCACGGTCGAAAAAATTTTTCTTGTCTTCTTATCATTTAAATTAAGCAAAGTACTCACCTCTTTTATTTCATTTTATCTCGATTTCAGAAAATTATCCCTGCTCCTATCCTTCTTGTTTTTTCGAAATCCGTTACTGTTCACAGGTATTCTGTGAACGTAACTGCATATGCCCATTTACAATTGCCTGCGGCAATGGGGCATATGCTCTGGCCCTATTACGATACTGGCTCCCGGTCAATCAGAGGAATGATTGACCGGGGAATGAACAGTAACCGGAATCCGTCCATAGTTCAAAATAATTTTGTCGATCATTCTCGAAATTTCATTTCCGGACATATGCTCAATCTGGACAGCCACGTTTATTCTATGATATTTTACTAAATCCTGCAAGTGTTGTTTTTGCCTTTTTGAAGCAGGTTTTTCCTTTTTTGCCTTATATTGCAGGGATTTTGCTTCAAAAAGTTCGTTTTTTTCTTCCCCGAAGCGCTTTTTCATCTCTATATATAGAAGATGAGCAGCCATGGCATCCGCCAGAGCCCGGTGGGCAGTATCCGGGCGGATGCCAAAATGCGCGCAGGCCGCTCCCAGATTTTTCTTTTCTTCCGCAGGCATCACTATCCGGCAGATTTTGAGGGTATCAATCCCCTCTTTTTCAAATTCCAGCTTCTGATTTACCGCCGCCTGTTTCAGGAACCCATAGTCAAAAATGACCTGATGTCCCAGAATCGGAAATCCATCACAAAACCGGATTACCTTTGGCATAACAGTCGCAATCCCCGGCGCATCCTTCACCATCTCATCGTTAATTCCCGTAAGTTTTATAATTTCTTCCGGAATTTTCCTGTGGGGATTGATTAAAGTGTGGAACGTATCCGTCACCTGGCCATCCACTGCTTTTACCATGGCAATTTCTGTAATTTTTTCTTTTTTCGCCCCGATTCCTGTGGTTTCCAGATCCACAGCCACATAGGAATCCGTCATATTCTGCCACCAGCCTTTCTTTTTATGGCGTTCAGGGTTTTCTCATCTCCACCATAGGGTTTCGTATTTCAGAAAAAAGCGGCAGCCGGTTCCACACTCCAAATCCAGCCGCTCTGGAATTTTTACCGTCCTCCCGTCTCTTGCTGTCTTTGTCCCCGTCTTTCCCATATGCTCCCCTTTCTGTATATGAGAACCGCATGGCCGCTGCGTTTTTATCCAGAGGATCACGGTTTTTATAATCAAATAAAATAAAGCTTCCGTCCTCCATGGCCTCCAGATGGGCCATTTTGCTTGTCTGCCTGCTGTCAAAGCCTTCATAGCCCAAAAGCCAGCATGGTCGTTCCTCCTCCAGCATGAAAAATTCCCGGATATGCCTTTTAAAGGGCATCTGGTCCATGGCAAAGGACGGGCGGCTTTTGGCATTTTCCCGGAGATACAGATCAAAGATCAGGCTGTCCCGGAACGCAGACAGCTTTTCTTCCTCTCCGGCAAACTGCGCTTTTATAAACTCATATAAAATTTCATACCTGGCAATCCGGCTGTGACTGGGCCCAAACAGTCCATGGACTTCATAATAGCCTGCCAGAGAAAGAAACATGGCCGACGGTGCAGAAAACTCCTGCTGCAAAAGCGCCATGGTGCATTTAAACTGTCCGCTGTTATAATGGACTTCCACCATCTCTTCCATACCCTTAAGGCGGATAATATCCCCATAGGAAAGCCACCCGGTGGACAATACCTCATAGGGAGGAGCTGCCCGGTAACGCAGGCCGTAATCTCTAGCCCGTTCCGCCATATATGAGCCCTTTAGGACCTTTAAAAAGCCAAGCTGAAGCTGGTCCGGCTCCATGCGGTATACGTCGTCAAAGGACCTTAAAAAGGAGTCCATCCCCTCATGGGGCAGACCTGCAATTAAATCCAGGTGCTGATGGGTATTCCTATATCCATGGACTCTGGCCACAGCGGCTTTTAAACGGTCCGGATTCATCCTCCGCCGGATTTCCGTTATGGTATCCGGGTTGGTGGACTGAACGCCGATTTCAAGCTGAATCAGACCGGGACGCATGCAGGCTATTGTCTCAAGCTCTTCCTCGTCAAAAAGATCTGCTGACACTTCAAAATGGAAATTGGTGATTCCGTTATCATGTTCCATGATATGGCGCCAGATTTCAAGAGTATGATCCCGTTTACAGTTAAAGGTCCTGTCCACAAATTTTACCTGAGGAACCTTATGAGCCAGGAAGAAATTCAGCTCCTTCTTCACAAGAGAAAGGCTCCTGAACCGGACGGATTTATCAATGGACGACAGACAATAGCTGCAGGAAAAAGGACAGCCCCGACTGCTTTCGTAATAAACAATCCTGTTTTCGAAACCGGTCATATCTTTATAAGGAAAGGGAATTTCATCCATGGCAAGGAGTCTTTGCGGCATGGTTTCCCGGATAGCCCCGGCCCAAAACGTAATTCCCGCCGTGTCGGAAAGGAGCTGTTCGGTCTTAAGGTTCCATCCCTTCCCGGCCATATAGGCCTTCACCACCTCCGTAAAGGTAAGCTCTCCTTCGCCTCGCATGACGCCGCGGATATGGTGTTCTTTCAAAAGGAGCTCCCCGGCATCATAAGACACCTCCGGACCGCCCATCCAGATTTCCAGTTCCGGCAGCACCTTATGAAGATCTCTCACCAGTTCCAGCACATAAGAAATGTTCCAGATATAGCAGGAAAAACCGACAAAATCTGGTTTTCTTCTGTAAATATCCCGCAAAATATGGTCCGTTTGATGATTGATGGTGTATTCGCCAATTTCAATGTCCGCCCCGGGCGCATGCTCATTGGCAAAGGCCCGCAGACTGTACACTGCCAGATTAGAATGAATGTATTTTGCGTTTATGGCTGCCAGTAAAAATTTCATGCCGTGACTCCGCTACACATAATATTCAATCTTTCTTCCGGTGGGATGATACTGATAATACCGGACTCCCGCCGCATTTAACATCCGTTTGGACGCTCTGGTGGTGGGGGAATCGGCATATTTATCGCTCTCATACACAATCGTTTTAATTCCGGCCTGAATAATAGCCTTGGCGCATTCGTTGCAGGGAAACAAGGTCACGTAAAGCTTGCTGCCTTCCAGGCTGCCGCCACGGTAATTTAAAATAGCATTTAGTTCGCTGTGGGTCACATAATAATATTTCTCATCATAGGGGTCGTTTTCCCCCTTGCCCCACGGAAATTCATCGTCCGAGCATCCCTTCGGAAATCCGTTATAGCCCATGGACAAAATTTTATTGTCCCCGCTCACAATGCAGGCCCCCACCTGTGTACTGGGGTCCTTAGAACGCATGGCTGACAGCTTTGCGACTCCCATAAAATATTCGTCCCACGTGATGTATCCGTTTCTCTTTGCCGACATATTCTCTCCTCCTCGCGCGAGCGCGCATTAAAAGTCTGCCGCCGGACAGGCGGTTTGTATTCATGGATTTCAGGTACGCACCTGACTTTCATGTATGACGGCGCGTCTGCCGCCGGACACATGAAGGTTTACACCTTTACAATATGGTACCCCGCCGCCTTGCAGAGACGGTTCATAATGGCCTGTCCCAGGCTGTCTCTGGAAAAGCTCTCCGAAAAAATACAGTCCACCTGCCGCTCATCAAAGTCACGGAGGACGGCAAACAGGTTATGAGCCACGGTTTCCTCATGCTCCCGGCTTCCTATGATTTCCAGAAGCCCCTCCGGATAATAGTCCCGGCTTTCTCTGGTACAGATGATCCCCACACGCTTCCCGGCTTTTCCCGCCTTCTTGGCCTCCCGGTTGATGTATTCTACCACCTGTTCCATTTCTCCCTCCACTAAAACCATCTCCGCTTTCGGTGCATAATGGCGGTATTTCATTCCCGGCGCCTTAGGCTTTACATCGGCGCTCACAGGCCCCAGAATCGCCGGGTCCACATCCACCCTGCCAAGAGTCCCGCAAAGCATTTCCAGGGTAACGGCGCCGGGTCTTAAAAGCGTCGGCGCCGTACCGGACACATCCACAATAGTGGATTCCACACCAATTCCCACTTCTCCGCCGTCAATGATTATATCGACCTTTCCGTCCATGTCCTCAATCACATGTTCCGCCTTTGTGGGGCTCGGCCGTCCGGATGTGTTGGCGCTGGGGGCTGCCACCGGGACTCCGGCCAGTTTAATGAGCCGGTTGGCTACCGGGTCCGAGGGCATCCGCACGGCCACCGTATCAAGGCCTCCGGTCGTTCCATATGGCACCACGGATTTTTTAGGAAAAATCACAGTCAGGGGCCCCGGCCAGAATTTTTCCGCCAGTTTTCTCCCCGCCTCCGGAATTTCCTCCACAAGGTCCGGCAGTTCTTCCATACAGGAGATATGTGCAATTAAGGGATTATCCGACGGACGGCCCTTGGCCGCATAGATTTTCTTTGCGGCCGCCTCGTCCAGGGCGTTGGCTCCAAGTCCATATACTGTCTCTGTCGGAAAGGCCACCAGGCCGCCCTTCTTTAAGATTTCGGCCGCCTCCAGAAGTTCCTCATCACAAACCTGATTTTTATCAGCAATTTTAATTATTTTCGTTTTCATATTTATTCCCATTTATTCTGTCAGCTTCTTTTATTGCATGATGAGCACCAGGGGGGACGAATATAACCCGCTGGTGCTCATTTTTCTGATTTTTATTTAGTTTAGCACAACCGAAAACCACTTGCAATCCCTATTGTGCAGTCTTTCTTTCGTTTTGGCCTCCAGGTTTGCTACTGGTCTTTCCACCGCCTGATTTCCTTAAGTCCGGCCACAATGGACTCCACAAAGCTGTCATAAATTCGGCGGCCTTTTTCGGCAGTGGCTCCTTTGGGATCGCCGCCGATTCCAATGGGCTTTCCCTCCTCTGTCACCCACTCCTCAGACACCCAGCCGATGGTAATGGGACCGTATACGGTAAAGGTCTTGTTTCCCATGAATTTCTTCGGAATTCCGGCTTCGGAGGTCTCAGGTTTCACAAGTTCCGGCCGCTCCGCGAGGACCATGGAAGTCTCCATCTCACCGCCATGAAAATCCCATATATTCCCCGGTGTCACCGTATCTTTCACCGCCTGATTTCCAAAAAATGCGCCGCAGTTAATGATAAATACAGCCAGCCCCAGTTCACTTCTAAGTTCCCGGCTTAAAACCTGAATAATGGGGGAATTGCCTCCGTGACAGTTTAACATGGCGATTTTCTTAAAGCCATGGCGGTGAAGGCCTTTGCAGATATCGTAAAGCATGTGATAAAACGTATCCGGCTTTAAGGTAATGGATCCGCAGAAATTAATGTGTTCTGTGCTGAGTCCCACCGGAATGGGCGGAAAAATAAGCATGGGATAATCGGGAATTTCCCTATCCAGAGCTTCCTTGATTCTCCTGGCCGTCGCCTCGGAAATGATTTCATCGGTTCCCAGAGGGCACTGATTTCCGTGCTGCTCCAGAGCGCCAATGGGAATCATCACCACTGTTTCCTCCTTATCGACAGCCTCCACTTCCAGTCTTGTCAGTTCTCTGTAATACTGTACCATACTTCTCTCCTGCCTTTCGCCTTGTTTTGCGTAACTGTACTGTCTGTTACTATTTTACTGCTGTTCTAGTACTGGTACTTGCTCCCGACACGGACGCACCGGAATGAAGAATCACGCTGACGCGCTTATACACAAGCGCCGTGATAAAAGCATTCAAACCGCACTTCAACAGGTTAAACGGAATGATGGCAAACAGCGCAAAGGTATAAATATCTTTAATCGCAGGATTGATGGCCGTCCCCATGGAAATAATGCTTTCCACATCGCCGAACATCAGCCTTGCGTAAGTGGGAATTGTCAGGAAACAGTTTACAAACACAGCCGCCACAACCGCACACAGAATGGAAAGGCCAAGGCCGCGGATCGCGGTCTTTCTGGTTTTGTTTTTCTGGTAGAGGATAGATGCCGGGAGAACAAAGGCACAACCGCCGATGAAGTTGCCAAGATCGCCCACATACATGGTTGTGGTTCCCTGAGTAATAATCTTCAGAATGTTTTTCACCAGCTCCATTAAAACAGCCGGAACCGGACCCAAAGCGAATGCGCCGATCAAAATCGGAGTCTCTGCAAAATCCAGCTTGTAAAACGGCGGCGCAAAGGGAACGGAAATCTGAAATCCTTCCAGGACGGCCGCAAGGGCGCCGAACATACCGATTAACACAACATTTCTCACATTTAAGACTTTGTTTTGGTTCATTTTTGTTTCCTCCTTAAGATTCATGTCCTTCTTGCTGTACATAACACACAGAGGAATTGCGGCCCGGGAAATTCTCTGTCTCCCCACCCGGCCGGTTTCAGGGAAACAAAAACCCCGGACCAATACAAAAAGTCCGGGGCTGATACTCCTGTCACACAATTTCTTCTCTCATCCAGACTATACTGTCGGTTTTGGAATTTCACCAAATCAGCTGCAAAAAGCAGGTCGCGGACTTTAACCGCCGGTGGGGAATCGCACCCCGCCCCGAAGAACAATTTTTAATTACTCAGTTATTATAAACCATTATAAACTGATATGCAAGTATATTTTTTCACTGGATAAAACATCACATTTCTTACTTTCCGCTTTCTGCAAACATCACTGCGTATTCAATGGAATTTTTAAGCTTAGAGCGTTTTTGGTTCCCCCTTATTTTGCCGCAAGCAGCCGTAAAATATTATCTGCTGTGTACGCAAGATTTTCCTCGCTGTGGTATCTGCTGACAGAAAAATCCTGTGGAAGTCTGCTTATAGGGAATACGGCAGTCACCCCCATCTCATAGGCCTTTCCAATTTCACTGTCATCGGCTCCGCCAACCACAGCAATCACGCGCTTTTTCTGCTTCTTTGCCCGTTCTGCGATTCCGATTACCACCTTCCCCCGTAAGCTCTGTGAATCTAATTTCCCCTCTCCGGTGAAAATATAGTCAGCGTCCTTTATCATCTGGTCAAACCGTACCGTATCGAGAACCGTCTGAATTCCCATCTGAAGTCTGGAATCGAAGAATGCGATCATTCCCGCTCCCATGGCTCCAGCCGCTCCTGTTCCAGGTGTCTTACTGATATCGTTTCCTGTGGTTCTGGCAATGACCTTCGCCAGATTCTTCATGCCCTCATCCAGCTCCAAAACCATATTCGGATCGGCCCCTTTCTGCGGTCCGAAGATATGGGACGCACCGGTCGGACCATACATGGGATTGTCGATATCGCACATGGTAACGATTTCGATTCCGTTTAAGGCCGGGCTTTTTCCGCCGAGATCAATCTTCGCAATATTTTTTGTGGTTCCGCCTGTGGGAATAAATTCCTCGCCGGCTTCATTATAGAATTTCACGCCCACTGCCGCAGCCGCGCCACAGCCGCCGTCATTGGTGCTGGAACCGCCCAGCCCCACAATAATTTTTTTCACGCCGGTTCCGGCTGCCGCAAGAATCAATTGTCCCACGCCATAGGTTGTAGTAAGACGCGGATCCTTTCTGTCCTCCACCAACGGAAGTCCGGCGCAGGAAGCCATCTCAATCACCGCGGTTTCCCCATTATCAATCAGCCCGAAGTAAGACTCCATATCTTCAAAATACGGATTTTTAACGGTGATTGTTTTCTTATTACCGCCCACGGCGGTAATAAATGCGTCCACGGAGCCCTCTCCTCCGTCTGCAACGGGGATGGAAATGGTTTCGCTTCCCGGAAAGTATTTCTTTACCTTTTCATCGAGAATTCCACAGATCTGTGCGGAGCTTAATGTTCCTTTAAAGGAATCAGGAATCAGTACAAATTTCATGTTTCCCTCTCCTCCTTTCCTTATTCTTTAACAATAACAGATACGCCGTCCGGAATTACGGTTACGGTATAGTCCTCTTTCTTTACAATTTCCTTTGCCTTATCCAATGCCTCTTCTATACTGTGGGCTGGAATCATATGCAAATCCTCCACTAACTGGTCCTCACAGGAAGAAATGAAGATTACAGTCGCCTTTAAGAGCAGCCTGGCAAAGATCTGAGACTGCCACTGGTCGGTGATGGTCTCCTCCGACTTTCTGTCCAGGAAGGTCTTCATCATACGGTTTAAGTCCCCTTCGTCCCGAAAGGTTTCATGGAAACATTTTCCGCCGTGTCCGTCGGAGGCTCTGGAGAGCATGATAATCACACCGCCTTCTCTTACGGTTGCCTCTGCGGCTGTCATTCCCTTCACAGACTGATAAATGTTCTGGTCAAGAGGATAGCCGCCGTTGGTGGAAATTACGATATCCGCCGGTACCGCATCCACCTGACATTTAGAGGCAAGGAATTCTCTTCCGACTCTGTGGGCCAGATCGCAGTCTCCTGCAACGGCAAAAATCGGGTCATGGTTTGCGTCAACGACCACATTAACGATGAAGTCCAGTCTGGCTGCTCTTGCTGCATAGAGCATATCGTTGTGAATCGGATTTCCCTCAATGACTCCGGTTCTCGCATGGGGATCTGCAATGAAAGCAGAGTTGTGGTTATACATAACAGTCTCGCGGCTTGCCACTCCCGGGAGGACGCTCTTTCTTCCACCAGAAAAACCGGCAAAGAAATGAGGCTCAATAAATCCTTCCGCAACCAAAAGATCTGCCTCAACAGCCAGGCGGTTCAAAATCAGGTTTCCGCCGGAGGGAAGCTTTCCGAGATTTACCATGTTGTCTTTATCATCGCAGTCATGGACGATAACAGTCTCATTTTTCATGACTTCCGGTCCGAACTTTGCTTCCAGCTCCTCCCGCGTGGTCTCTCTGTGAAGTCCTGTGGAGATCAGGATTGTGATTTCCGCATCTGGATTCCCCTTTCTGATTTCTTTTAACAGAAGCGGCATGATAATGCGGCTGGGAACCGGTCTTGTGTGGTCAGAAGAAATCACAACTATTTTCTTTTTGCCTGCTGCCATATCACAGAGTCTCGGGCTTCCGATGGGATGTTCTAAAGCATCCAAAACCAGCTCTGTCCCGCTTTTCGGCGCCTGGTAGCTGTGAATCTCTGATAACAGAACTCCGGCAAAATGACTGTCTTCAATTTCTGCTTTCAACTTTTCTTTTCCGTAAGGTAATAAAAATTCTTTCATTGCGTCCCCTTCTTTATTCCCGTAGGCAATAAGCCCGGCGCCGTGCCTGCACGGGCATTTGACGAATGCCGCGGTTCCACACAGGCTAAGTTTAAATGTGCGCTTGTAATGTTAGAGTGCGTCTGTTTTATCCTATGTATCAAATTTTACATGCATTTCTCCTGTTTTTCAAGTATATTTATTATGCCAGAAGCCAATACAACAGCAGCCCTCTTTATGTAATCAACCGTACCCTTCTCAATGAGAAGAGTTGGAACTTTATCATTAACCACTGCAATTTCCCCCTGGCGGACAACGGAAATACGATCTGTATTGCAAACATTGACTGCCGCAAAGCCGGCAGAAAAAACTTCTGACTGTCATTTTAGGTACCAGCCTCCACGCAACAAACGCATGAGTAAATCAATTGTAAACAATCCTATTTTCGTATAAAATAAAAGGAAAAGGGATTGTTATATGGAAGAATCATTACAATGGTTGGAATACTATAGAAGATATCCGCCAAAAACGAAAAGTGCGCCATTCTTTAAAGGACATTGTAGTCATTGTTCTTTTTGCGACCTTGGCAAGCGCGGACAACTGGAATCTAAATGATTACAAAGTAGACAACGGCTACCGCTACCAGCTCCAGAACTGATCGTTCCATTTCTTTTCCCGCTCCCGAAACAACGCCGCAGAGTCCGGGACTCTGCGGTCCCCTTACGACACTCTTTACGTCCCCCTACAGGGTTGTTTCATGAAGAATGATAAAAAGTAAAATATGCAGCATATTTACGAGGGTTATGGAAACCATACAAATTTTCCATAGCCCTTGACTTTTTTGCCCTATAGAGGCATCACGTCTATTTAGTATAGGTGTATTCTACTTATATAAAGAGGAATCAGCCGCCAAAACAGATTCTGATCGGATTGGTAAAAGGGCAGGAACAATGGACATTGTTTGAGGAGCTTTATGAAACAAGCCTGTGGCCGTCCAAACTGGTACTTGCACTTAAATATCTCAGGTCTTATAATGGACTGAGGGGCACAGGCAATTGTCTATCCCATAATCAAAAAAACAGGAGTGATTACATAATGGAAAAATCAAAGGTATACTTTACCGACTTCCGCACCATCGCATTTGGAGACGGTCTTCCCACCAAGCTCCAGAAGCTCTGCAAAACCGCCGGCATCGGTTCCATCGACATGGATGGAAAATTTGTTGCCATCAAGCTGCACTTCGGCGAGCTTGGAAACATCAGCTACCTGCGCCCCAATTACGCAAGGGCCATTGTGGATCTTGTGAAATCCATGGGGGGAAAACCATTTCTGACTGACTGCAATACCATGTATCCCGGCAGCCGCAAAAATGCCCTGGAGCATCTGGAATGTGCATGGCAAAACGGCTTCACCCCGCTGACCGTGGGATGCCCCATTCTGATTGGTGATGGACTTAAAGGAACGGATGATGTAGCAGTTCCTGTTGCCGGCGGGGAATACGTAAAAGAAGCCAAAATTGGCCGCGCTGTGATGGATGCCGATATTTTCATCAGCCTTACTCACTTTAAGGGTCATGAAATGACGGGGTTTGGCGGCGCCATTAAAAACATCGGCATGGGCTGCGGTTCCCGTGCGGGAAAAACCGAGCAGCACAGCGGAGGAAAGCCGCATATTATTGATGAAAACTGCCGCGGATGCCATAAATGTCAGAAAGAATGCGCCAACGGCGGACTCGTCTTTGACGCGGGCAGGAAGAAAATGACTGTCAACAAAGACTCCTGCGTTGGCTGCGGACGTTGCCTCGGCGCATGTAACTTTGATGCCATCGCATTTGATAATGAAAATGCCAATGAGGTTCTTAACTACAAAATGGCCGAATATACAAAAGCCGTTGTGGATGGGCGTCCCAACTTCCATATCTCCCTGATCGTGGACGTATCACCCAACTGTGACTGCCACTGCGAAAACGATGCGCCGATTCTCCCTAATATTGGAATGTTTGCATCCTTTGACCCGTTGGCCCTGGATCAGGCATGTGTGGATGCATGTCTTGCGGCGGCTCCTCTCCCCCACAGCCAGCTTTCCGATCATCTGGCGGACCCGCACTTCCATGACCACCATGACCATTTCACCAACTCCTCGCCGGAGTCTGAATGGCGCTCCTGTCTGGACCATGCCGCAAAAATAGGCCTTGGCAGCCGTGAGTATGAGTTAATTAAGATGTAGAAAATGCAAATTTTACGCCGAAACGGCTGGCGCTTGGAAATATACTTCCTGGTGCCAGCCGTCTTTCATTTTTTCTTGCCGTTTTCCTGCCAGTATATTATGCTGTTTTTAAAACATATATTTCTGTCTAAAGCGAACCCGGCGGCAGACCTATTTTGCCGCCTGACTCATTTTCTGTTTACTTTAATTTTTCCCCGTCCTTAAATGCATTCCCAACCTTTTCTCCCAATTTCCAGTAAGCGCTGTTCACCGGATCAAACACAATGGGCTCCAGCTTCATAGGATCAATCTTTCCATTCTCATCAAGAATCCTTTCATCCGCACAGACATTGACAATCTCGCCAACCATCCGGCATGACTCTGCATCATAGCTTACCAGCTTACACTCTAAAGTCATAGGAAGCTCGTCAATCATCGGAGCATCAACAAATTCTGCCCTGGTTGTATGGAATCCGGCCTTCTCCAGCTTATCCGGGACCTCATTACCCGAAACAATTCCAACATAATCACATTCCACCACATGGGATGCATCCGCCATGCTGACTGTAAAAGCCTTTCTGGCCAGAATATTTTTTACGGTTTTATGTCCCGGACTTAAGCACATGGAGATCTCCGTACTCTCACTGATTCCGCCCCAGGCGGCGTTCATGGCGTCGGGAACTCCGTCTTCCCCATAAGCGGAAATAATAAACACCGGCTGTGGATACGTATACGGTTTTGCTCCAAAATTCTTCTTCATGTCACTTACCTCCATTCTTTGTCTTTAATTGAAACCTGTTTCCAGATTTATCCTTTTTATCATACGATAAGCTGATTCCGATAATTCCAAAAAGAATTACTGCCGTTCCGGCTGCCTGCAGCGGCTTAAAAGTCTCGTGAAGCAGGAAAACTCCAGAAAGAACCGCAACCACTGTACTTAAAGTACAGGTGGATGCATAAACCGCAAAGGGCAGATTTGCAGACGCATACGTCATGGACAGAAATGCAATCACACAGGAGGCAATTCCCATATAGAGCACAGACACTGCAAATTCCGGACAGAAAAGCCCTTCAAAATACGCAGGGAGCACACCGGCTGATGCGCTCTTTCCCACAGAAATCAAATTAAAAAGGAGAGCCCCCATGCCTGTGGTCACATAAATAATCTCAAATGATGTGAATACTGCAGATGCACGCCGCACCAGAACGCGGTTTATAGCTACTGCAAGATTAGTGCCAAAAATCAGGAGCAGTCCTGTAGTTGTCATACCTGTACTGCCCGGCTCCACCATATTGGCGACAAACACCCCGGCCACACAAACCAGAACAAACATCAGCTGCCGCCTTGTGGGATATTCTTTATTAATTAAGGCCGAAAATACCAGCATCACAATAGGCAGCATACTGTTATACATAGCGATCTGCGAAGTTGGCGCATAAGATGTGGATGTAGTCTCTAAAATCTGGCTGATGGCAGGATTGAACAGACCGCAGAGAAAAATAAGTCCAATAAATCCCCTCCTGTAGTTCACCGTTTTAATTCCCAAGAGCAAAATTACCGTCATCACCAAAAAACCGACCGTAAATCGAAAAGACAAAAACTTCACCGTATCCTGATCCACCACGGCCATTCCCATTTTAATAAAAAAGAATGCCAGTCCAAAAATCACCTGCGCCAGTACATTGGCCAATAATGGGATATACTTTTTCATTCGTTACTACCTCATCTTAAACTTCCGCCCACCGGACATTATCTCATGACCGTAAGCGGCCATGAGGCCTCCGGCGGAATTCAGTGCCCAGTTTTCTGCGGCAAGTGCAGAAAACAAATGCACGGGTATAATGTCTGACGACATTATCTCATGACCGTAAGCGGCCATGAGGCCTCCGGCGGAATTCAGTGCCC
>CAJUDN010000002.1:47453-78405 GCA_910585355.1 uncultured Lachnospiraceae bacterium
GACATTATCTCATGACCGTAAGCGGCCATGAGGCCTCCGGCGGAATTCAGTGCCCAGTCTTCTGCGGCAAGCGCAGAAAACAAATGCACAGGTATAATGTCTGACGACATTATACCACTATATATTTAAAATAAAAAGGGGGAGCGTCATTCCTTGTTTAAATATTCCAAAATTCCCATATGAATTGTCCACGCCATCCGATCCTGATAATCCTCTTCCTGAAGAAGGAGAGCCTCTTTCCGGTTACTTAAAAACCCGCATTCCACAATTACAATGGGACACTTCACATGAAGCAGAAGATAATAGTTTCCATTGGCCTTTGCCAGTCTTCTGTTCTCGTCCCCCAGCACGTAAGTAAATCTCTCTTGCAGAATTTCCGCCAGTTTTTTTCCCTTTTCTGAAGATTTATAATAAAACACCTGGCCGCCTGACACTTCCTCCTCATGGTAACTGTTCTGATGGATGCTTACCACAAGATCGGCATTATTCTCCTCGATGATATCACACCGCTTTTTCATATCCGCCGTTTTTTTTCTGGAATCGCCTTCCCCGTAAAGCCCTATGTCTGATTCTCTGGTCATCACCACATCTATATCTGACTGTTCCAAATACCATTTAAGCTTTGTTGCGATCTGTAGATTAATATCCTTTTCCAGACTTCCGTCCACGCCGACCTTTCCCGGGTCATTTCCTCCATGTCCAGCGTCAATTACTACCATCGGCCGTTCTTCCCGGCTTTTAGTTGTTGCTGACACCACCTGCACGCTGCCATATCTGGCCGCCAGAAACACCATAATCAAAAGGAGCAGCCCGCAAACCTCCTCCAGCACCAGTTTTCTCATCCGTTCCACCTCGGACCATATTTATAGAAAATATATCCTGGCAGAAAAGCAAAAAGAACCTTTCCTTCAATTTTCCCGGAAAGGTTCCCGACGCTTGCATTAATCCCAGGTGATGGAATTCCAGACCGGAGCATCCTCGAGCCCCAGTTTCCAGCAGGCCACCCCCGCCAGATCCTCTTCCTTTATGACCTTCATCTTTAAAGCCAGGGAATCTTCTTCTTCCAACCAGAGATACTTGACCCCGTCTTCTATGGAAAGTTCTCCATAAAACTGCCCCAGCTCCTGCTGCCAGTAAAGCTCCACATTATTATCCTTCACCCATTGCCTGGCTTCCGCGATGCCAATGGCCGAGGATTTCACCCCTTCATCTGTCTCCGTCCACACTCTGGTATAGAAAGGAACCCCGGTTATTATTTTTTCCTTCGGCACCTGCTCCAGAGTCCTCGAAATTCCCCCCTGTACATACAGGAGTGAAGCGACAGAACCTGGTTCGCCGCCTGCATAATGCTCATCATATCCCATAATGATTACATAGTCCGCTACAATTCCCTGTTCTTTTCTGTCGTAAAATTCATTGTATCCCGCAGGCACATAATTATCAACAGAGAGAACAATTCCCTTCTGCCGGCAGGGGATGGACAGCTCTCTTAAGAATTCAATGTAATGAACGCCGGCTTCAGGCTTCAGACTTTCAAAATCCATGTTAAGACCATCCAGACCATATTTTTCCACATCGTCCATCAAGCTGTTAATTAATTTCCTCCTTGTGCTCGTGGAGGCCAAAAGCACCTCCGACTGGACATTCTGACTGAAATTATCAAGAAGAGCCCAAACTTTTAAGCCCTTTGCGTGGGCCTTGTCCACATAATCCCTGCTGGCCAGGGACTTATAATTTCCTTCGTTATCCGTCAGGGAAAACCAGGTAGGTGAAATGACATTAAGGCCTCTGGTTTTTTCTACTACCGCATCCAGAGTCTTATTGCCTTCCATGCTGGTCACCTGATGCCAGCCCAGAACAATCTTTTCCTCCATGCTGGTACCTTTATATTCCGGTTCTGCAAAGGAGCCGTGAAAATCTTTATTACTTAGCTTGGCAATCACTTTATTTTCAATATATCCCATATGGCCATCTATGGTCTGAATTCTTGTCCAGCTTTCCATAGTATCCAAAACAGTAACTTCCATATCATGCAGAACCTCTGTCACAATCGGACTCTTGATTCCGCCCTTTTGACGGACTTTTCCATTTTTGTTAATCCGGGCCGTTTCCCGTTTCCCCCATTGGGTAACATATACCCGCTTTATCTCATCCCCATCAAACGCCTGAATTTGAATATCGGTGTAATTGGCAATCAGCCCCAGAGGCAGATAAACATCATCCTCTTCCAACAGAAGAAGGGACGCCCCATTGGAGCCTTTCGTTTCCGCGTCTGCATAGACAATCTGATCCGGCAGTGCATATACCAATAAATTTTCTGTACTGTCCCAATAAAATCTCTTATTGATATTTGCATTGATCCACGACAGCGGCAGGTAGCTCTGTCCGTTTTTATAGATTCCCTTTGCTTTCTGAAGCTCATAATTATAAATAATTGCCGTTTCGTCCCCGCTGACCCCATAAATCTCACCTAGGTCTGCCAGTTCCCTGGAGGGCGTATATTTCTGAACCATTTTAAAACCGAAAAAGCCAAGAATAATCACAAAAATCATTCCAACGGCTATAAATAAAGGTATTAATTTTTTCATTGGCTTATCTCTCTTTTCCTGAACAACCGGCACAGCATAAAATTGATAGCAATCCGGTTTTGCCCCGGTTTCCCTTCTTACAGCGGGCAAAAACGCATGAATGAACCGATGCTGCATGGATGCCGAAATTGGTATTTTCTGGGTCAATTATAACACATATCCCCTTTCACGTCTGTTAATTTTTTGTAACAAATTCCCTCCCAGACCACTTAAGAATTCCGTTGGCAGAACAGTATCTTCTGCGGCGATCCCTCCCTTTACTTATTATCTCCTTCTGTTCTTCTCCTTTCTCTGCAATTTCTCCGGCCGGACATCCTCTTCATTTGCATATACCCTGTCAAAACGGATTTCCTTCAGTTCTCCTGCATCCGCCTGTACGTAATCCCCCATATAAAACATTCCGTCCTCCCGTATCTCAAACAGTCTTTCCCAATCCTTCGGATTTGAAATTTGTCCGTCCATATAGATCGGAATTCCTTTTTCTCTGTACCGTTTCAAACCATCCAGATACTGTTTTTTCTCATCTTTTTCCTCATTCATATGCCTTCTCCTAATTCACAAGCCGGCAGGAACCCTCAAGGAGAGATGTGACATATGAAACCCCTGCCGGCTTGCTTATTTGACTTCTATGTAACTATTCCGTACCTTCACAGTTACACTTCTACAATTCTGGAAACAGCTCCCGAAAAAATATCCCGCACTCCTTTGTGACAGAGAACGCATCCGCTGAAAACGGAATCCGCTCAGTAAAAACTCCAAAGCGTCTCATAAACTCTTTTCTGGTTTCCTCACTTCCAAAGACCGCGAGGTACTGCCAGCTTCTTTTCTTCCTCTGGTCGTTTTTCATCACAAACTCCCGGAAGCAATCCTGCTGCCACTCACTGAAGGAAGCTACCAGAAACTGTTTTTCACAGCGCAGAAATTCTTCATAGCTTCCATCCTCCAGGTTGCCAAAATCTATCAGGATGTCCTCATACTTACGGCTCAGCGCCTCCTTCATTTCCTCTGGTCCCGCACATTTGTAATAATCCGCGTCCAAAACATGATAAGGTTTACATCCCCTCACCACCCCGGTGCAGACTTTTTCAATTCTGCCCAGATCACCAGATGAATTCCATTCCAGCAGCGAAGCTCTCCTTCTGAGAAACCCGGCCAGGTAATTTAAAAGCATGATGGAAAAGTGCGTACATCCCACACTGTGCCCAATACCCGCGACCCCTATAAGCCTGGTTTTCTCCTCCAGAATTTCATCCCTCGTTTTTTTCCTTCCCATTCCTTCTCTCCTCCTGTTCCCGCTTTAAGAATTTCCCCAAAACAGGCGTCGGCGCTTTTATCCTCCTTAAACGGATTGGCAAAAAACGGAAGGTACAGACAGGGGAATGTGCATAGCTCCCCCGGCAGTTTCAAACGGATGTCCTTTGATATGTGGTTGAACAGAAGAAGCACACGGCCGCAGGCCCTAAAATATCTTGCCGCCTGTAAGGTGCTGTCAGTCTCCCACCATTTCCCGCCGCAGACCAGCACATATAGGTCAGCCTCCGGCAGAAATATCCCCTCCCTCCAGGAGACCCCTGTGTCTTTTACAACGGCCGGGAAATATCGGCAGGGAAGCTTTACTGAGCGGCCGTAAAACGGTCGGACACACAGCGAGTCCATATGGTAGATTCCGGAGTCGTCCGCCTCCATATTTCTGGTTCTGGCCATCATCCGCACCGCATCCGTCTCCCACTCCTCCTGGTATAAGGCCGGATACCCGTTCCGGGTCAGAAAATTTGATATGCCAAAGGCGGCATGGGTCGTACCGATTCCATGCTTTGCTCCGGCAAAAACAAGATTCAGAGATTCCATTGCCAGTCCTCTTGAACTTTCGGTTTTTAATTCACATAACGCCTGCTCTACCTCTCCTGCATTGGGATAGCGCTCCGCTTTTCTTTCCGCCATGCATCCCCGGATAATCCGGTTCAGCTCCCGGTTTTCTCCCTGTTCTGTCATGCTGCTTTGTTTCCCCGGAGTTTTTCCTCTGCTCATAAAGAAAAGAAGGGCGCCAATGGCATACACGTCGGTCCGACAGTCCAGGCTTTCGTTCCCGTATTGCTCCGGTGCGGCAAAGCCTGCTGTTCCATAGCGTTCGCCAAAGGCAGTGATATCCTCTGCATATTGCGCGTGGTCAAAGTCAATTAAACGTATTATTCCATTACAGACCAACAGATTTTTAGGCTGTAAGTCAAGGTACAAAATGGGGTTTTCCGATGTATTCATGAAATGAATGAGACGACAGACCTGAATTCCAAGATCCACTGTCGTTTTCATTGATAAGCTGCCCAGGCGTTTCACCAGGGCATATAAAGATTCGCCTTCCAGATATTCTTCTACAAGATAACTATTATCCAGATCTTCTTCCACGTCATAGACAAGAGGAATTCCCGGGTGACGGAGCGTTTTCAGGAACAGCGCTTCCCTTTTAAAGGTATCATAATCGGCCATGGTTTTGGGCACAATCTTCATTGCCCGATATTCTTCAAGCTCCATATGATACGCCAGGTACACAGTTCCGGAACGACCCGATCCCAGTTTCCTGCACAGACGATATTTACCAAACAGAACGTGTTCTGTAATATCCACACCTCCTTTCGGCAATATAATCTCTGGATTCTATTTTAATACAAAATCTGACCTTTTACAACATAATTTTTCCATCTATTAAATTTTTAATAAATTTTCCACATAGCATTGCCAAACCCGAATACTATATAGTATATTATAGACGTAAAAATGTACCTTTTGGGTAACCGTTCAGGAGGTATATGAACTGTTGCTCTTTTGGACTTACCATACAGACAGGAAGTGATCCGATGAAAATAGAACGTATCAATGACAATCAAATTCGATGCACTTTAAGCAATTTTGACTTAAGTGTTCGCAATCTTAATTTAAGTGAACTGGCCTATGGAAGCGAAAAAGCCAGAAATCTGTTTCGTGAAATGATTCAGCGTGCATCCAGCGAAGTGGGATTTGAAGCAGAGGATATCCCCTTGATGGTGGAAGCCATACCGTTAGCAAATGAAAGCGTTATGTTAATCATTACAAAGATTGACGACCCGGAAGAATTGGATACCAGATTCTCCAAATTTTCCCAAGTGGAGGAGGACGATGAAAATCCCTGGGAGTCCCTGACCAGCGAGCTTTTGGAAGGGGCCGAGAATCTTATGGCTCTTCTGGGAAACGCAGAAAAACAGGAGAAGCCGAAAGCCGCCCCCAAAGAAGTCCATTCCACCCTGGGGTCCAAAAAAGAGACGCCCTATGTAAGAATCTACCAGTTTGCCTCCCTGGATATGGTATGTGCCGCCGCAAGGGAAACCGGAAACATTTTTAACGGTGTCAGTATCCTCTACAAAAACCCTAAAAACAGTCTCTTCTACCTGGTTCTGAAAAAGGAAAGCTGTGATGATCTTTCCTTCAGCCGTACCTGCAACATATTGTCTGAGTACGGAAAAAGGATCAATCAGGAGTCGGGCACCGAGGGCTACTATGCAGAGCACTTTGAATTGATTGTAAAAAAAGATGCCCTGTCTTCCCTTTCCAGACTTTAAGTCAAATAGCAAAAACGAAAAACAGGGCGGCCTTCCATCGAGAATGAAGAAAAAGCGTGCAGGAAACAAATCGTTTCTTACGCGCTTTTTTCATGCTGCCGGAGTCGATGCAATAGAGATACGCAATTCTGCATTTTCAGACTGCCCGCCGAAAAGAGGAGCGGAAACTATGTTAAAGCCGCCTGATAAAAGTACCGCCTTCTGCTGCCGCTTATCGTGCTGCGGCGAGTATCTCATATTGGCCGCACAATGCCTGGCACCGCTCCAGTATGGCAATCAGCATTTCATTCTCATCGCTCCCCGGGGGGCATCAGTCTCTCCATATCCTCCGCCGGGAGAGCCAGCAGATGTTCTTTCTCAAACCAGGCGGTCTGGGGAACCATGTCCAAGTCCGGCTCAGATTCCAGATTATGCAAAGCATTGGACAGTACAAAGTCCATATGCTCCAGTTTTTGCCTCTCCGTCTCTTTGCTGAGCGGTCTGCAAAACGGAGAAACGGCATAGCCTGCAAGCTACGCCGTTTCCCGGAATATTACATAATACTGTCTTATGAGCGCTGCCCTAACAGCCGCCTTTTTTGATATTCTTTCATGAATTATGCATTCTTCTTCTCAAAATACTCGTTGAGAACATTTACAAGCTGGTCGCAGCTAATTCCATGAACCATGCACGCCTCTTCCAGAGATTCCATCTGAGAAGACGGGCATCCAACGCAATGCATTCCCGCCCCCATAAGAATCTGTGCCGTATCAATATCTGAGCGAAGAAGTTCTCCAATAAGCGTATCCTTTGTTACCTGCATGAGCGGTTCCTCCTTTTATTACTTTTGTACTGATATATTGTGAGTATAATACTTTTTCTTATGCTTGGCAAGGTTGTTTTTTCTTTCTCTTCCATATCCGGAATCCTTTCATTTTCCCTGGAATTAAGTGACAAAAGGGAATCGTGTGCATCCTGCGAATGCATAGCATGGCGGAGACATGGTATCGCTCTTAAGGAAAGTATCCGTATCTCTCCCTTATAGCCAGCTTCCTGTAAAATGATGAATCCCGTATGTATTATCTGTAATGCAAAGTTCTTTACTCATATAATCAAACGGATGAAAAAACTCCGATGAATACACGGTCATGCCATCTATTACCTGAACTGTATTATTGGGTTTGAATCCATGGCTTAACAATGGTTTCGATTCATAATATCCGCTGGATTCTAAATTCAGGCTCCCGTCCTCATATTCAAAAGGAACCCTTAAACGCTCCTCCAGAATCTCTCCGATTATGGGATGCCCTGGTACTGCGCCGCATCCGCCGCCGCTGTTTACAACTCCCCATTTTTCAACCCCTACAAAACCCGGCTGGTACAATAAGTCGTCCAAAGGCCGCGTTAGCTCTACATCTGTATCCAGGTAAATTCCGCCATATTTATAAAGGATATCAAGCCTCGCCATATCTGATACAAAGCTCCACTTTTTGTGCCGGTACGCCTGGCTGGTAAACTTACGGTCTTCTACCTGGTAATTCTTCTCGTTCCACTCAACGATCTGGTAATCCGGGCAAAACCGTTTCCAGGATTCCTGATACCGTTTCCAAACCTCCGGCATCTCTCCTCCCCCAAACCAGCAGTAATGAATTGTTTTAGGAATTAACGGGTGCTCTGAAACTCTCCGGATTTCCTGTTTTGGAAATAAGCGGCACTTTTTCACAAGCATCTGGGGAAATATATATACATCAGTCCCGGACAGGAACTCCATCTGCTCTAAATACCGCAGAATCCCCTCATATCTGCTTCCGGTAATGAGGATAGCAAATTTCTCCTTCACCTGTTCAAGTTTCTCCGGAGAGCATATTGGGATATCTTTTTCACCAATCTTCACAAAATCTCCATGTTTACGGGGATCCCCGTCTGCCACAAACAAAATATCCTCTTCTAATTGTTTTTCTTCTATAAAGTATGGCAATACGACTTTTCCAATCACGCCTGCCCCATACAGAACTATTTTCTGACTTTGTCCTTTCACTGCAGAAGCAAACGTATCTATTTCTACATTCTGTACTTTCATGTCTCCGCCCTTCCGTCCCAGTCACCAGTACCGGCGCGTTCCACTATGAGTCACCTGCCGGTTCCTGCTCCTTAAAGTCCTTTTTATATTTCTTTTCATAATTTTCTGCAAACACATCCAGACGGACAATTTTTTCTTCTTCTAAAAAAAGCTCATATACCAGCTTTTTCTTAATGGGCATATAATATTGTTCTGAGGTTATCACCAAAATGTCAAACTCCACCATCTGTAGTTGTTCCGGGGGAAGGACCTGAATTCCCGCCTGAACGGTCCCCCACTTTGCAGGATCATTATCAGACAGGCCGATGACAGAAAATGCAGGGTTGTCCATAATTTTCAGCCGCTCAATATAATGCCTGCAGATAAATCCCGCTCCGAAAAATACGATCCCAATAGTCCTATTTTCTGTTTCTGATACCCCATTTTTAATGTCCTCTAAAATGCGTTCCCCGCATTTTCCATCTGCGAAGGGAACTACCTTTTTCTTCGTATCTGCAATACGCTCTGCCGCTTCCTTAAATCCGTCTTCCCGGAATTTTTCTACAAATCTAAGCATATCCTCTGCGTCTGTCCCCTGCTCATAAGAATCCACAAGGGGTCTCACAGCCTGTGTCAGCGGTTCTTCATAACTTTTATTCTTCATATACAGGACAGGAACCCCGCACAGGCCGGCCTCTACCATTAGTGCACTTCTGTCTATGATAATCCCGTCTGCGCCGTATAACGCCGGACGGTAATCCGCCCCCTTTTCAAAATAAACATTGTTTTTTGTCTCCAGTTCCTCAAAAAGCCTCTGTGCACAGTTAAAAAGCCCTTGATCAATGGTCTGTGAGAAAAACATAGGGTGAGGCATTACGACAAAAAACAGCTCCTTATATTCTTCAATGTGTTTTGCAAATTTTACATATTCCGACAAATCTGGCGTCACCTGCCTGCGCTCCATTCCTTCATAGATAAGCTTGGGAAAGTGCATTTTCCAGAGAATAATCCGTCTTCCCTCCGCCTTCTTTAAAATAAATTCATTGGACAGGAGCTTTTTATGAAAAGCACCATCAAACTTAGGCACTCCCAATGCTTTTACCGCATGCCTGTTAGGGCAATACCTAAAATAGTCCTTCTGCATAATTTCAGAAAAAGTATAGATCCTCCAGCTGTTCTTAATGACATAGGTTAAAAAATGGTTATAACGGGCATCCTCCGTATCTGCGATTTCAATCCCATAGGGGATGTAAACGATCCTTACCCCCATATTCATTAAATGGAGGGACAATGCAGAGGGATTTCTATATGCCACATCATAGGGCGGCTGATAAAGCGCAGCATGTGGTTTGTACTCTTTCAGTCCGTTTTCCGAATAAGTGCTGTAAGGGATTCTACGTTCTTCCAGAAACCTTCCGGAGTCTTTCACCTGGGCCTGCTCTACCGACATATCATCAATGTAAAAAATCCGCACGTCCACATCCGGGTCCGCCAGACAGGCGTAATAAAAGCTCTCTATGGTAGGCCAGTAGGACGCCACCTGGTACATAAACGCGATCCTCAGCTTCTCCCCCGGCTCCCGCTTCCTATATTCTCTTTTTCCAAATATGTTCTGTGCTTCCATACGACCTTAACATCCTTTCATCCCGGACAGGATATACATCATCATATGGTTTAAAATCAGGTGGACATCTTCGGTAATCTGCATGTTTTCCACAGCAACATGGATGTTATAGTCTGCGATTTCTTTCAGTTTTCCTCCGTTATACCCGGTAAACGCAATGGTTTCCGCCCCTGCTTCCTTTGCATACTGAAATGCCCGGATTACATTTTCTGAATTTCCACTTCCAGAAATACCGATTACAAGATCCCCGGCCTTTAACTTATTTTTTAACGGTACAACAAAAATATCATCATAGCCGATATCATTTGCAATGGCCATCATCATGGGGACATTGTCGCTTAAACACTCAATATCATACTTTATTTCCCGGTCATAGCTGATTCCCTTGTTAAAATCACATTCAAGATGGGACGCTGTGGACGCGCTTCCGCCATTGCCGCAGATAAAGATCCTTTTTCTTTCCAGACGGGCATGCTCCAAAACATTCATGACCTGGCTGATCTCCATGACTGACAGGGCATCTAAAACCTGCTTTTCCGTTTTAATATACCAACTGATTTCCTCTCTATAATCTGTCATTCCCGTACCTCCCCGCTTGCTCCTTTTCTAAAATCATTTCCACCGCTTCCGCCAGATTTTTCGCCGTAATGTCCGGTCTCGCACAATCGTTTCCGTCTCTCCCGGCCCGGCCCGTCGAGATCAGGACCGTCTTCAGGCCGGCGTTTTTTCCTGTCTGGATTTCCACAGAACTCCCCCCTGCCATGTACGACCGGGATACATCGATGTTATACCTTTCTATCATCTTTTCTATCATTCCCGTATCCGGTTTCCGGCATCTGCATATGGTTTTGTAAGTTGACTTTTCCTCCAGAGCCCCTTCGTCCGGATGGCGGGGGCTAAACGCAATATCATCCAGATATGCCCCCTGTTCTCCTAAAAGCACCTGCAGTTTTCTGTGAATTCTCCGTACCCTTTCGGACCCGCATACTCCTCCGGCCGCCGCTGGCTGGTCTGTCAAAAGAATCACCAGAACCCCGGCTTCATTCAGCCTCCGTATCCCCTCCGCAGCCTGCTCTTCCAGCCCCAGGTGCTCTTCCAGTTCCGGCTGTTTTTCCAGACTCGGCTTCTCTTCCAGTTCCGGCCGCCCTTCCAGACTCGGCTGCTTTTCCAGTTCCATCTGTGCTTCAGAAGCAGCTGTCCCCTGATACTGGCTTACGATCCCGCCCCTGCCAAGAAATACGCAGGCCTGTTTCCTTTCCAGATTCTTTTTTTCCCATACATGTTTTTTCTGTTCCCCGGATACTTTATAAAAGCGGTCCGGCGTCCCGGCGTCTTTTACGTATTCCGGGGTGCGGTAACCGAAGACTTCTCCCCGGGCGATCAAAGGGTCCAGCACGTCCTTTTCCAGGTCCTGCCGTTTTGCCTCTTTTATACTGTCCAGAACATCGGCTGACAGGATATAAATCCCCGCATTCACGCAGTTTTCATACCAGTCATCACGCTTCTTTCCCTTAGGAAGAATCCCAGTTACACAGTCCTTGCCATCCATAACCAGAAGGTCCGAATCATAGGGGTGGGAATTTGGATGGGCCAGCAGGGTAACTTTTCCCGGATGGCGCTCATGAAATTTCATCATTCTGTTTAAATCCAGGTCAAACATCACATCTCCAAATACTAGCAGAAACCGGGGGGCCTTAAGAACAGGCTTTAAAAAGAAGAGGGCCCCTGCGGAACCCAACGGCTCCTGCTCTTCTATGTAGCGGATCCTGACTCCCAGCTGGCTTCCGTCCCTGAAATACTCTTTCACCTTTTCCCCTAAATGTCCGACAATAATGACAAACTCGCGGATCCCGTATTTCTTAATGTTTTCCATCTGCCATTCCAGCATTGGCCTGCCGTTCAGGGGAATCATTGGTTTGGGGATTTTCCCTCCGGTAATCTCCTCCATCCTTGTCCCTTTTCCCCCCGCCTGGATCACTGCAATATAACCTTTTGTAATAGAATCTTCTGCCATACGCTATCCTCTATTTAGATTTGCCCGCACGGTTTCCCGCACCGCTTCATCGGATGTATAGTCCGCCTTCCAGCCTGCCTGGCGTATTTTATCAACACAATACCGGAATCTGGGGACATCCCCTTTCCATCCGCCTTCTCCGCCTGTAAAGTCATACTGTACAGATATAAGCCCCATTTCCTCACAGACAATATCCGCGATCCTGGCAACGCTGGTAGCCCCTTCCCCGCCTACGTTGTATAGCAATACTCCTTGTTTTTTGATATCCATAAAGCGGATTATGGCATCCACCAGATCCGTCACATAGAGGTAGGGTTTTGTCTGTTTTCCATCTCCCAGAATTTGCAAGCGGGCCGGATCTTTCTGTAGTTTGTGGATGAAATCAAAGACCACCCCATGAGTCAGCCTTGGCCCTATTACATTGGGGAAGCGAAACACAAGAGCGTTTATGTCATTCATATAGGAAAAGGCGCTGATCAGCGCTTCGCTGCCAAGTTTGGCGGCTCCGTAATAGGAAATCGGGGAAAGTCCCGGTGTATTTTCATCCAGTAATTCTTCTCTCTTATCCCCATAAACGGCTGATGTGGAAGCAAAAAACAGGTTCTTCACCCCGTATTTCCTCATACAGGACAGGATACGGAATGTAGTGGTGTAGGTATTTTTATATTCCACATCGGGATTTTTAGCGCTTGCCTGGATATCGGAATTGGCCGCCAGATGGAATATATACTCCGGTTTCTCCTTTTGGAAAACCTCCTCCAGGCTTTCCACACAGGATGCGTCGGTTTCATAAACGCAAAAATCCGGATTTCCTTTTAAATGGCTGATATTTTCTCTGGTTCCCAAAGAAAAGTTATCTGCACATACCACCTGATGTCCCTGTTCCAGTAATGCATCGCAGAGGTGGCTGCCAATAAAACCTGCTCCTCCCACAACCAAAGCTTTCATCTGTAATCCTCCCAATATTTATCTCCAATATAGACAACGGAAGTCCCGTCATGTTCAAATGTAAAGGAAAACGGCTTTAAACGGAGCTTCTCCCTCAACAGGGCCTGCTTTTCCTTTGGACAGTAAAACAAGAGGAATCCTCCCCCTCCCGCTCCTAAAAGCTTGCCTCCGGACGCCCCGTTTTCCATGGCGCACTGGTACAGCTCATCAATTTTAGGCGTGGAAATGCTGCCTGCCAGCTCTCTTTTTTTCATCCAGCTCTCATTTAAAATCGCCCCAAAATCTCCTGGCTCATTCTGCTCCAGAGAGCTTTTCATTGCGCCTGCCAGTTCACACATGCGGAGTAGATTTTTCGTTTTTTCTGCCTGTGTAATATTCCGTTTCTGCTCAGCAAGAATTTTATTTGCATCATGGGTCAACCCGGTATAAAACATTACCAGGTTCTCCTGGAGCCTGTTTATGGTATCCCCTTTTACAATGACCGGCTCTACAGACACAGAATCGTCTTTATGGAACTTAATGAAATTTAACCCGCCGTGGGCTACCGCATACTGATCCTGTTTCCCGATAGGCGCGCCCAGTTTTTCGATCTCTACTTTACAGGCCTCTTCCGCCAGTTTTCCCTTGGATATGTACTTGCCTTTATAGCAGGATAACGTGTGAAGAAGCCCCACGGTAAAAGCGCTGGAGGACCCCAGGCCTGTCCCGCTCGGCACGTCAGCCGTACTGCCGATTTCCACCCCGCTGATATGCTGCTCATTTAATACACAGTGGAAAATCGAGTGCCGGATGTCGTTGATATTATCAACAATTTCATTTTGGGAATATTTTAAGGCCGTCCTGTTTTCATCAAAATAAGGGTGAATGGTCAGATACATATATCGGTTAATGGTCGTACTGAGCACGCATCCGCCGTGTTCCTTATAAAAGTCTTTTATGTCGCTTCCGCCGCCGCAAAAGCTGACGCGAAAGGGCGTTTTAGTGATGATCATAATATTTTCCTTGTCTGATTAAATTTGCTTGTGGAAATGACAGATAGCATATTGTTCATCTTCCGTATTACATACTTCCATATCAAATGGCATATACATAACTTTTTTCTCTACTGCAACCACGCCGCAATAGTAGTGTAAAGAATGCATGGTTCTGGTATATTCGTTTACCTGCAGTTCCTGATCCATGGAAAACCATGCATGGATATAATCGATAAAATTTTTGGAATATTCTATAAATGTATGACTCTTTTTATATCCTGAATTATACTTATCAGCGCTGTATGAACTGGTTGTATCTTCACAAAGATATACGCCGTCATCTTTAACATGAGAAAACATTTCTTCAAAGGTAATGATCTGCTGATCCATATAATGACCGCCGTCGTCGATTAAAATATCCAGCTTCGGAATTTCTTCCTTGATTTTTTTCCAAAATCCCCGGTCCGCCTGATCCCCTATATAAATACTGATCTGATCATCTTCCATTTCTTTGCATGCAGGATTGATATCAACGCCAATGATTTTGGAATTCGGTCCGAATATCTTTTTCCATATCTGCAAAGAACCGCCTTTATTCACTCCGACCTCCATAATGGTTACATCTTTTCCGATATATTTAGCGAAATGCCGATTGTATATTTCAAAATAGTGAAGCCATTTAAAGGAACGGTTATGCCTTCCAATCAAAAATTCTCTTTCCATCTCGCTTAATTCATCAGCATGGCTGCACAGTTCCTCATATACTTCACACTCCTTCAGTCCTTTACTCCAGTCTGCTATCATAGTCCCTATGTTTTTTGGAGAGACCGTAATATAGTCTTTCCAGTATATAATCTTCTCTCCTTCAATGCCCATCCCAACTAATTGTTCCCTGATTTCTTCAAATTTTCCCACGACGCTCACAACGATTTTGTCATACTCAAAGCAACTTATTTGATCTGGTAAAATCACTTTAAAATCACCGATTGCAGTTTGCGCTTTTTCCGGGTTTCTATCAGCAATACACACGATGTTATCAGTTGCTTTCAGAACTACTTTTTTGCAATTATTTCCTGCTCCATATATAATTATTTTTCCCATGACGCAATCCTTTCTTACAAATTTATATTGTTTGGTTTCACACAGATGGTTATTTTTTTCATACTGTAATCCTTTCTGTTACAGCATATTTATATACTGATTTATTCCATTCTTATTCAAATCTACATTTGATACAAATGCTTCTTGTAACCCATCAAAAATTTTTGGTTATTGAATTCTTCCAAAACAATTTTCTTGTTTTTTTCTTTTTGCTTGTCTAAAAATTGTCGATTCCAGGTAAAATTCTCATAATACCCGCCAATATCCATGTTACTTTCCCCTTCCTCCACTAAAATTCCATTATCAAACCCGCATAATTCTAAATTCCCCCCTACTTTTGAAAGGACAGGGATACACTCATATGCCATTGCCTGCAGTGTAGATAGGTCAAATACACTCACTTTATGCATCATGATATAAAAATCAGCTTTAGAAAAAAGCGCAAAAACATTATCCTGGTTGTCAAAGCGCTTTTTATACCAAAAATAGTCCTTTTCATCTAGATGCTCTTCTATACTTTTTCTTACCTCTTCTTCCATCTCTCCGGACCCGATAAGAATCCACTTAATTTGCAGATTCGTTTGCTTCTTAAAATTTGCGAGGATTTCAGGAATTCTTTCTACTCCTTTATTTTTATACAAAAATGTGGCAGAAGCAAAAATCACATCTGTGCCTTCCGTTATTTCTTCAAGTTCTGACAGAAAACTTTTATCAGCTGCGAGTCTTTCTTTACTTTCATACCCATTATAGGCAATTTGGAGCTGGCATTGTTTAGAAAGCAGACGCATTTCATCACTTGCTGTTTTTAAAAAACCTTCCTTGGCTCCATTGGAGGGAAAAATCCAAGTTTTAAAAGTACGCAATTGTTCTGCCTGCATTACATCCCATATCTCTGATAATTCTGATGCTGTTTTTTCATTGCGAAAGCTTCCTTGTGTGTGGCTTACTACAATCGCTTTCCTAAATTCCGGGAACTGATACATAAACGCTTGTGCAATCCAGAAATCTTGTAACAGGAAAACATCTGTGTCCTGAAATAAGAATTTCTCATCTGCTCTTCTCAAAAATTCCTGTACCGAGTTCAAACGAAAATATAATTTAAGAGTCTCTATTGATATTTGCGTTAAACTACCAGATATGGATTCGCATATTTTCTCACAAATCTTGTTATCAATCTTGTTTGTTTTTGTATAAGAATTACAGGAAGCAGCACCTTCTGGTATAAATGCTTTACCAGGACATATTGTGAAGAAATTATCAATTGTTTTGTACTGTTCATTAGCCAAATATAGATTACGCAAACATGCACAGGGCCCTCCCGGATTATCAAAATTAGGAAATGATGCAATATTAAAATATCTTCTCTTTTCAGGAAGATACTTTTGATTAGTATATTGGACTAATGTCTGTGTGAAATCACTTTCTGTATTTTGAATATACATTGCGCCATCTAAAGTTTGCTTTATATCTGATCGAAATCCATAACGGTATAATCCTATACCGCCTGCATATCTAAGAATTCCATAAACAGACTGTTGGCAGGAAAATTCTTGCAGCGTTTTATATCCGCTTTCTATATCGTTTAATAGAATTACTATAGGGTTCTTATTGACATTTTCCTTTGAAGGAGCGACGATCGGAATTTCACAAATCATAGTTCCCTGCTTTTTCCGATCCCTATCTATTATGTAATCAATCAGGTAATTCTCTTTTAATATAGGTAAGTATCTCTCTGCATAGCTTCCTGCCCCGTATATATTAACTATCATATCCTTTCCTTTCACTAAATTTAAATGATTGCTTCTTGCTCATTTAGTCGTGCAACAATTTCATTTGAAACTTTCCTGCTTTCTTCAATTACCCTGTCCATATTCCAATATTCAAAATTACCAAATCTACCGTTTAGTACAACCTCCTCCTGTTCAAAATAATTCCTGATCTGCTTCATATTATTGCTATGGTCCAGATCATATATAACATATGCATAGGGAAAACATCGAAATGTCATTTCAATTATTTCTTCTTCATTTTCTATAAAATTAATTTTCTTCAGTCCTTCTATAAACTTAGACTTTAATCTCTCCTCATCCCAGCTTGAAAAGTCGCTTTCCCGGCGATATGTAACTTCCATCATATAAGTCGCAGTGTTCTTTCTTCCATAATTGCATCCTAAAAAATCCAGTTTACTAAGACGATGGAATATTACATCCTTATCCGGTATCATAAATGCATAATTATTTCCTGCTCTGTCAACAGAAACCGTTACTACGCCAAGCATAATGTGATTGTATTTCAGATTTTTTCCTGTACTTTCTATTTCCTTTTTGATAGGGTGATAAACTTTAATTAATTCATTTACAGGTATGCAGGATATTAGCATGTCGCTTTTCCACTGCATTTTATCTGTTGTGATTTTCCAACAGTTGTTTTTCTTTTCTACATCAGTAATACTGTTTTCTTTGTGTAATATTACCTTTTCTTCCAGTTTATTTTCTATTCCTTTAATCAAAGAAGCCATGCCGCCCTCTCTAGGATAATAAAAATATAATTGATGTAAATAACCGTCAATCGTTTCCCCTGCTGCGCTTTTTAAGATATCTTCGGCTGGCGGTTGGGGAATTCGTTCTACCATCGTTGTATTCATATAGGACGGATCAAACTTCCATATTTTCTCGTTATATGGTCGTAAATACAAATTCGTAATTCCCTCTCCAAACGTTTTTAAAAAAAATTGCAGCATATTTTGACTTTCATATGAACTATACGGATTGTTTAAAAAAGAATCTACACATTTTTGGCGATCACATTCTGACAATTTTGAAAGATCGTTTTCAAAAGGATACTGCACAAATTTTCCCTGATATATTATTTGGTTCGATCTTCTGAGTTTAACCTGATTTTCTCCTAAAAGTCCTCTCATAAATTCAAGAGTCTCCCTGTTTTTGGAAAAAATTATATGAGGTCCAATGTCCACATGCCTCCCATCATGTATAAAACTCCGGCATAGCCCTCCTGATTCTCTCTCCTTTTCAAATATATGAATTTCCTGAATTTTTTTACTTTCTTGCAGAAATAGCGCTGTTGAAAGACCCGCAAGCCCTGCTCCCAAGATTCCTACTTTCATAAAATTTAATCCCTTTTTTACAATATATTTTTAATTTAATGCAGACATTTCTGATAAATTATTTTTCCACTTTTTTCTATATTACTGACGTTTATTCTTTCTTGTTCCTTTACACTATTTATAAATGAATATAGTGTTGTTACCCCTGTTTCCTGCACTCTGCCATGTAAATCTATTGTATAAGTTTTTCTTCCCTGTATTATTTCATCTATATTTATTGTGCTAATATCTACCGGAAACTTCTGCATCCTCACTTTTCCATTTTGGATCCATAACGCTCCCGTTTGATTTACGGGGCATTGAAACACTTGGTTCCCGTTCTCTATCCATTTTACATTTCCATTATTAATACTAAAATCAAAGCGGAAATCCTCTATAATTTTTTGCTCTTTGGGAATTGCAGAATATAATTCTACGTTTGCCCCATTGATAATTCCTATATTTTTATTTTCCTTTTCTGCTGAAACTACAAATACCTTTTGATTTTCTAAAAATATACACTTTTGCCTTACTGGGCAAACATCGTCGTTTATTTGTATGGTATTACCATTTATTACATCGTACTCATATATCTCTTTCCCATTAAATGTGGTAATCCACAGCTTACTATTACTGTCAGTAAAGACATCATATATGGTATTTTCATGCATTTCCAAATTTATCGCTTTATAATCTCCGATATTATTTTCATTGATTTCAAGCAATAAATTTGTTCTGGACATTCCTATATAAATTTTCCCGTTTATCCGATTAAGTCTTGCAAATCCCAGATAGTTTAAATGAAACAAATGTTTTCTAAGTATTTTTGTCCACTCCTGCTCAATGAGCAACTCTTTCCTTTCAGGATAAAACGCTATTACAGGCTGATATAACTGCCGTGGAAAAAGAACAATTTTTTCATTCATCTCTAAAATATCAATGGTATAATAACCTTTTAAATCATAATGTTCCATTTCTCCGGATTTTATATCATATCTTGATATCCCATTTGCCCAATATGGGAAAAAAAACAAATCCTCTCCCCATTTTGCAATACGAGAATGCAATAATGGTTTTCCTATTTCCTCATTCTCAAAATATTTAACAAATTCTGCTTTATAATTACCTCTGTCGATCTTAAACAGACCATTATAGCCGTTATGAGAAACATATATTGCTTTATCATCTATATAGGCATCTGAAAAAGTTAATCGAATCGCGTTTTCAACAGTCCACATACAACATTCTCCTTTGCTAACTGGCATATTTTAAAAGAACGATAAACCAATCATATGGTAGAATATTCTTATCTTTTACACCTAATTCCTTTAACTGTAGCCTTACTTCTCTGTAATAAACGTCTGTAGTAATTACAATATAATCATATTCCATATTGTTTATACTATCTGGTTCTAATACCGGTATTCCATCGATTCGTTTTCCATATTTACTGCTATCATTATCCAGAAATGCTATAGGCCTATAATTCTCATATTTGTCCAGAGTTCTTTTAACAAATTGATATATTTCACCAGTTCCAAATAAAATCACTTTATCCTCTTTGCTTATTTTCTGCGGTATGTCGATATATCGCCGTAAATTAATCTCAAATAGTAAGTTTTCTTTAATCCGTTTTCCGTTCTCCCCGTCAAAATAAGGAATATATTTTTTTATCGCCTCTCTTCGCTCTTCTTTTTTCTCGTCTATTCCTCTATATACTTTATCAATAAAAGCAATCATATCGTTGGCAGTACTTCCCTGCTCATATGTCTTTATTATTGCTTCTATTGGCAGAGTCATTGGCTCATAGTAATTCTGATTACTCATGTAAAGCACTGGAACATCCAAAACGCCGGCCTCTACCATAACGGCGCTTCTATCAACAATAATTCCATCTGAATTTATAAGAGATGGCCGATAATCATCTTTGCAATCGATATATACATTATCCATTTTATTAAGTTCATCAACTAATTTTAATGCTAACGGCTGTAATGTTTCATCAATTGTACTATCGCAAAATTTCGGATGTGGCATAAAAATAACAAATATATCTTTTCTGCTTTTTACATATTCTGCAAAGTGTAAATATTCTTCTATTTTGGGCGTTGCCTGCTTTTTTTTCCCATTCTCCATAAAAATTTTTGGAAAATGAACCTTCCATAATATTATCTTTCTGTTCCTTATCTTTTGGATTAATTTTTCACTTAAAGGAAATGAATTTTGGTTCTTAAATCCATCAAATCTTGGCAATCCAAGCGCTCTCACTGCGTTTCGGTTTAAACAATAACTGTCGTATTCTTTTTTCATTTCTTTTGACATCACATATATTAAGCAGGCGTTATTTACAACACTCATTGAGAAATGTTTGAATTGGGATTCTTTTGTATTTGAAATTTCAATTCCATACGGTATGTAAACAACTCGGATTCCAGAGTGAACAAATCTTGCTGTCCAGGCAGAAGGATTTCTGTGTCCTTTATCATATGGCGTTTGAAACACTGCATAATGTGGTCGAAACAGCAGCATTTTTTGAAAATCGTATGTTTCGAACTCTATCTCAGACGTCTTCAAAAATAATTCTGCTGTTTTCATTTGAGACGGCTCTCCTGCCTCTTCATTTATCCAATAGAGTTTTGTCTCAAATCTATCATCTTTTATGCAGGAGGAATATAGGCTGTCCCAGGATGGCCAAAAGGACGCCACTTGAAACATAAATGCGATTCTTATTTTTTCTCCTTTACCGTGCGGAATATAGGAAATCATTAATCTGCTCCTTAATTCTATAAGTTAATCTATATTGCCAGGGTCAAAAGGTCCTTTAGCCATTGATACCCACGGATTGTTCCGCATCCCATACATGGCCTTTTGACCCTGGCATTATTATACTGATACCGATAAAATATCCGCATTTTGCATCATTACCGGAATTTCCATTTTCTGACAAAGCTGCATAATAGAACTCTTATCCCCATAATAAGCATCGCTCAGAGAAATGGCCCGGTCCATATCCGCCGTATCGTCATAAATTCCCCATCCTTCGGCCCGATAAGTATCTACAATCTCTTTGTACTCTTCCCACAGTCTCGGTCTCATGGATTTAAGGGTTGCCTCTATCAATGGATGAGGCCTCCAAAGCAATGCAATTTCCTCCTGGTATTTCTTAAATACCTGCAGCACATCTTTGATCTTTCTATTCATCCTTCCATCATGTTCCAACAACGCCTGTACACTGGTATTATAAAAAACAATTTTTTTCCAGCTCCCGTCTGCTTTTTCAATCACCTTTAGCCACTCTTTTGGCACGATCACGTCTTCTTTCCTGGTAGCCGCTACCTTATCTATCTTTGGCGAACCAAGCCCCAGAATTTTCTTTTCCCAATACTCTCTGGTATCTTTCCCTGACTGTTCCTTCATAAAATCCGTCAGGACGTTCACATAAATTTTTTTCATGTTCTCTGACTGTACGATAACCTTATCTGCATGAAATACTCCCGGTGTCGTGCAAAAATGCTTCATATTTTCTACCGCAATATGGTTTCCCGGAGCAATTTCCCCCAATATAAAATAAGGAATATAAACTAACGTATCCGTAAATTTCTTTAAATTTTCCGAGTAAAAAAAAGGATGTACACTAGTAACATAATTATTATTGTCATAAGGATTATGTATATAAATTGCATCCGGCCTGCGCCACTGAAAATCATACTCATTATAGTGGGTAATTGGCACATACTCCGGGTATTGATCGCCTTCATAATGTTCCTCCCCAAAACTCCCGTCCGGATTCCTGTCATAATATGGAACAGGGATTACATAGGCATCCGTATTTTCATCTTCATCAGCGGCTTTCCACACACTTTCCAGGGAATCCCACATGGATGCTTTATAAGGCAAAAATACAACCTCTTTCCTGTCATCCGGCATCTCATATTGAATACGATTCTGAAAATCTGTAAGCTGTTCTCTGATCTTTTCTGACAGCCCGCGACATATCGTTTCATCTGATAAATGAATGCTCATCTGATAGAGATTCTCGCAGTAACTCTCTAACAGTTCCACAATCGGAGTATACTTTTCTCCAAAGTTTTCCAGACTGGTTCCAAGCTGCAATGCAGCATCCTGACACTGGATCAGCATCTCTGTCAGGTTTTGGGAATCCTGGCAGGTTACTCTAAGTACGAAGTCATTGGCTTTCATCATAGTTGCAGCCAGATTTAATATGTCCTTTTTTCTGTATCGTTCCAAGCTTTCTGCCTCCTTGTCCCAATATGGGACAAATATTTTTATTATCATATGAATTATCCGGGCATCTGCTGCCTGCCGTTTCCAAAACGGAAACCTGCTTCGCTCCGCATAGGCTGCGGTCCTGGCATATCGGAAAGCCGCCCTGGGGCAGCCTGGGTAACGCCGTTGGGACACCTGAATCTGCGTGGGAATCCCGCCAGCCATGCAAAATTTCAAATGGAATTCCTGCACTGGCATTTCTATTCAAACATACATCCCCAAGATCCAAAAACGGTAAAACCTTCCCTTTTAATCAGAAAAATTTATTCTTGAGAATATATGATTGTGTCTTTTCTTGTTCTGATATTGGATTGTCCTGCACTTTGTGCTTCTGTAATCTCTAAAAACATTCAAAATGTACCCTAATCCGGCTGCTTTTCATATTTTAGGCAGGCCTCAAATTCAAAAACTCTCTTGCAGGCAAGCTTACATCGGATCTTAGACCTTTTGATCCTTATATCATCAAATAACCGGATTGGATATCGCTTCTTTATATTTTCGTTCAATATTCCTGGCTCCGTTGAGTGGAATGGAACTCTGATATCCGCAGCTTTCGCATACAAATCCTTCTGGAAGTCTTCTACCCGGCCCCCCGCAGCTGGAACAGATTTCCCCGGTTCCTTTCGAGCTGATCTCCACCAGCTCAATGGAATGAACCGCACATTTCTCTGTTAATCTTTTTCTCACATATCCGCAGAGGCTTCCTGCTAATTTCCGGTTTGTGGTTTTAGAAGGGAACTTCGTTTTATTTCGCGTTATAGGTTTCGTAATAACGATTCTCTCCGGCTCCTCTGTTTCTAACATTCGGTTAATTTCCGTGTTAACGTAAGTTTCAATTCTTGCCCTCTCTCTTTTCTTCTGGCTGTCATATTTAAAAGTGCCCAGATTATTTGCCGCAATATGAAAGGCCTTCTTTTCATCTCCCAGAGCCAGACTGTCGCGATACAACCTCTTTGCATGGTTCCGCTCCCTGGTTTTCTTCATTAGGCGTTCCGACTTTGCACTTGACAGACTTCCCAGCTCACTTCCGTAAACACTGCCTGTAGACAAGGTACACATGTTTTGATAGCCAAGATGAATATACAGGGTATTGTGAAACCCTTGGTGTTTCCGCCTCTTTATCTCAACAGGAATTGCAATGGCGGCGCGATTTTCTTTCAGGCATATTCGTATCTGCCGGCTGCTGGTTTTCTCGTCTTTTAACGGGAGCTTTACTCTCTTGCGCCTTTCTCTGGAAGCAAGGTACAGGCATCTGTCTTTGTAGGAATAACCTTGCGGAGAGACACAGAAAGCATCTGACCTGCCTGTAACCGGTTTACTCAGGTATTTCCTTGTAAGCCTTCGAAGATAATTATTCAGACGCTCCGGATCCAGCTCCAGATCTTTTACTTTTTCCGGCGCCGTATAATCCTCATGGTTTAAGATCGCGGCATATACATTGTCCAGCTTCAAAACTGTCCGCAAATACATTCGATCATCCGGACTGAAATTTTCATTTGCCGTAATAAGCATCCGAATCTTGTTTTTCAGCACACTCCACATTCCTTTTATATCGGCGATGGCATCCCGTACTGCAAGCTCAAAGTATACGGAAGGAAGATTTAACCGTTCCCGAAGTCCGCAGTGACGCATCTGTGTCATAATATCAAAGGTAGAAGACAGATTTCCCAGATTCTTTACTCCTGAATATCTTTGGTAGACTCCTGCCTTCACCTTGCCGCAGTCCACCGCAATTCCCTGCAGAAACTCCATGGTTTCCCTGGGGAGCTCCTCTGTATACTGCCAAATAGTCTTTGTGAATGTATCCTCCCTTTTCTCCGCCATTTTTCTTCCCTTCCGGCATTTATGCTGATGGCCGTCATAAAAGAGGCAGTCATGATATACCGCCGTTAATGAAGTTTTTGCTTTTCACAGAATATACCAATCTGTGAAAAGAAAATATGGATAATTCTGAACTCCTTATAAATAATATCGGCTCTATTTTACACTACTTAAGTAATATTGGCAACAGATTGAGAAAAATTTTAACATTTTGGGATGAAAACGGAGAGACAATTCGAAGGACATGAGAAGATACTTAAGAACATAATAGCAGAAAAAGCGTAGAAAAGAGGCCTTTCTGGGTCAATTTTGTGGTCAAAAATACCTCTTGTTCTTATTCTGCCATGGCCTAAAACTGAAAGCAAATAAGATACTCCCCAATTTTTATGGTCATATTTATGGTCAGACAAAGTAAGAAAATGCTGTATTTACAAAGTCTTTTAAGGATCTTCGTAGATTGGTATAATCTATGAAAATGTCGTTTTATAAAAAGTATTGGATTTTAATAAAACTAACGCCAAATTTTAATGTCTGATACCAAAGTCAGGCCCTATACCTGGCAAGGTTATTTTTTTCTCTTCCATTCCTCCATTCTGGAGTCCTCCCGTCTTCCCTGGAATAAAGTGACAAAAGAGAATTGATATGGTATAATAAACGATAGATATTATACTGGAGTGTATTTGAAAATTCATTCCCGTCGCCTGCACGCTCTACTTTGTGGGAAATTTGGCCCAAATTCACTTAACGCGGCCCATTGCGCCACGTTCATCTAAGCCAAATCTCCCGCGAAGTGGAACACACAGCTGCCGGAAAGCAATTTTTAAACATGTTCCAGCGCCGATGAACAGTTACCAAAATATTTATAGGAGGATTATTATGAATCGTTATGGAATTTCTGTTGAATTGAAAAATGTCCCGGAATTAGATCCGGAGTTTACTCCTCTTTTGAAATTTAACCGTGCTTTTCTGGAAAACGCCACGAAGCCGGTTTCTGTTGCAGTAGAGAGAGCTGACGGCCAGATGGCCACCTGCCACACAAAGCTTCACGAAAATCCGGAAATGGCTGCTGCGAACCACTATTATATTGACAGACTTGTTAAGACCATGCTCTGGCTTCAGGGCGGCTTCCGTGTCTATGTAAATGATAAAGATACTTATGATTATCTTTCCAGCGTTTACTGCAAAGGCGGCGCACGAGAATTCGACTGGGATTTCATGTCCCATATCTATGAACACGCATTTGAAGTTGTTTTAACAGAAAATATTCCAGAAACCAAAGACGCTCCTATCGCCATGGGCGGTCATCTGGAAGGATGTCGTATCGGTTTTGACGCAGGCGGATCCGACCGTAAAGTGTCCGCTGTGATTGATGGCGAAACCGTCTTCTCCGAGGAGGTTGTATGGTTCCCGAAGACAACTGCCGATCCCGACTATCACTACGACGGAATCGTTGCGGCATTCAAATCTGCCGCTTCCCACATGCCAAGGGTGGACGCTGTCGGCATTTCCTCCGCAGGAATTTTCATCAACAACCGTACCATGAACGCTTCCCTCTTTTTAAAAGTACCGGAAGACCTGTACGAGGCAAAGGTAAAAGATATCTACATTCGTGCCGTAAAGGATACCTTTGGCGATATTCCGTATGCAGTTGCCAATGATGGGGATGTATCTGCTCTGGCCGGTACAATGAGTATTAAAGACAACAACGTACTGGGTATCGCGATGGGCACCAGTGAAGCCGTAGGTTATGTGGACGAGGAGGGCCGCATTACAGGATGGCTCAACGAGCTGGCATTTGTTCCCGTTGACGCAAACCCCGATGCCATGATCGATGAATGGGCCGGCGACATCGGCTGCGGCGTGAAATATTTCTCCCAGGATGGCGTGATCAAACTTGCCCCCCGTGCGGGAATTGAATTGGAGGAATCCGCATCCCCGGCAGAAAAGCTGAAAGCCGTTCAGAAATTAATGGCGGAGGACGATCCCCGCGCCGCAAAGGTATATGAATCCATCGGCTGTTACCTTGGCCATACTCTTGCTTATTATTATCAGACCTACGGCTTCCGCTATGTGCTGCTTTTGGGCCGTGTAATGAGTGGGAAAGGTGGAGATTTATTAATCGAGACATGTAAGCATGTTCTTGATGATGAATATCCGGAAATTGCCGGCAAGTTCGAGTTAAGACTTCCGGATGAGTATTTCCGTCGTGTTGGGCAGTCCATGGCTGTTGCAAGTTTACCGAAACTCAACTAATACATACATTGGCGGGCCTGCAAAGAACAGGCCCGTTCTTTTTTAAGGAGGTATCACTTTGGACCTTAAGCTCTCCTGTTTCTTTGATGTTCTCGTGGCGGGCTCCGGCATTGCCGGACTGTCGGCCGCACGTGAGGCTGCCGCTTCAGGCTGCCGGACTGCCGTTTTGTCTAAAACTCGCCTTTTCTCCGGCTCCAGTTTCTACCCCGGGACATGGGGGTTCGGCCTCGTGGGCCCGGAAGACGAAAACGACATTGAAGATATGATCATCACTGTCAATAAGGTGGGATGTCAAATGACGGACCCTGGCCTGGTACGCACTTTTATATCCGGAATCAATCCCGCAATCTCCCATCTGGAATCCATGGGCTGTCATCCTAAAAAAGCCGCCAAAAGTTCCGAGCGGGAATATATTCCCTGCTTCGATCATAAGCACAGGAACTGGAATGGTCTGGAGGCGGACACCCTGCGTCATACCTTTTCAAAACAGCTGAAAGAACAAAATGTCACTATATTGGACCATTGTACCATATTGGAATTAGTGAAAGAAGAAGGGCGTGTGTGCGGCGCCATTGTTTCCTGTAATGATGAACTTCAATACATTGGATGTCATGCCCTGATTCTCGCCACAGGCGGGTACGGGAGCCTGTTTTACAGTCATCTGTGTACCGACGACGTATGCGGTCTCGGTCATTTTCTTGCATTAAAAGCTGGATGCCGTCTGGTCAATATGGAATTTATGCAGATGATGCCAGGTTATCTGTATCCGGCCAGAAATACAATTTTCAATGAAAAGACATTCCGTTTTGCAGATTTCTGTACATCCGGGCATACTCCCCTTTTCAGCGAAGACGAAAAAGCCCTGTTAGATCTGCGGTCCACCTATGGTCCCTTCACTTCGCGGCTTCCCTCCCATGTAATTGATCTGAAACTGTATCAGGCATCCCTGGAAGATGAAAATGGCGTTGAGGTTTCCTATGCAGGAGCGGCAAAAAGCGACCCTCCGGAATTTATAAAAATATATTTTGACTGGCTTTCCTCTGAAAAACATGTCAGTGTGAACGAAACCATCCATATTGGGATGTTTTCCCATGCCGCCAACGGCGGAATCCTCATCAATGCTGACGGCTTTACCGGTGTCAATGGGCTTTATGCATGCGGAGAAGTTACCGGAGGAATGCACGGGGCTGACCGCCTTGGAGGGCTTTCCACAGCAAATGGACTGGTATTCGGCCAGAGAGCCGGCCGCGCCGCCGCTGTTTCTGCCTCACAAGCCGCCGCCTCTGGCTCGCAATCTGCCGCTTGGAATCCGCAAGCTGCCGCTTCCGACTCACAGCCGGCTGCTCGTTCCTTCCCCTGCCGTGAAATCGCAGACAGGGCGGCCATCCGTTCCGGACTTCAAAAATACATGTACAGAAACGCCATGGTCATCCGAAGCGAATGCGGCCTCCTGAATACGAAGATCAAGCTGGAGCAGACGCTTTCCAGCATCCGTTGGTCCCCATCCGCTGACACCGCTGCCATCACGGATTCTCTGATTCTGGAGGGGCAGCTTATGACCGCTCTCTGCATCTTAAAGGCTGCCCTTCTCCGCAGAGAAAGCCGGGGTTCCCATTACAGAAGCGATTTTCCATCTGAAAACCCGGAAATGGCATACCCCATAGAAATCTCATTGGCTCATGAAATCACAGCTGCATTTAAAAATCCGCCATTGTAATTGGGATATTCGTCTGGAAAGAGGAGACCGAGAGCACCAGGCAGCCCACCCTTTCCAGCTAATATCCAGGGCATGCTGTCACACAGGGTGCAGGATATGAAACGATAACAAACAGGGCGGCGGATAGTTGGCACCTTTCACCGCCGCCCTATTTTGGACTTTTATTAGCCGCACAGCTGGAAGTTGTCAGTCTACAATCCCGTAACCTGCAGATTTAAGAATTTCCAGCCCTCTTTGATAATTTTCTTTTTTTATCAAAACATAGTCTGTATTATAGGTAGATATTGCAAAAAGCGGAATACCATTATCCGCCAAAACAGCAGCGATCCTAGATAATATCCCAATTAATGAAAAATCTAAAACGCCTTGAATGCGGAAGGCTTTCCATCCGTCATCCTGTTGAATTACATTTGGCGGAACTTCATTTGTAAGACATACGAGGGATTTTTCTTCGTCAGTCTTTCCGACAAAACTATACTCAGAGTCTAAATTTACAAACGAGTAATCTTCGACTTGGCATACTGAAAATTCTTGGCAAATCTTTTTTATTTCCACAATAGCACCTCCACAATTCCAGTTATAATTTAATGCGTTACATGTTTTAATCCCAGCTTTCACCTTACACTTTTTTATAAAAAAATGTGAGTCGCCGCCAGGCAACTGCAAAATTCTGTGGCAGATAGTATTGGCAGGCCAATTCCGCTGTATTGCTTCCCGCTTATCTACTTTATTCTGATAATCGGTTTGCTCTGTTGTACTTTCCGTTGTAAATTGCCCATAAGGGCAAAAACGAGGAAAAATACATGACAATTCAATGTATAAGGCTTAAAAAGGCTTGTCTTCATAAAATTAAACTTCTACAAAATTATTACTTACTTTCACAGTGATGTTCACTTCCGCATCCATGCTCCCCGCAGGAATGTCCCTCCCCGTGATGCTCATGGTGGCTGCACTGGATATCCGGATTAAATTCCAGCTTATCCATCAGCAAATTTTCCACAGCCCGGTCGGCCTCACCGGAAACTCCGCCATATAATTTAATTCCGACCGCTGCAAGCGCCGCCTGGGCGCCGCCGCCAATACCGCCGCAAATCAGGGCATCGACCTTCAAAGCATTCAAAACGCCTGCAAGTGCGCCATGTCCGCTCCCGTTTGTATCAACGACTTCCGCAGAAATGATTTTTCCGTCCGAAACATCATAGACTTTAAACTGTTCTGTGTGTCCGAAATGCTGAAATACCTGACCATTTTCATAAGTAACTGCAATTCTCATAACATAATCTCCTTTGCTTTTTTCATATTGTTTATAATACTGATGTTTAAAACATCTGTCATTGCCGCACCCTTCGCTGTTCCCGTCACAAAGCCAGAAATCTCCGCCTTCAATTTTCAGAGAACGACCCTCCACAACCGCATCCGCAATCTTCTTTCTGGCGCTTTCATATACGCGCTGCACAGTGGTACGCGCCACCTGCATAAACTCGCCGCATTCTGTCTGCGATAATTTCTCCTTATCAATTAAACGGATGCATTCATATTCATCCACCGTGAGAATTACGGATGATTTATTGTCGCCCCCCTGTACCGGAATGAACTCCAGTGTTTGGGGGAAATGGCATACCTTTCTGCATTTAACCGGCCTTGACATGAACAAACCCTCCTGTCAGCTTTCCCTTAATTATAGAATAGTTTCGGGCATATGTCAATTATCAATCCGATATACTGCTATTTAGAATCGCTATGCGTTACTGGAGCTGTCACAAAACGAGTTTTTCATGTAAGACACAGGCTCCCCATCGTAACCGTTCCCTTTAAACTGCCTACGACAATAGGACACATGTTCCGGCCCGGAACGGCATCTCCAGACGTAAAAAGGAGCCATCGCTCCATGGATGATTTTACACCCATTTTACAATGGCGCCTCCGGTATACTTATTTCATTCGTTTTCCCTGCTCCCACGTATGAGACTCTCCTGCGAAATCCGATGTAACAAAATCTCCTCTTTTCCGGATTCCATGATTCCGGCAGCCTCGAAGATTCCATGGCTTTGGCAGCTCAGGAATGTCATCTCACCATATCGGCCGGGAAGGGATGCGCTGGCTTCCCCTATACCATCGTTTTTTCAAAATCTGAAGCCGGATGCTTGCAGATAGGACAGATGAAATCCGCCGGGAGCTCCTCCCCCTCATAAACGTATCCGCAAATGGTGCAGCGCCATGCGGTTTTTCCTTTTCCTGCATTCTGTTCCGGTTTTGGTTTGATTGAAGACTGATAGAAGCCATAAGTGGCAGATGGCTCCTCTGCCAACACTTCCATATCATCCACAGCTGCGATAAACAAGGTATGACTTCCCAGGTCAATGGCCTGCTCCACAGTGGCGCTGATGTAGGCATTGGTTCCCTCTGTAATGTAGAAAAGGCCGTTTGCACTTCGTTCGCAGCCAGCATATCCTTCAAACTTATCCACATTTCTCCCGGACTGGAAGCCAAAATGTTTAAACGTATCAAAGCTTGCCTTTTCGCTCAAAATTGAAATATTGAATTTTCCGCTTTCCTTCACCAAATCATGTGTAAAATTATCTTTATTAACCGCAATACTAATTCTGTTGGGGGTGGAAGTTACCTGTCCCGCCGTATTAATAATGCAGCCACTGTCCTTTTCACCCACGCGGGATGTAAGGACAAACAGCCCATATGTCAGATTATACATCGCTTTTTTATTCATTCTTCTATGTCTCCTTTTTATTTTTTCTCAGCCTAGTGCTCCATCCAGACAGAAATCGTAGTTGTGAACTGCCTGTCACGCACCATTGCGTCGTTAAAATTTCTAGTCGATGGTCCCACATCGCCGTCGAAATTTTGCCTAGAGTGTGTCTGAAAATTCATTCCCGTCA
>CAJUDN010000003.1:0-41694 GCA_910585355.1 uncultured Lachnospiraceae bacterium
AAAGTTTTTTATATTTATTCTTTTTCCTGTTTTTTTCCCGCTTCCTCCTGTTTGGGGAATATTCTGCATAAAGGTAGTATTTGAGTTCCAATGCCTTTTCCTTCTCAGTTTTTTTCGGCGGCGGGGATTCCGACGGAGGCGGAGAATCCGGCGGAGTCAGGGGGTTAAGCGGAGTACTATTTTCTCCTCTTATTTCCTCCAGAGAGGCTCTATGTTCTTCTGCTTTTTCTAAGAACAATTTTTTGTGAGAAGAAAACAATGGGTGATTCCATAAAAAATAATAAAAAGGGACATGCGGGAATTTCCAAAAGACAGAAGGATATATCATGTCTTCCAGGAAATAGTAAAACTCATATAACAGGATAAGAAGATCCAGTTCCTGTGTTCTCCTCCCGTAATTGGCAATGGATAAATAAAAGTCGAAAAGCTGCATAAAACAGTGCTCGTTTCCTGCCAGCGTGCAGAATTTGCGATAAGAAATAAGACCGCCTTTTTCATCCAGCATGAATAATGCAATGTCGTACTGGGACGCCTGCCAGATGCCAAAATTCTCATCAAGAATACCCTCCAGACTAAGGAGATAATCTGTGAGCTTGTTGAGCTGCCGTTTCTTCAGATGCAGAATCTCCAGATGCTGTTTTGTCCGGTAACACTGGGCAATCAGACAGGCAATCAGATAACAGGCGGAGCAGAGGTTAAAACCAGAGCGATAACACCAGTCTATCGTGATAAGGTCAGAATGAATATCAGCATAACATCTTCTTTCCCTTCCGCCAATATATGCGATGGAATTTCTTTTCCCTTGTATCAGCACTTTGTCAATCCGTCTTTCCCGAAGCAATGCAAGCCGGTCATGGGTGGATAAAACCTGAAAACGCAGTGATCCAATGTAGTCGGTGACACGTTCTACCTTTTTGTCGTATTCAGCGTTCATATGTATCATAATCTGCGCCATAACAATTCCGAGAATTCCCATAAAAGCCACCAGAACTGTAACGGATACTGGGTATTTCTCTAAAGTTAGGATTAATTCAGACAGTTCGTTTAACGTATCGCCGCCTCCTTCCTTTCCGGAAAGCTCTTTTGTGACTTATATATGCGTGTGAACGTCAGGAAAAATGCAGAAGCAGAAGAAAAAAGCGCGCCTTCAAATCATTCCATGGGTTACGGAGAGGCTTCCCAAGTTTGCTCAGATATTTATGGTCCAGGGTCTTTAGATATTGTTTCATTCCCCGGCGGTTCACCCAGAAATAAATTCCCCAATGTTCAAAATCCCATTCGGGGGAATAAGGATTACGCTCATAATCCACATAAAAAATCTGTCCGTTTCTGGAAGCAAAATTCTGCGGCATATAATCAATATTTAAGTTTGCACCATATAGTATTGTACAAATCTGCTTCATTTGGCGATAATACTGGAAAGAAAGGCGGCCTGATGCGGCAAGTTCCGCCAGAGTGGGGCCGTCGATATATTCTTTAATAATGTATTGTTCCTCATAATTTACATCAATCAGCATAGGGAGCGGGATGTGAAGCCCGTTTAATTTCCTGTAATCCCTTAATTCGGTCTTTAATTTATCAGATTCGAAAGTATATACCTCACAAGGCTCATAATGATACTTTTTCAAAACTCTCTGTTGGTCCCCATATTGAACCAGATAGGAATATCCTCCTTTTCCTTTCCCCAGAAAGCGCAGAACCGTGATGGGGATCCCATTGCAAACCATTTGCTGGCCTATTTTAAGCATGTGCTATAATCCTTTCTTGCTATGGCTCAACGAAAAGTATTTTTTTCTATTTTATCCGGTATTTATTTCCAAGTCAAGTGGAGAGCAAGTGTGTTTTCCGGGCATTCCATAATGTGCGCGTTCTGTGTGCGCTTAATTGCTACCGAATGACGGGATATCTACTTATTCTATAACAGTTCGGATCATTTCCCGTTATATAAAACATCCCAGATTCCAGTAATTGCATATTTCGCATAATTCAAACCATTACTTGACAGATAAAATGAAAGAGGATATTATTAATGTACTGGTGCTTTCTATAAAATGCGCCGGGAGAAAGAGATACGGGAGTGGAGAAAGATGGATTACAATTCTACATATGAACAAGAGATTGATCTCAAGGATTTAATGTTTATGGTGCTCCATAAATGGAGGCCGATTATTTTTATAGCGCTTGCCATGGCCCTGGTTTTGGGAGGAATTAAAGGGGCGATGACCTATAAGAGCCAGAATGATCCTGAGACTGTACAGGAAGTGGAAGAGAAGTACCAGGACGACTTGGAGCTTTATGAGAAGAATAAGGAAACCTGCGAAAGGGAAATTGAAAATTTAAAAACGGACATTGCAAATCAGCAGGAGTACCTGGACCATTCCATCTGGATTAATATGAGTCCCTACGACGTATGCGAATCCAGAATGGATCTTTATGTGACATCAGATTATGAGATTATGCCGGGGATGGTTTATCAGAATCCGGACTATACAGATACGATTCTTCAGGCTTATCAGGCAATGCTTACCAGCAGCGCAGTGATGGAAGATATTGCGAGGAATGTGGGAACAGAACCCAGATATTTAAATGAACTGGTTTCTGTAAATGTGGGAACTAATTCCGGCAAGCTGAACCGCCTTTTGACCATCAGCGTAAAGCATATGACAAAATCAGAGGCTCAGAAGGTAATGGAAGAGATTCTTGACCATATGGACGATATGCAGGCGCAGATTACGGAGGGTATCGGTGAACATATGGTGAATACGGTAAACCATGGTGTCAGCGCAATGGTGGATTTAACCCTGGCGGATAAGCAAAGAGCAGAAACGGAGCGTTTAACCGCTTTAAATGACAGCCTGGAAGATAAGCAGAAGTCTTTAGAGGACATGGAAGAACCCAAGGGGGCTGTTTCTTCCAAGATGGCTGCCTTAAAGAGCGGTATTAAGTATGCTGTTTTAGGCGGTGTTCTTGGTGGATTTGTGGTTGTGTTCTGCGTGTGTGTGGCTTTCCTTATGAGCGACAAGCTGTATTCTGCCAGAGAGCTTAAGAACCGGTACAGAGTCAAAATTCTGGGGACTCTGCCGATTGCTAATAAGAAGCTTCTCAGGGGAGTGGATGCATGGCTGAATCGCCTGGAAGGGCGTGCAGGCGGCGTCAACGAGGAGACGGAATATGCTCTGATTGCGGCCAATATCCGCAATTATGCAGAAAATATGAAGTCCCTTCTTGTCACTGGAAGTGCAGATTTGGAAGTGATAATGCATGTGGCTGAGAAGCTGACGGCAGAGCTTTCTGGGATTAACGTGACAGCAGGCGGGAATATGCTTCAGAATGTGGAAACTTTGAAAAAGCTTCCGGAGTGTGACTGCGTTGTTCTTGTGGAAAAATGTCTGGAATCCAAGTACAGCACAGTGGAACTGGAAATTGAGAAGGCTACGGACTTACAGAAAAATATTGTAGGCTGTGTAGTATTTGAATAAGAACTATGGACCGTTGCGCGACATCCTGCTGCAGCGGTTCTTTTATTTGCGCGAGCAACGAGCCAAAGGCCGTGTTTGCACGAGACCTTGGCGACTGCCGCGATAACTTGAGAAACTCGCAAAGCGTGTTTCTCATAGTTCCAAAGAAGAGAACTTATTTATGCTCTTACAGTGGAACTTACGGTTTCTGGTACGGATGCTATCTCATGCACATTATCGCCACTTGTGGCGTATTTTATGTTGTGAGGAACATGTGGAATTTGCGGCACACACAATTATTGAGAGAGGACATCAGGAGGACGAAACAATGTGTGGAATTGTAGGATATACAGGAAAAGGACAGGCAGCGCCAATTCTTTTGGACGGTTTGGAGAAGCTGGAATACCGTGGGTACGATTCAGCGGGAATCGCAGTCTCCGGGATCGGGAAAAACGGGGAATCCGGCATTGAAGTGGTAAAAGCCAAGGGGCGGCTGAAGGTTCTGTGTGAAATGACAGACAGCGGACATTCCATTGGCGGCGTATGCGGAATTGGACATACCCGCTGGGCCACCCACGGTGTTCCGTCTGTGGCCAACTCCCATCCACATTTCTCAAGGGACAAACGCGTGGTGGTGGTTCATAATGGAATCATCGAAAACTACCAGGAGATTGAAGCGAAGCTGGTAAAAGAGGGGTGTGTATTTTCCTCAGAAACGGACACGGAAGTTGTGGCTCATCTGCTGGACAAATATTATACAGGAGATCCATTGGATGCCATCGGCAGGCTTTTGGTCCGAATCCGCGGCTCCTATGCCCTGGGAATCCTTTTTAAGGACCGTCCTGGTGAAATTTTTGCTGTGAGAAAGGACAGTCCTTTAATCGTTGGAACTTCGGAAGAGGGAAATTTCATCGCATCGGATGTCCCTGCGATTTTAAAACACACCAGGAGAGTCTGCTTCATTCAGAATATGGAGATTGTGAAGCTGACTGCGGATAAGGTCTTGTTTTACAATCTGGATAAGGAAGAAATCGAGAAGGAATTTACAGAGGTCAGCTGGGATACGGAGGCTGCCGAAAAGGGCGGATTCCAGCATTTCATGCTAAAGGAAATTTATGAGCAGCCCAGGGCGGTCCGGGATACCATCAGTCCCAGAATCCGCGACAAACATGTGGTCATCGAGGAGCTGGGAATGACAGACGAAGAGATTGCGAAGGTACAGCGGATTCAGATGGTTGCCTGCGGCTCCACCTACCATGTGTGCATGGTGGCCAAATATGTCATGGAAGAAGTTGCAAGAATTCCGGTGGACGTGGATCTGGCCAGTGAATTTCGATACAGGAACCCTGTTATGGAGGAAAATACGCTGGTGATTGTCATAAGCCAGTCCGGCGAAACTGCTGATTCGCTGGCGGCTCTGCGGGAAGCGAAAAAAATGGGCTATAAAGTCCTTGGAATCGTTAATGTGGTGGGAAGCTCCATTGCCAGAGAAGCGGACGATGTATTCTACACCTGGGCCGGGCCGGAAATTTCTGTGGCCACCACAAAGGCATACAGCGCGCAGCTTGCTGCTGTTTATCTTTTAGCCATCCATTTCGGCACTGTCCGCGGATTCATTGATGACGCGCAGCATGAAAAGATGGTGGAAGAGCTGGAACGGCTGCCGGAGAAAATTGAGCGGATTCTGGAGGAGAAGGAAAGAATTCAGTGGTTTGCCACAAAATTCTCTCACAGCAGGGACATTTTCTTTATCGGCCGCGGCCTGGACTATGCCGCGTCCATGGAAGGCTCCCTGAAACTAAAGGAAATCTCCTATATCCATTCGGAGGCATATGCGGCCGGGGAGCTGAAGCATGGAACGATTTCATTGATTGAAGACGGGATCCTTGTGATCGGCGTGGCCACTCAGAATCGCCTGTTTGAAAAAATGGTCAGTAATATGGTGGAGGTAAAGAGCCGCGGAGCGTATGTTTTGGGGGTAACCAGTTACGGAAACTATGCCATGGAGGACACGGCGGATTTCACCATCTATGTTCCAAAAACTATGGAGTGTTTTGCTACCAGTCTGGTTGTGATTCCACTCCAGCTTCTGGCTTATTACATCTCTGTATCCAAGGGTCTGGATGTGGATAAACCAAGAAATCTGGCAAAATCCGTGACGGTGGAATAGATGTTTCATTGACCAGTTATGGCTAATAGACAAAAATGGCTAATGCATGTTTAATAGAACCAAGGAGGGGAATTAAACATGGTTAGCTATGCCAGGTTGTGGGAAACAATGAAGAAAAAAGGTGTTAGTCAGTATTGCCTGATTACCAAATATAATGTCAGCGCCGGGCAGATTGGCCGTCTGAAGAAAAATATGAATGTGTCAACGCATACCCTTGAGTTCCTCTGCAATATCTTACAATGCCCTATTGAAGATGTGGTGGAAATTACATTGGAGCCCTGGGAGGAGTTCAGTGAGAAACGTCAGACAGCGGCATCTGCAGTGGAAAGATAGGAGAGGGGAAGGAATCCTTCATGGAATGAAAATTTTTCATGAAGGATTTTGTTTTTTTCCGGAACATTCTGGTGTATGATAAAGTAAGAAATGCAGAGGAGGCGGACAATGGACTACTATGGAACACTGGGACCGGCCTGCGGAGAGACCAGGATATTAAAAAGAATGTTTGAGGCAGGGATGACAGGGGTACGGATGAATCTGTCCCATGGGGATTTGGAAAGGAGCGCAGACTGGATGGACATGCTCTCGGAGGCGGCCGGAGCCTGCGGGATAAAACCGCAGATTCTCATTGATCTGCGGGGGCCGGAGCTGCGAATCGGCCGATTGGAAAGCGAAGTTTTCATTCCGGAAGGCAGCACTGTGATATTAAGTGAAGATGGATTTAAAGTACCGAAACCGTTTCTTTTAGCAGCAAAGCCGGGGGATCATGTGCTGGTGGACGATGGAAAGCTGGAGCTTTTGGTGGAGGACGTAGAAAGCGGATGCGGGATTCCGAAAAGGCGGCAGTTTGTCCGGGCAAAGGCTCTTCGGGGCGGCATATTGAAATCAGAAAAAAGCTTGGCCATCGTGGGAAAAGAGGTTCCCATGCCTACCCTGGCGGAAAGCGATTATAAAAATCTGGCTCAGGCGGCCAAATATGGGGTCACGGGCGTAATGCTGCCGTTTGTGAGGGGAAAGGAAGACCTTATGACCTTAAAAAAAGCGCTTTTGGAGGCAGGGACACCGCAGATCCGGATCTTTGCTAAAATTGAAAATCTTCGGGGAGCTCAAATCATAGAAGAGCTGTTTTCGTATTGCGACCAGGTGGTAATCGCCAGGGGGGATCTGGGAAATGCCATACCTTTATGGAAGCTGCCCGGGATGCAGAAAAAACTGGCTGCAAAGTGCCGGGAAGCCCAGATGCCGTTCATGGTGGTGACGCAGATGCTGGATTCCATGCATGAGCGGGCCGTTCCTACAAGGGCTGAGGTCCTGGATATTTACAATGCCGTTTTGGATGGCGCTGCGTCGCTGATGCTCACAGGCGAAACGGCGGCGGGAAAATATCCGGTGGAAGCAATGGAGTATCTGGTGAAAACAGGAGACGAAGCTCTTCGGGACATTTAAGACGTATGGTTCCGTTCCTTTTCCCATCGGTAAATAGTGGAATTTTCGGCGGGACAGCTGGGGATTTTTCCGCTTAGGGCCATGTCGATGACCTCACGTGAATAGTGCTTATGGGGAACAAAGAGATCTGGCAGCTCCAGATGGAGTGTGCCGCATTTTTGACATCTGAGCCTCCGGAGCAGGAATATATGTGTTTGACCGTCCGCCAGGATTACCTGGCGGCGTTTGCTGTCACGGACCTTCAAAACGCCCTGACAGAGAGGACAGACAGAAGGCTCCTTTGAGACTGCATGGTAGATTCCGTTTTTCATTACAACATGATACTGCGTGAGAATTATCATTGGTATACCTGCCAATCTGAGCATGCTTTCAGCACGTCTGAAAACGAAAGGTGAGCGGTAGTGACAGTTCAGGCAGGGCTGTGTGTTCACTGCGCCGACCATACGAAAACGCAGCGGCCGTGTGAACCTTTAATGTATCAGTTGTAACGTATGGGAATCAGAAAAGAAATGCAAAAAAGGTGTGATACAATCAAAGAAAACGAAAAATTTATATAAAAAACGACAAAATATCGAAAAATATCGAAAAATGCATGAAAAAGAATCTTAGGCGGATCGTTTTTAACGCAATAGGACGCACTTCCCCATTGCACAAAAAAGCCTCCCGAAGGAGGCTGAGTAGACAGATTACAGATTTTTTTCTTCTTCCCACATTTTAACGGGCATACCGTTTACTTCCACATTATCTTCAACCGCAATGACCAGGAAACGTCTCCCTTCTAAAAACCTGGTTTCCACCAGATCCAGACGATCCGGATTGACCTTGATGTCTACATCCGGGGTTTTCAGGGCGAACTTTCCAGAGCCGGTGATGGCGGGGACCAGAATGGAAGTGCTTTCTCCTGCGGCTTCCTCATAAACCGTATCGAAATGTTCCAGCTGTTCCGGTTCTACGCCGCTTTTTTCCAGCAGATCCTTCACCTCCGGTTTGGAGAGACGTAAAGGTTCCATATCTTCTTTATGTTCCTCTGACAGTTCCGTCAGATTTTCATGGATTTGCCGTACAATCTGATAGTCACACTGCTCGCCCAGGGTATCGGAAAGGATTTCCTGGAAGGCTTCCTTCTGGGCGCTCCAGGAAACGGGGGACGGGGCACCTAAGCAGGTGTCGATAAATTCATAATGAAGTTCTTCCGGATTTTTGGAAAAGTATAAAATGCTGTGAATATCCGTGCTTCTGTCATTGAAGGCAGGGAATAAAAAGCCTGTCATTGGCGGCTGCACCCACCAGTCCCGGGGCCGTTCTTCAATGAGATTCGTGGTTTCATTGTAGGAGAGGCCAGGCTCAGAAAGCTTTACCGGACAAATACAACAGAGAATATGATTGTATACTTCTTCCGACGCATCAAACATTTCCTCGTGGTCCGTAGCTCTTCCAGGCACGTCATACGCACTGTGAATTAAAATGATATAATAATTTTCACCGTAATCATAAGTTTCAATCACTTTATTATAGAAGGAATCCACAGTTTCATCGTCGGTCAGCTTGTCCTCACGGAGTTTCATAAGAAGCGAATGGGCGCTGCCTTCTTCTTCATCATGGATAGAGTATTCCAGATTATGGAGATTTTTTCCGATGCCGCCCGATAAGGTTTTCCGGAAAATTTCGTAATATTTGAAAATCTCCTCTTCTGACAGGGCAAAAAATGCCTCCTTCAAGGAGGTTTTAATTTGCTTCTCCGCATCCACATAGCATCCGCAAATTCGGGTGATGGCGTTGTTATCCTTTTTGAATTGTTTCTTTATTTCTGAAATTTCACGTTTATTCATTGTATGTCTCCTGATTTAAAGATTTTCTGTAACAGTACCGCTGGTTTTATCCGCCAGGGCCCGGAGTCCCAGGGTGTAAACATCGGCGCCCAAACCGATGATGATGCCGTCTGCAATGGGAGAGATCACGGAATGATGACGGAATTCCTCCCGTTTATGTACATTGGACATATGAAGCTCAATGATGGGGCACTCCAACATCTCCAGAGCATCGGAGATCGCATAGCTGTAATGGGTCCAGGCCCCGGCGTTGATCAGGACGCCGTCATAATGTTCCAGATAAGCTTCATGGATTTTATCCACCATCTTTCCCTCGTCGTTGGTCTGAAAGCAGGTGACAGTGACACCCAGTTCCCGGGCCAGAGAAAGAACCTTTTCATTGATCTCGTTCAGAGTGACAGTGCCATACTGCCGGGGATCGCGTTTCCCGAACATATTGTGGTTGACACCGTGAAGCAGCATGAATTTTTTCATAAAAGACCTCCTCGTGACATCATAGGGGTCGGAAGACCTTTTGATCCCGACATTATAATTATAGAAGTATTTTACCTGTGTTTTTATGGGTTTGCAAGTATAAAACGAAAGCTTATGGAAAAGACTACACAGAGAAAAGGTAGCCAAACAGTTACAAAAAGAAAGTGAGGAACAAGAAATATGAGTCGTTTTTTACAGTGTCCGGACTGCCACGGAATCGCTCTTGTCATATACGGAGAGGACAATGCCGGCTGCGGCGCTTATGATAAGCTTCATGCCAATACAACAGATGCGGCGCTTGAAAAGCACCTGCCGGTAGTCAAAGTGGAAAATGGAAAGGTGAAGGCCCAGGTGGGACAGAACGACCATCCCATGGAGGAAGATCATTACATCACCTGGGTATATCTGGAAACCACCCGCGGCGGGAGTTTAAGGGTATTAAAGCCCGGAGATAAGCCCATGGTGGAATTTATTCTGAGTGACGGAGAAAGGCCGTTGGCGGTATATGAATACTGCAACCGCCACGGCCTCTGGAAAGCAGAGCTGTGATGCCTGTGTAAACAGGCATGTCTGTTTACAGAGCGATTAGGCTCTCGTCATCGGGTACGTAAATATTGCCGCTGTAATAGCGTTTTCCCTCGCTTTTATAAAGGCGTTCACGTCCGGCCACATTGCTGTCCTCTGTGTGCCACAGTACCAGATTGGGAATCTGCATGGCTTCTGCCAGTTCGCAGGCATCCTTGACGGTACTGTGGTGCTTTTCATATGGTTTCCAGATATCGCGCTCCACATAAAGGCAGAACGCCTCATGAAGCAGCCAGTCACAGCCCTTAAGATACCGTTCACAAGCCAGATTGAAAGGCTCGTCACCCAGGCAGGTTAACTTCCTTCCGTTATTCAGCGTCAGGGTAAAGCCAAACTGTTTTGCCTTTGTGGAGTGAATATCAAAGAAGGTGACATGATAGCTTAAAATCTGCTTGGTTTCCCCGTCCTTCACGGGCACCAGATGGATTCTGGAACCAATCATATCATAAAATTTCCCCTGGATGGTCAGGCGGCATAAGGTTTTAATGGTTTCAACCAGTTCTTCGTGGCAGTAAATGAAGGCGTCCCCTTCGTATTTGTCCTGACGCATCCTTACGGCAATCATACGGATCATCCAGATAATGCCCAGAATGTGGTCTGTGTGCTCATGGGTAACAAAGATATGGTGAATTCTTGAGAGAGACACCTGCATGTTGTCCAGAATCTTCAAAATTCCATTTCCGCCGCCGGCATCCACCATAAAATATTCGTCACTGTCTCTCAAAGCAAAGCAGGTATTGTAAAGGTTCGTTACCGTGGCATTTCCGGTTCCGAAAACGTAAAGAAGTTCCCGATCCATGTAAAAATCCCCTTTTTCTTTTTATTGTCTTTTAAATATGAATATAGTAGAACTTGCCGGGGGCCAGTAAAAACAAGGCCCCCATAGTTATTCATTTGCTATATGATACCATCCTGATACTTAAAATTCAAGGCTTGTAATCTATCTGCCACTTCCTGATGCCGATTAGGGTACAAATGACCATAAATTTTCTGAACCATGTCCACGGTGTCCCCGATTCGCTCCGCAACCAGATAAGGAGAAAAACCCAGGTCAATCAACAAGGATACGTGAGAATGCCGGAGATCATGAATCCGGATGCGGGAAAGTCCTGTTGCAGCAGCGCCCTTTTTCATTGCATATCTCAATTTCATCATAGTGAGGGTGCAAAAGAAGCGTTCCTCATTCTCCAGCGTGTACACACGGGCTGCGTATTCGCGCAGGCAATCCGCCAGGAATGGAGGAATCGTTACTGTCCGGCAGCTATTTTCTGTTTTGGGTGAAGTAATCAAATCAGTACATTCAAAACGGTGGTATGTTTTTGAAACATATATTAGGCATTTATCCAGGTCAATATCCGCCGGCGCCAGGGCCAGCAGCTCGCCTACACGAAGGCCGGCATAGAAGAGTACCATAAGGCCGGTGTATATCTCTGGCTCATCTATATGTTTTATAAAAAGCTGAAACTGGTCCTTCGTCCAGAAGGAAATGGAGCTCCTTTTCGCAACCTTCCCGGGCTCCACAACTGAGCAAGGGTTCTTGGGAAGACCGTGAAATTTGACCGCATAATTGAAGATGGAGCTTAAATATCCGTAGATTGCCCTGCAGGAGCTGTCTTTGAGCTTCTTTCCTGCAAGTTCGTTTTGCCATTTCCGAATATCTGCAGGAGTTATTTTATTGATTGGTTTCTGCTCAAAGAAATGAAGGATATGTTTATCAGAACCCGCTTTTTTATTACGCCAGGTGGACAGTTTAAGGCGGGCCTTTGCGTCTTCAAAATAAAGGTCGTAAAGACTTTTGAATGTTATATCCGGGGTTCCGGCGGCCTTCTCCAGAAACTCCCGCTCCCAGGCGGCAGCATCTCTTTTGGTAGAAAAACCGCGCTTGAGCTTTTGCCGGCGCTGGCCAGTCCAATCACGGTATGAAAATTTGCAGTACCAGGTACCGCGCGCCTCATCTTTATATTGTGCCATATGTATTCTTCCTTTCATTCTGGCCGGGCTGGGGCTTTGGAATGAAGGGGAAGAAACAGTTATTTTTTAAAGATCATCAATTGATACATTGTAAAGTTTTCTGTATTTTTTTAATTCTGTCATTTCTTCAAGGCGTTTATATGCTTCCAACTTTCCTAATTCGTTCAGCAAATTGTATTTTTCTAGTAGCTTTGCTTCGTCGCTTCTTTCTTCTCGTTTCCATTCTTCTAACATTGTGTCGAGCGCTCTTTGAATCTCGTCTTTTGGTATAACGGTATAACCTGACAATTTGCTTAAAGGAATATCTAATCCGGCAGCAATGCGCTCTAAGGTTTCTATTTTGGGCTTTTGGGTTCCAAGTTCATATTTTCTAATATTAGCTTCGTTTATCCCACATTTTTCACCGAGCTGTTTTTGAGTTAATCCCTTTTCAATTCTGTATTTTCGTATAAGTTCACCTGTAAAAGATTTCTCCAACACTTTTTCACCTCCATATTTATAATAACACATTGGAATGTAAAATAACAGATTGAAAAAAATCTTTTTTTCCATTGACAGGTTTAAATCAATCTGATACAATTAAAATGAGATTGAAAAAAATCTGCAATTTTAAATGGGAGGTGAGAGAATGAAAGTGGACAGAAAGAAACTGGAGCTTGCTATGGCGAGGGCTTGTATGAATACCAGAGACTTGCAGATTGCGTCAGAGCTTCCACGCCCGACTTTGAATGGTGTTCTTGCTGGACGAGACGTAAGGCCTGGAACGATTGGGCGGGTGGCAGCAGCTCTTAAGATTGATGTAACTGAGATTTTAGCAAATGAATAAAGCGCCGGGCTGGGGCTTTGGAATGGGTGAGAAGCCTATCATATCAACCAAGGGCATTCGTCCACGGTTCCCATTCTGGGAGAAAGTGGCTATTCTGGCCAGAACCAAAAAAGTTGCAACATCACAACCAAATTATGAAAGGAGACCAGAGGAATGACAGAAAAAGAGGTAAGCAGATATCTGCAGCTAGCAGCCAGAAAATCTTTTATCCTAACGCACTCCGGAATCAGCTGGAAACCGGAATACGGCCCAGAGCTGGAGGCAATTAACCAGGAACTTGTAAAGCTACGGAATATCATTGACCGGGAACACCGGAGAAGGGAGGTTGCGGCATGAGCAAGCAGTTTATGACAGCCAGTGAAGTAGCTGAGGTTATGGAGTGCTCTGAGCGCTATGGTTATAAGATCATAGCGGAACTTAACGCAGAATTAAAGACCAAGGGATATATAACCAGATCTGGCAGGGTACCGCGAAAGTATTTCTTTCAGCGTACCGGCCTGGAAGAGGTGGGAGCATAGTGGCAAGCCGTGAGGAACTGCAGCAGAGCATCCGGCCGGGGATGAGGCTTGATAAGAATTTCTTTCTCCGGATCTATGGATATAGTATTACAACGCCGGAGTTTGCGGCGGAGGCCCTGGACAAGCTGGAGGCTGCTGGGTGCAGCAAGGCAAGGGGACATTATAGCTGCGTAGTGGCTGAATATGAGCAGAGGCAAGCGGAATCTATGAAGCCGGTAGCGGCAGAATATGTCAAGAAATTAAAAGAAAAATGGGAACAGAAAAGAGGTGAGCAGCAACGAGCGGAGAAGTTGGACAACATGAGCACGAAAGCCCTTCTGTTGAGGAAAAAAGAGCTGCTATTGATGCGGCGATTGCTGACATAGACAGACAGCTGGAAGCCCAGAAGGACTATTCAAAGCGTAGCAACTGGAATGGGCAGCCGCCGGTGGCACAACATAAAAAAATAGAAGACTTTCGCCTTGATCATGCAGCGCAGGTGGAAATTAAAGAGCCTGAATGGCTGATACCTGGATACATACCTAAGTATGGCATTACAATAATAGCTGGCGAGGGTGGCGTCGGCAAAACTTCGCTTTGGTGTTCGATTGTGGCAAGCATCACGACCGGGAAGCAGCATTTTCTTGTATCTGGTCAGAATATACCTTTTCAGAATCAGCCAGAAAGTGTGGCTGTTTTCTCGGCAGAGGATTCATGGGAATATGTTCTAAGAAGGCGATTAGAAGCAAATGGTGCAGATATGGACAGAATTTCGTACATGGGTGCCAATGATGAAAGATTTGTTAATCTGAACTTTGACGGCGATCTTCTTAAGGGGATCATTGAAACAAACAGACCGGATTTAGTGATATACGACCCGGTACAAGCTTTCGTACCAGCCAACTTAAGAATGGGAGATCGTAACGCTATGCGAAAATGTTTCACCCCACTGATAGGCTTTGGCGAGACCTATAGAACGACATCTATTATTATTGTCCATACAAATAAACAGAGTGGTGTATGGGGGCGTAAAAGGATCGCAGATAGTTCTGATATATGGGATTCATCCAGATCTGTGTTAATGACCGGAATGGTTCCTAATAGCGAGAATCTAAGGTACATCACGCATGAGAAATCAAACTGGGGAAAACTGGAGGATAGCGTTTTGTATGAACTGAATGACGGTGTGCCAGTCTTTAGAGGTTATACAAAGAAAAAAGATCGAGAATTTATCCTTGAAGATAGCCGAAACAAGAATATGGCACCGGCTGCAGAGGCTGCAAAAGAATTTATACTGGGAACACTGGAAGAACAAGGTCAAATGGAAATATCGGAGCTTGACGAACTGGCCAAGGTGAATGGCATTACTTCTAACGCTCTTAAGAATGCAAAAGCAGTGCTAAAGAAGGAAGGTCGCACCCATGTGTGGTCTACTGGCTATGGAAAATCAAAAAAATTTTTAATTACTCTTAAAGCCCCTGAAAAAACCAACTAGTAAATAAAAAAGTTAGTATTTATAAGGGTTTCATTTACTGGAGGATATCAACGAGTAAGGCAAGTAATTGTTGTCTTACTAGAGGATATCAACGAGTAAAGCAAACCCAGTGTTTTCAATGGTTTGCACTGTACTGGAGGGTTTTTCCAGAGTATATAGGGGCTATCAACGAGAAAGAGAGAACGAAAGGAGAAACATGAAAACTATTTATTTTAAAGTACCGCAAAAGAGCTTTCGGAAATGTCGGATATTGAATTGATAAAATGTATATCTAATCTTATGACGAAGCGTAGTGAAATCATTGAATCGATCAATAACGATTTGAAAGAAGAAATTAAGCTTTTAAGAAAAGAAAATGACGTATTGAGAAGATTATACAATTTGAAAGCAGGTGAAGAATATGGCTTGCGGTTACCAGAGAACAGACCCGATCAAGTTATTCTCTGACATGATTGGATTCTATGCAAAACAGATTCAAGCGGCAGAGGCCCAGGGATTTACCAGGCAGGAGGCTATTGAGCTTCTGAAGGTGGAGAAGCTGCACAATATTGCAGAAGCGATTGAAAGCGGGAACTATTAAAAAATAGGCCCCCAGGAAGCACCACCTTCCTAGAGGCCCAAAGCAGCCGGAGCTACTACCTTACTAACACTTTAAGGGTAGCACATTCTCCGGGGAAATGTAAAGGAGAAATTTTATGGATATTCAAAGAGAGATACAAATTTCCAAGTATCAGCCAGTAGCTTTTATTGCAGATTCAGAAATGAACGAATTGTACAGGCAAATGACGAAGCACTGGAGACTGGATGGAGAGGAAAGCTGCAGCGTGTTTGCAGCATCGCTATTTTATAACCTGGGCCGTGTCCATGGGATCCGGAGCGAGAGAGCCAGGAGAAGGCCGCTTACATAGCATCAGACGGCTTCTCATAGATTTTCGAGAATATAATCTCACCTAACCCGCTGGCCGCTGCGAGAGTGTGGCGCTGGGGAGGTGTTGGCGCGCCTCCCCTTTAATATGAGAGTTGCGACGTCGCAACAGAAAGGAAAAACATGGAAAAAAGACCTGAAATATTGTATACAGAGAACATGGAAGAAGTTTTTGAAATTCTTAGGCAATGCGGGCAGAAGCCAGCATATGAAAACATTGGAAAGGACGAAGAAGGCTGTGAGTTGGCAGTTCCGTGCTTTGTGGCGAAATAGAAAGGAGAGATTTTATATCGTGAAGTATCCAGTGGATGAGTAGATTTTTATGAAGATATGGCTATCAGGCTTGAATGAGCCAGACGAAGGTGATAGAGTGCTGGCAGTAGCTACGGTTGAGGCAATTAACCGCGCCTATGATGCGGGCCTGGAGGCAAGGGGTAAGCCGCATGATAAACACACAGCCCCAGCAAGGCAAGTTTACCATGCGGTGGCCATTTTATCAAGCCCCCTATTTAAAATGGCTATATGGGCTTATATGAGCGTCAGGGCTTAGCAAAACTTAACATTTATTAGTAAATGTTAGTTTGTTGACACGGTTACACACACGGGAGAACTAGTGAAAACTTGTTAACAAATGTTAAGGTTTTGAACTGCTAGAGAAAACTAGAGTTTAAAGAAATATCGAACAAAATTGAAATTTGAAAATAAACTTTCAAAAAGGCGGTGATGGATTGAAGATCAGGGTTGCATATACAGAGGATGAGAGGGAGAAAAAGCGGCTTCTTGAATGGGCGGTGAAGCGTCTGTTTTCTGATACCAGAGTGAAGGAAACGACAGAAAGGGACGGCTTTCTGCATACGGTTTTGACAGTACCAAAATCCAATAAAACCTTACATTCCGCAAGATAAAGGATGTATATTGACGATACCCTCTATATGTGGTAGGATAGGTATAGAATGAAATACGGCATGAGTACCGCCCTATGGGGTTAGTCTTGATTGCAAGGCATGGGAAATAATCAGTCTGATGGCTGGTTATTGCTCATGCCTTTTTCATTTGAAATAGCCCACTTCGGGCGTAAAAAGAAGGGAGAAAACATCATGGAAGATAACAACATCAACCAGAACGCAGACCCGGCAGCCAATCACGGAACAGGGGAAAAGACTTTCACACAAGAGGATGTAAACCGTATTGTTGGGGAACGCCTTGCCAAAGAGAAGGCAAAGAACAGCGGGGAAGCTGATCTTGCGAAGAGGGAGCAGGAACTTGCACAGCGGGAATTACACATGAGTGCCAAGGAACTGTTATCAGAGAAAGGGTTGCCTGTGCAGCTTTTTGATGCCCTTAACTGCACCGATAAGGAAGCAATGGAAAAGAGCATAGGGACAATAGAAAAAATATTCAATGAGTATAAGGCGAATGCCACAAAGCAGCATATATTTAAAGGCTTCCAGCCAGGGGCAAGCGGCAAAGTGTCGGGTGCCGGGGCAGCGGAAGACGCAGAACTGAGGAAAGCTATGGGGCTTCGTACTTAACGGAAAGGAAGCATAAAACATGGCTATCAATTTAGCAACAAAATTTTTACCATATGTTGACGAAAAATTTAGCACGGAGAGCAAGAAAAGCCTTTTAACCAATCAGGATTTTGATTGGACGGGGGCGCATACCGTGAAGGTGTATAAAGTCAGTACTTCCCAGATGAACGACTATAAGCGGAATACTCCGGAAGGAATGACAGGTTCCCGGTATGGCGTGGTGAAAGACCTTGACGCAACCACGGAAGAGTTCACCTTGAAAAAAGATCGTTCCTTCACCTTTGTTATCGACAAGTTGGATACAGACGAAACAGTACAGAATTTGCAGGCGGCTTCTGCTTTGGAAAGGCAGGTCAGGGAAGTAGTAATCCCGGAAGTGGATACTTACACCTATGGGGTGATGTGTGCCAATGCAGGACAAAAACCTGCTGCAAAGACACTCACCAAAGAGAATATCTATCTGGAAATCCTTGCTGGCAACAATGCCCTTGACAATGAGGAAGCGCCGGAAACGGGGCGCATTATCGTTGTTACGCCGGATGTGTATGTACTGATGAAGCAGTGCAAGGACATCACAATGGAAACCGATATCGGCAATGATTTAAGGCTGAAAGGCGTTATTTCCAACCTTGACGGAGCTATGGTTATCAAAGTACCCGCTAACCGTCTGCCTAAGAACTTCGGCTTCCTGATCGCTCATCCATGCGCCACAGTCGCGCCTACCAAACTGGAAGATTACAAAATCCATGAAGACCCGCCCGGTATCAGCGGTTCACTGGTGGAGGGACGCATTGCTTATGATGCTTTTGTTTTGGATAACAAGGTAAAGGCATTGTATTATCAGGAACAGCCGGCAAGCAGCGGAGCGGAAGCTGAGACCGGAAGCGGCGCATAATAAGACCAGGCGCCCCGGACTTTCCCTTGCGGATTGTCTGGGGCGTTTTTGGCAGGTGGGAACGTAGACAGAGTAGCCAATGAAGCTCTGGGAAAAATTAGGCCGAAAATAAGGGCCACAACAGAAATATGCCGGAGTGCTGATTGGGGCAGTACTCGCCCATTGTTTTGACAAAAAGTAAGAGGAAAGAGGAATGTAGTCATGACCAATGAACATCTTGTGATGAGGATCAAAGCCGGAGAGGATGTTGCTGAGAATATGGTCCAGCTTTACGATCAGGTAAAAGATTTCATTCGCTCCATTGCCTGGAGATACCGGGAGAGCGGCGAACTGGAAGATCTGGAACAGGAGGGCTATCTTGCTCTTTATCCGGCCATTGAGGGCTTTGATCCTGCTGCTGGGTGTAAATTTCTTACTTATGCAGAGAAATGGATCCGGCAGAGGATAAAGCGTTATATTCAGAATAATGGAAGCTGTCTGAGGATCCCGGTTCAGCGTTTGGAGACTATACGTCAATATGAGAAGTTTGTATCTTCTTATGCTGCGGAGTATGGAAGGAAACCTTCGGATTGGAGGCTAGCGGTCAATTTGGGCTGCAGCATGGAACAGGTAAAGAGGATAAGGGAAGATGCCAGCAGGGCCCGCCTGGGAAGCCTGGACAGCCCTGTGACCGGCCTGGACGGCTGGGAGGACGCCACGGCGGGAGAGTTTGTGGCGGATCCGTTTGACCTGGAGGCGGAAGTTATTGACCGGATGGAAGGGGATGAGCTGCGGCGCATCTTATGGGAATGTGTGGACAGTCTGCCAGGACAGCAGCCTGAGGTGATTCGGAAACGGTATAAGGGTGGCATGACACTGGCAGAGATCGGCAGGCAGCAGGGCGCCACACCGGAAACTGTACGGCAGGTCCATGCCAAGGCGCTGCGGGAGTTGAGAAAGCCTAGATACTGTAAAAGGCTGCGGCCGTTCCTTCCGGAAGCGGAGAGAATATATAGCAAGGCACTGGCAGGCGGCGGAGTGGAACGGTTCCAGCAGACGTGGACCAGCTCCACAGAGCGGGCTGCCTTGTGGTTGATAGAGTCAGGAGAAGATATTTTATGGAAGGGGAGGAGATAAAGAAAGGGGGCCAAAATGGAGTGAAACGTGATACCGTTTTGATACCATTATTTTTGGCAAGGGGGGATAAAAACGGCAACATATATAGGAAATGTCACGGAGAAATACGGAAAAACAATGGATGCAAAGAGAGAAAAAAAGACTTTCAATCTAAATATGAATATAGTAGAACTTGCCGGGGGCCAGTAAAAACAAGGCCCCCATAGTTATTCATTTGCTATATGATACCATCCTGATACTTAAAATTCAAGGCTTGTAATCTATCTGCCACTTCCTGATGCCGATTAGGGTACAAATGACCATAAATTTTCTGAACCATGTCCACGGTGTCCCCGATTCGCTCCGCAACCAGATAAGGAGAAAAACCCAGGTCAATCAACAAGGATACGTGAGAATGCCGGAGATCATGAATCCGGATGCGGGAAAGTCCTGTTGCAGCAGCGCCCTTTTTCATTGCATATCTCAATTTCATCATAGTGAGGGTGCAAAAGAAGCGTTCCTCATTCTCCAGCGTGTACACACGGGCTGCGTATTCGCGCAGGCAATCCGCCAGGAATGGAGGAATCGTTACTGTCCGGCAGCTATTTTCTGTTTTGGGTGAAGTAATCAAATCAGTACATTCAAAACGGTGGTATGTTTTTGAAACATATATTAGGCATTTATCCAGGTCAATATCCGCCGGCGCCAGGGCCAGCAGCTCGCCTACACGAAGGCCGGCATAGAAGAGTACCATAAGGCCGGTGTATATCTCTGGCTCATCTATATGTTTTATAAAAAGCTGAAACTGGTCCTTCGTCCAGAAGGAAATGGAGCTCCTTTTCGCAACCTTCCCGGGCTCCACAACTGAGCAAGGGTTCTTGGGAAGACCGTGAAATTTGACCGCATAATTGAAGATGGAGCTTAAATATCCGTAGATTGCCCTGCAGGAGCTGTCTTTGAGCTTCTTTCCTGCAAGTTCGTTTTGCCATTTCCGAATATCTGCAGGAGTTATTTTATTGATTGGTTTCTGCTCAAAGAAATGAAGGATATGTTTATCAGAACCCGCTTTTTTATTACGCCAGGTGGACAGTTTAAGGCGGGCCTTTGCGTCTTCAAAATAAAGGTCGTAAAGACTTTTGAATGTTATATCCGGGGTTCCGGCGGCCTTCTCCAGAAACTCCCGCTCCCAGGCGGCAGCATCTCTTTTGGTAGAAAAACCGCGCTTGAGCTTTTGCCGGCGCTGGCCAGTCCAATCACGGTATGAAAATTTGCAGTACCAGGTACCGCGCGCCTCATCTTTATATTGTGCCATATGTATTCTTCCTTTCATTCTGGCCGGGCTGGGGCTTTGGAATGAAGGGGAAGAAACAGTTATTTTTTAAAGATCATCAATTGATACATTGTAAAGTTTTCTGTATTTTTTTAATTCTGTCATTTCTTCAAGGCGTTTATATGCTTCCAACTTTCCTAATTCGTTCAGCAAATTGTATTTTTCTAGTAGCTTTGCTTCGTCGCTTCTTTCTTCTCGTTTCCATTCTTCTAACATTGTGTCGAGCGCTCTTTGAATCTCGTCTTTTGGTATAACGGTATAACCTGACAATTTGCTTAAAGGAATATCTAATCCGGCAGCAATGCGCTCTAAGGTTTCTATTTTGGGCTTTTGGGTTCCAAGTTCATATTTTCTAATATTAGCTTCGTTTATCCCACATTTTTCACCGAGCTGTTTTTGAGTTAATCCCTTTTCAATTCTGTATTTTCGTATAAGTTCACCTGTAAAAGATTTCTCCAACACTTTTTCACCTCCATATTTATAATAACACATTGGAATGTAAAATAACAGATTGAAAAAAATCTTTTTTTCCATTGACAGGTTTAAATCAATCTGATACAATTAAAATGAGATTGAAAAAAATCTGCAATTTTAAATGGGAGGTGAGAGAATGAAAGTGGACAGAAAGAAACTGGAGCTTGCTATGGCGAGGGCTTGTATGAATACCAGAGACTTGCAGATTGCGTCAGAGCTTCCACGCCCGACTTTGAATGGTGTTCTTGCTGGACGAGACGTAAGGCCTGGAACGATTGGGCGGGTGGCAGCAGCTCTTAAGATTGATGTAACTGAGATTTTAGCAAATGAATAAAGCGCCGGGCTGGGGCTTTGGAATGGGTGAGAAGCCTATCATATCAACCAAGGGCATTCGTCCACGGTTCCCATTCTGGGAGAAAGTGGCTATTCTGGCCAGAACCAAAAAAGTTGCAACATCACAACCAAATTATGAAAGGAGACCAGAGGAATGACAGAAAAAGAGGTAAGCAGATATCTGCAGCTAGCAGCCAGAAAATCTTTTATCCTAACGCACTCCGGAATCAGCTGGAAACCGGAATACGGCCCAGAGCTGGAGGCAATTAACCAGGAACTTGTAAAGCTACGGAATATCATTGACCGGGAACACCGGAGAAGGGAGGTTGCGGCATGAGCAAGCAGTTTATGACAGCCAGTGAAGTAGCTGAGGTTATGGAGTGCTCTGAGCGCTATGGTTATAAGATCATAGCGGAACTTAACGCAGAATTAAAGACCAAGGGATATATAACCAGATCTGGCAGGGTACCGCGAAAGTATTTCTTTCAGCGTACCGGCCTGGAAGAGGTGGGAGCATAGTGGCAAGCCGTGAGGAACTGCAGCAGAGCATCCGGCCGGGGATGAGGCTTGATAAGAATTTCTTTCTCCGGATCTATGGATATAGTATTACAACGCCGGAGTTTGCGGCGGAGGCCCTGGACAAGCTGGAGGCTGCTGGGTGCAGCAAGGCAAGGGGACATTATAGCTGCGTAGTGGCTGAATATGAGCAGAGGCAAGCGGAATCTATGAAGCCGGTAGCGGCAGAATATGTCAAGAAATTAAAAGAAAAATGGGAACAGAAAAGAGGTGAGCAGCAACGAGCGGAGAAGTTGGACAACATGAGCACGAAAGCCCTTCTGTTGAGGAAAAAAGAGCTGCTATTGATGCGGCGATTGCTGACATAGACAGACAGCTGGAAGCCCAGAAGGACTATTCAAAGCGTAGCAACTGGAATGGGCAGCCGCCGGTGGCACAACATAAAAAAATAGAAGACTTTCGCCTTGATCATGCAGCGCAGGTGGAAATTAAAGAGCCTGAATGGCTGATACCTGGATACATACCTAAGTATGGCATTACAATAATAGCTGGCGAGGGTGGCGTCGGCAAAACTTCGCTTTGGTGTTCGATTGTGGCAAGCATCACGACCGGGAAGCAGCATTTTCTTGTATCTGGTCAGAATATACCTTTTCAGAATCAGCCAGAAAGTGTGGCTGTTTTCTCGGCAGAGGATTCATGGGAATATGTTCTAAGAAGGCGATTAGAAGCAAATGGTGCAGATATGGACAGAATTTCGTACATGGGTGCCAATGATGAAAGATTTGTTAATCTGAACTTTGACGGCGATCTTCTTAAGGGGATCATTGAAACAAACAGACCGGATTTAGTGATATACGACCCGGTACAAGCTTTCGTACCAGCCAACTTAAGAATGGGAGATCGTAACGCTATGCGAAAATGTTTCACCCCACTGATAGGCTTTGGCGAGACCTATAGAACGACATCTATTATTATTGTCCATACAAATAAACAGAGTGGTGTATGGGGGCGTAAAAGGATCGCAGATAGTTCTGATATATGGGATTCATCCAGATCTGTGTTAATGACCGGAATGGTTCCTAATAGCGAGAATCTAAGGTACATCACGCATGAGAAATCAAACTGGGGAAAACTGGAGGATAGCGTTTTGTATGAACTGAATGACGGTGTGCCAGTCTTTAGAGGTTATACAAAGAAAAAAGATCGAGAATTTATCCTTGAAGATAGCCGAAACAAGAATATGGCACCGGCTGCAGAGGCTGCAAAAGAATTTATACTGGGAACACTGGAAGAACAAGGTCAAATGGAAATATCGGAGCTTGACGAACTGGCCAAGGTGAATGGCATTACTTCTAACGCTCTTAAGAATGCAAAAGCAGTGCTAAAGAAGGAAGGTCGCACCCATGTGTGGTCTACTGGCTATGGAAAATCAAAAAAATTTTTAATTACTCTTAAAGCCCCTGAAAAAACCAACTAGTAAATAAAAAAGTTAGTATTTATAAGGGTTTCATTTACTGGAGGATATCAACGAGTAAGGCAAGTAATTGTTGTCTTACTAGAGGATATCAACGAGTAAAGCAAACCCAGTGTTTTCAATGGTTTGCACTGTACTGGAGGGTTTTTCCAGAGTATATAGGGGCTATCAACGAGAAAGAGAGAACGAAAGGAGAAACATGAAAACTATTTATTTTAAAGTACCGCAAAAGAGCTTTCGGAAATGTCGGATATTGAATTGATAAAATGTATATCTAATCTTATGACGAAGCGTAGTGAAATCATTGAATCGATCAATAACGATTTGAAAGAAGAAATTAAGCTTTTAAGAAAAGAAAATGACGTATTGAGAAGATTATACAATTTGAAAGCAGGTGAAGAATATGGCTTGCGGTTACCAGAGAACAGACCCGATCAAGTTATTCTCTGACATGATTGGATTCTATGCAAAACAGATTCAAGCGGCAGAGGCCCAGGGATTTACCAGGCAGGAGGCTATTGAGCTTCTGAAGGTGGAGAAGCTGCACAATATTGCAGAAGCGATTGAAAGCGGGAACTATTAAAAAATAGGCCCCCAGGAAGCACCACCTTCCTAGAGGCCCAAAGCAGCCGGAGCTACTACCTTACTAACACTTTAAGGGTAGCACATTCTCCGGGGAAATGTAAAGGAGAAATTTTATGGATATTCAAAGAGAGATACAAATTTCCAAGTATCAGCCAGTAGCTTTTATTGCAGATTCAGAAATGAACGAATTGTACAGGCAAATGACGAAGCACTGGAGACTGGATGGAGAGGAAAGCTGCAGCGTGTTTGCAGCATCGCTATTTTATAACCTGGGCCGTGTCCATGGGATCCGGAGCGAGAGAGCCAGGAGAAGGCCGCTTACATAGCATCAGACGGCTTCTCATAGATTTTCGAGAATATAATCTCACCTAACCCGCTGGCCGCTGCGAGAGTGTGGCGCTGGGGAGGTGTTGGCGCGCCTCCCCTTTAATATGAGAGTTGCGACGTCGCAACAGAAAGGAAAAACATGGAAAAAAGACCTGAAATATTGTATACAGAGAACATGGAAGAAGTTTTTGAAATTCTTAGGCAATGCGGGCAGAAGCCAGCATATGAAAACATTGGAAAGGACGAAGAAGGCTGTGAGTTGGCAGTTCCGTGCTTTGTGGCGAAATAGAAAGGAGAGATTTTATATCGTGAAGTATCCAGTGGATGAGTAGATTTTTATGAAGATATGGCTATCAGGCTTGAATGAGCCAGACGAAGGTGATAGAGTGCTGGCAGTAGCTACGGTTGAGGCAATTAACCGCGCCTATGATGCGGGCCTGGAGGCAAGGGGTAAGCCGCATGATAAACACACAGCCCCAGCAAGGCAAGTTTACCATGCGGTGGCCATTTTATCAAGCCCCCTATTTAAAATGGCTATATGGGCTTATATGAGCGTCAGGGCTTAGCAAAACTTAACATTTATTAGTAAATGTTAGTTTGTTGACACGGTTACACACACGGGAGAACTAGTGAAAACTTGTTAACAAATGTTAAGGTTTTGAACTGCTAGAGAAAACTAGAGTTTAAAGAAATATCGAACAAAATTGAAATTTGAAAATAAACTTTCAAAAAGGCGGTGATGGATTGAAGATCAGGGTTGCATATACAGAGGATGAGAGGGAGAAAAAGCGGCTTCTTGAATGGGCGGTGAAGCGTCTGTTTTCTGATACCAGAGTGAAGGAAACGACAGAAAGGGACGGCTTTCTGCATACGGTTTTGACAGTACCAAAATCCAATAAAACCTTACATTCCGCAAGATAAAGGATGTATATTGACGATACCCTCTATATGTGGTAGGATAGGTATAGAATGAAATACGGCATGAGTACCGCCCTATGGGGTTAGTCTTGATTGCAAGGCATGGGAAATAATCAGTCTGATGGCTGGTTATTGCTCATGCCTTTTTCATTTGAAATAGCCCACTTCGGGCGTAAAAAGAAGGGAGAAAACATCATGGAAGATAACAACATCAACCAGAACGCAGACCCGGCAGCCAATCACGGAACAGGGGAAAAGACTTTCACACAAGAGGATGTAAACCGTATTGTTGGGGAACGCCTTGCCAAAGAGAAGGCAAAGAACAGCGGGGAAGCTGATCTTGCGAAGAGGGAGCAGGAACTTGCACAGCGGGAATTACACATGAGTGCCAAGGAACTGTTATCAGAGAAAGGGTTGCCTGTGCAGCTTTTTGATGCCCTTAACTGCACCGATAAGGAAGCAATGGAAAAGAGCATAGGGACAATAGAAAAAATATTCAATGAGTATAAGGCGAATGCCACAAAGCAGCATATATTTAAAGGCTTCCAGCCAGGGGCAAGCGGCAAAGTGTCGGGTGCCGGGGCAGCGGAAGACGCAGAACTGAGGAAAGCTATGGGGCTTCGTACTTAACGGAAAGGAAGCATAAAACATGGCTATCAATTTAGCAACAAAATTTTTACCATATGTTGACGAAAAATTTAGCACGGAGAGCAAGAAAAGCCTTTTAACCAATCAGGATTTTGATTGGACGGGGGCGCATACCGTGAAGGTGTATAAAGTCAGTACTTCCCAGATGAACGACTATAAGCGGAATACTCCGGAAGGAATGACAGGTTCCCGGTATGGCGTGGTGAAAGACCTTGACGCAACCACGGAAGAGTTCACCTTGAAAAAAGATCGTTCCTTCACCTTTGTTATCGACAAGTTGGATACAGACGAAACAGTACAGAATTTGCAGGCGGCTTCTGCTTTGGAAAGGCAGGTCAGGGAAGTAGTAATCCCGGAAGTGGATACTTACACCTATGGGGTGATGTGTGCCAATGCAGGACAAAAACCTGCTGCAAAGACACTCACCAAAGAGAATATCTATCTGGAAATCCTTGCTGGCAACAATGCCCTTGACAATGAGGAAGCGCCGGAAACGGGGCGCATTATCGTTGTTACGCCGGATGTGTATGTACTGATGAAGCAGTGCAAGGACATCACAATGGAAACCGATATCGGCAATGATTTAAGGCTGAAAGGCGTTATTTCCAACCTTGACGGAGCTATGGTTATCAAAGTACCCGCTAACCGTCTGCCTAAGAACTTCGGCTTCCTGATCGCTCATCCATGCGCCACAGTCGCGCCTACCAAACTGGAAGATTACAAAATCCATGAAGACCCGCCCGGTATCAGCGGTTCACTGGTGGAGGGACGCATTGCTTATGATGCTTTTGTTTTGGATAACAAGGTAAAGGCATTGTATTATCAGGAACAGCCGGCAAGCAGCGGAGCGGAAGCTGAGACCGGAAGCGGCGCATAATAAGACCAGGCGCCCCGGACTTTCCCTTGCGGATTGTCTGGGGCGTTTTTGGCAGGTGGGAACGTAGACAGAGTAGCCAATGAAGCTCTGGGAAAAATTAGGCCGAAAATAAGGGCCACAACAGAAATATGCCGGAGTGCTGATTGGGGCAGTACTCGCCCATTGTTTTGACAAAAAGTAAGAGGAAAGAGGAATGTAGTCATGACCAATGAACATCTTGTGATGAGGATCAAAGCCGGAGAGGATGTTGCTGAGAATATGGTCCAGCTTTACGATCAGGTAAAAGATTTCATTCGCTCCATTGCCTGGAGATACCGGGAGAGCGGCGAACTGGAAGATCTGGAACAGGAGGGCTATCTTGCTCTTTATCCGGCCATTGAGGGCTTTGATCCTGCTGCTGGGTGTAAATTTCTTACTTATGCAGAGAAATGGATCCGGCAGAGGATAAAGCGTTATATTCAGAATAATGGAAGCTGTCTGAGGATCCCGGTTCAGCGTTTGGAGACTATACGTCAATATGAGAAGTTTGTATCTTCTTATGCTGCGGAGTATGGAAGGAAACCTTCGGATTGGAGGCTAGCGGTCAATTTGGGCTGCAGCATGGAACAGGTAAAGAGGATAAGGGAAGATGCCAGCAGGGCCCGCCTGGGAAGCCTGGACAGCCCTGTGACCGGCCTGGACGGCTGGGAGGACGCCACGGCGGGAGAGTTTGTGGCGGATCCGTTTGACCTGGAGGCGGAAGTTATTGACCGGATGGAAGGGGATGAGCTGCGGCGCATCTTATGGGAATGTGTGGACAGTCTGCCAGGACAGCAGCCTGAGGTGATTCGGAAACGGTATAAGGGTGGCATGACACTGGCAGAGATCGGCAGGCAGCAGGGCGCCACACCGGAAACTGTACGGCAGGTCCATGCCAAGGCGCTGCGGGAGTTGAGAAAGCCTAGATACTGTAAAAGGCTGCGGCCGTTCCTTCCGGAAGCGGAGAGAATATATAGCAAGGCACTGGCAGGCGGCGGAGTGGAACGGTTCCAGCAGACGTGGACCAGCTCCACAGAGCGGGCTGCCTTGTGGTTGATAGAGTCAGGAGAAGATATTTTATGGAAGGGGAGGAGATAAAGAAAGGGGGCCAAAATGGAGTGAAACGTGATACCGTTTTGATACCATTATTTTTGGCAAGGGGGGATAAAAACGGCAACATATATAGGAAATGTCACGGAGAAATACGGAAAAACAATGGATGCAAAGAGAGAAAAAAAGACTTTCAATCTAAATATGAATATGTTACTATAAAATAGAAGGAAAAGCAATTACCGGCAAGCGAAAAAGTGGGAAAAACAAGAAATCTGAAGGGGATTTGCCGGAAACGTATGTGGGAGGAACAAACAATGAGAGATTTGGCGTATTTAAAACTTTTGGCCAGGGAGTATCCAACGGTCAAGGCGGCATCCAGCGAGATTATTAACCTTATGGCGATCCGCGGGCTTCCGAAAGGAACAGAGTATTTCTTCAGTGATCTTCACGGAGAATACGAGGCGTTTATCCATCTTTTGCGGAGCGCATCCGGTATCATCCGGGAAAAAATTTCAGAAACCTTTGGATATGTGATTTCCGATGAAGAGGAAATCGCACTGGCGAATCTGATTTATTATCCGGAACGGGTCCTGCGGCTGACAAAGAGGGAAAAACGTTACAATGATGACTGGCAGCGCATTAATATTTACCGTCTGGTGCGGATTTGTAAGGAGGTCTCTTCCAAATATACAAGATCCAAGGTGCGTAAAAAAATGCCGCCGGCATTCGCATATATTATTGACGAACTTCTTCATGTGGACTACAATGATGAAAACAAAAAGATATATTATGATGAGATTATTCATTCCATTATTGATAACGGAATGGGTTCTGAGTTTATCACAGCTCTCTGCAATCTGATTCAGAACCTGACCATTGACAATCTTCATATTATCGGCGATATTTTTGACCGTGGACCACGTCCCGATATTATTATGGAAGAGCTGATGCAGTTCCACGATGTGGATATCCAGTGGGGAAATCATGATATTTCCTGGATGGGCGCGGCGACGGGAAATCTGGCATGTATCTGCAACGTACTGCGGATTGCCATCCGTTATAACTGCTTTGACCTTCTGGAGGACGGATATGGAATCAATCTTCGCCCGCTTTCCATGTTTGCCGCCCGGGTTTATAAGGACGATCCCTGTGAGCGGTTCCTTCCGAAGATTTTGGATGAAAATATTTACGACGCTGTGGATCCGGGCCTGGCGGCCAAAATGCATAAGGCCATCACAATCATCCAGTTTAAGGTGGAGGGCCAGATTATCAAACGCCATCCGGAATATGAAATGAATGACAGAACCCATATTACCAGAATTGACTTCACAAAGGGAACCGTACAGATCAAAGGCAAAGATTATAAGATGCTAGACGTGAATCTTCCCACCGTGGATCCAAAGGATCCGCTGAAGCTTTCCAAGGAAGAGGAAGAATTAATACATAATCTGTGCATGTCCTTCAAGCACAGCAGCGTGTTTCACCGCCATATCCGTTTTGTGTATTCCCATGGAGCCATGTACAAATGCTGTAACTCCAACCTCCTTTACCACGGCTGCATTCCCATGAAGGAAAACGGGGAGTTTGAGTCGTTAAACATCAATGGAATCATTTACTCCGGCAAGCGGATGCTGGATTACATTGAAGATGCAGTAAAAATGGCTTATTTCCTTCCGGATGATGATTCTTCCAAGGAATGGTACAGGGACCTGATGTGGTACCTGTGGTGCGGCCCCAAGTCTCCGGTATATGGAAAGGATAATATGGCTACCTTTGAGGGATATTTTGTGGCGGATAAGACTGTGGCCAAGGAAACCATGAATCCCTACTATAAGCTGAGTGCGAAAGAAGAGTTTTGTGACAAGATTCTCAAAGAATTTGGCCTGCCTGTGGAGGGCTCCCACATCATCAACGGCCATGTCCCGGTAAAGCTTAAGGATGGTGAAAGCCCGGTGAAGGGAAATGGAAAGCTGTTTGTTATTGACGGAGGTCTTTCCAAGTCCTACCAGCCCAAGACGGGAATTGCGGGATATACGCTGATCTTCAATTCGCGTCATCTGGCGCTGGCAGAGCATAAGCCCTTTGATCCAAACCATGAGAATACGCCTAAGGTGACCATTGTGGAAAAAATGAAAAAGCGTGTGATGGTGGCTGATACGGATACCGGGAAAGAACTGGCAGCTAAAATTGCAGATTTGAAGGAACTGGTTGCGGCTTACCGGGGCGGTATTTTAAAAGAAAAATTGGAGTAACATAACATCTAAGGAGAACTGAATGAGCAAAGAAGAATATCTGAGAGGTCTGGAGGAGGCGCTGGTCGGAGAAGTTCCGGCATCCGTGATTCGGGAAAACATGAATTATTACAATTCTTATCTTTCCCAGGAAATGGCAAAAGGAAGAACTGTGGACGAAATTTCAGAGGAGATCGGAGAACCGAGAATTGTCGCCAGAACCATCATAGACTCCTGCGAGGCATCAGGGGAAGCCTTTGGGACTGACGGGAATCCGTATGGGACGGATGGAGAGGGAGCTTATGAAAGCTCTTTTGACAGAAACTCCTACGGAGGGAATACATCTCCGCAGATTCATTATTTTAACCTGAACAAGTGGTACTGGAAACTTTTGCTGATTCTTATGGCATTGGCTGTGGGCTCTCTTGTGTTAAACATTGTCGGGGGAATTTTCACACTGCTGATCCGGTTTGCCGGACCGATTCTCATAATTTTTCTGGTGCTCTGGTTCTTTAGAAATATTAGAGATTGACGAGGGGGTGCCGTAAAATCATAGATTAAGATGATTTTACGCCTCCCTCATTCGGACCCGATTTTCCACAAACTGTGACGTACATTTGACGGAAAGCAATTTACAAACACGCTTTAGAAATATAAAAATCAGGCAAGAGATCCTGCTCTGCGGGTTTCCTGCCTGATTTTTTCGTACCTTCAATAAAGCTGTGTCACAACAGCTCGATGTTTACGCTTCTGTTGCGGTCTGGCGCAGACGGAGAATCCTGCAAAAGCATCATTATTTTTATAATATGGCAGCCTTGTGACGACGCAGAAGGCCCTTTTTGGCGATTTGATGGGAAAACGAAAGAAAATATTAAGAATGTATGAATTTAGTCGAATTGGTTGACAAAAACATCAAAAGGAAATATAATTTGTTTGTAACAAGATTTAACATATTTGTAACAAAAGATAAAAAACGTAAAAAAAATGTTAGGGGAATATATGACAAACAAATTATTTAAAACCATCGGATTTTTTTGCTTCTGTACTGCAATAATGGCAGCGGGACCCCAAAAGGCCTTGGCTGACCAGGAAAGCCCGGAATATCAGACAAGCACTGCGATGCTGATTCGCGTGGACGATATGAGCACCGATATCCATTCCGAACCCAGCGAGGATTCTGAGATCGTGGGACAAGCCCATACAGGCGCTACATATGATGTTCTTGAATTGGTAGACGGCCAATGGGCGAAAATTTCCGCGGGAGACTTTGAAGGATATTTGAACACCGTAACGGCGGCTGCGACCGTTGCCGAGACCGCAGAAGAAGTTGTTGTGGATGTGGCGGCGGAGAGACGGGCTGCTCTGGTAGAATATGCCGTACAGTTTGTCGGTAACCGCTATGTATATGGCGGAACCAATCCCAATACAGGGGCCGACTGCTCCGGATTCACTTCTTACGTGATGAGACATTCTGCAGGAGTTGAGCTGCCTCATTCTTCCGCCGGACAGTCAGGATATGGCCGTGCTGTCAGTGCGGCGGATGTACGCCCGGGGGATCTGGTTTTCTATGGAAATGGAAGCCGCATTAACCATGTGGCCCTGTATATCGGTGACGGCCAGGTTGTTCATGCTTCCAATGCAAGAAACGGAATCCGAATTTCCAACTGGACATACAGAAATCCAGTAAAAATTGTAAATGTGATGGGAGATTAATCGTACAGCCCGCAGGTGAATAAAAACCTGCGGGCTGTTTTCGACTTATTTCTGCGGGCAATGGGACAAGTACCCCCATTGCCCGCAGAAATCAAGTACCGTGCCTGCCCGAATATTTGGCGAATGCTGCGAAGGTGAAATTGTACGCCTGCCGTCATTGGCAAATCGGTTTCGCCTAAGTACTTGGCAAATGCCTGCGAACGAAATACCCCGCAGTTTTCCGCGGGGTATTTCAATGGGAGTTGTAATAAACATTCTAGTACTACAGCGTACATTTAATATCATACTCACTTTTTGCAAAGGAATTTGCGTATAATTAGTAGTAATTACAACCGAATGCCGCAGCTTCACACAAGCTGATTTCGAAATGTACACTCTAGTGTCTCATCCGGTCGGTAATCATACTTCCAGCACCGCCTATCTATCCATCTGCCGCGTTGGTCTACGCTCCGCTTCGGTCCGTGCTAAACGTGTGCCACTGGCACACAGCACCGTCAGTCAGCGATGCCACCCCATCGCCTCCTTCCTCCGCCTTGCAGGCTGACAAAAGATTCGATACTGGCAGTGCGATTATTGGCCGGATGGAGCATTAGAGCTTGCCGTGGCGAATCAGACGGAATGCGCCTGCCTGTTCCAGAGCTTTTGCAACCAGAATAAAAAGCAGGGAGTCTACCGGCCATTGAATCAGGTTCTTTATGACCCGGGCCGGAAGAATAGCCAGATAACCTTTTCCGTTCAATAAAGAAAGCCAGTAGGTGCCGAGGATGATGTTGCAGAGAACTACAACCACAAGCTTTGCCGCCAGCATCCGGCGGAGGCTTAAAGGCCGCTTATAGAGAAACAGCCCATAAATAAAAGCCGCCAGCATGGCATTGAAGGTAAAGCCGAACATGAATCCGCCGTCCGGCTTTATGAGATACTTTACAACGTCCATGGCGCCGCCAAACAGACACCCCACCACAGGGCCGAACAGATAGTCCACCAGTTCATTGGGCAGGGCTCCAAGGCCGATTTTTAAGTTGGGGGTCACACGGATGGAATAGTATCCAAGGACCACAGACATTGCGCCGAACATGGCGCAGGTAGTGACTGTGCTTACATTTTTGAATTCATGATAGGATTCAGAAATCAAAGCAAGTAATTTTTTCATGAAAATACCTCCTTTGCAGAATTTCGGTAACGGTTCAGAGAACGCCTGAACGGTTACGGCACACGGCCATTTAGGATTGCCCTGCGATGGGCTGTGTGCTCGTGCCACTGCATTTTCATACGGTCAGCACGGCAACGTGCTGACCTACCTGGACTGTTACAAATTCAAACGCAACAGGAGGCATGTGAAAATCTTCTGAGGCAGTGGGATGCGATATGTGCACCGCGGGTTTTAACCCTTCGTCCCGCCGGCAACTCCCCGTCCGGCAGGCACTTAACGCGCACATGTCTACTCTGCATATTTTATATTACTGTTATAAGGGCAAAATATCTTTTGACCCCGGAACGTGTTTGAAAATCCATTCCCATCATCCGTACAGCCCGCTTTGCGGAATTTGGCCTTCATTCGGCCGGCGTAACCCCTTACGCCTTCCTCATTCGGCTCCAATTTCTCACAAACTGTGATGCACATCTGACGGAAAGCAGCTTTCAAACATGCTCTGGCATCATCATATCACAGGACTGCACGAAAGAGAAGCGGAATTTCAGAATATTTTCGCTGTTTTGCTGTCTGTACATTTCATACCTCCCATTTTATAATGTATCGTAATTGTTAACAGTCCGGAGGGGGTCCACACTGGCCAGACTTATCTTATGGTCTGTGCAGGAAATCCCCTCGCTTTGCAGGGGAATACTCTGCAAAGGCTGCTGAACAGTTACAAATATATCAGAAACATGTGCACAGGAGGAATGACAATGAGTAAAAGTGAGGTAAAGGATTTAACAGCGGGCGCTCCTCTGAAACTGATTTTAGGTTTTGCAATTCCTATGCTGCTGGGATTTTTGTTTCAGCAATTTTACAATATGGTGGACACCGTCATTGTGGGTCAGTGTCTGGGTGTTACGGCATTGGCGGCGGTGGGCTCTACCGGCTCCATTAATTTCATGATTAATGGATTCTGCATTGGTGTTTCCAATGGTTTTGCCATACCGGTGGCTCAGAAATTCGGTGCGGGAGACCATAAAGGCATGAGAAAATTCGTGGCCAATGCCGTCTGGCTGGCAGCCGCTTTTTCGGCGGTCATGACAGTTATTGTGGGAATTCTCTGCATGGATATTCTAAGATGGATGAATACGCCTTCAGACATCATCGGCGGCGCTTATGATTACATATTTGTGATTTTTCTGGGGATTCCGGTCACATACCTTTACAACCTTCTGGCGGGGATTATCCGAAGCCTTGGAGACAGCAAAACGCCGGTATATTTCCTTTTGCTGTCCTCAGTTTTAAATATTGGGCTGGATTTTTTTACCATTCTTGTGATGGGGATGGGAGTGGGCGGCCCGGCTCTGGCGACAGTGGTTTCCCAGGGAATTTCTGCGGTTTTGTGTCTGGCCTATATGATGAAAAATTTTCCGATTCTTAAAATGACATTGGACGAGAAAAAGCCGGATGGAGACATGATAAAGGCGCTCTGCGCCATGGGAATTCCCATGGGACTCCAGTATTCCATTACGGCTATCGGGAGCGTGGTGCTCCAGACAGCTGTGAATTCCCTGGGCTCACTGGCAGTTGCCGCCATATCCACGGGAAGCAAAGTCAGCATGTTTTTTTGCACGCCCTTTGATGCCCTTGGCGGCACCATGGCCACCTATGCGGGACAGAACGTGGGTGCAAAAAAACTGAACCGGGTGAAACAGGGCGTTTGGACAGCCAATATCATCGGATTCATTTATTCCATTGCCGCCTTTGCTTTTTTGTATTTCTTTGGGAGCCATATTGCCCTGTTATTCATGAATGAGGAAGAAACGGAGCTGATCAGCCAGGTGGCTTTATTTCTTAAGGTTAACAGTCTGTTCTATATTCCCCTTACCATGGTCAATGTAGTTCGGTTTGCCATCCAGGGGTTGGGATACAGCACCTTTGCTGTTTTGGCGGGAGTCTGCGAAATGGCGGCCAGAGCATTTGTGGGATTTGTACTGGTGCCCGTGTTTGGCTTTCTTCCGGCCTGCTTTGCCAGCCCTCTGGCATGGATTTGCGCGGATCTGTTTTTGCTCCCGGCCTTCGGTCATTGTATTAAAAAGTTAAAAATTTTGTTTGGCGAATAGATTTTGAAAACCTGTGCCATACTAAGGGTGTAGTAAATGAAAACCACTTTAGGAGGTACTTCAAATGTCTAAGAACAGCTATGATATGGACAACAGCACAAGAAACAACAGCCAGAATAATAATCAGAACAGCAGCCAGAACAACAGCCAGAATAACAGCCAGAATAACAGCCAGAACAGCAGTAAGAATTCCGGCAGAAACAGCAGCCAGAACTGCAGAAACAATTACTAAATCATACAGTGCGGAATACGGCAGGGAAATTGCTCCCTGCCGTATTTTACTATGAAAGTGTTGCACGGCAGCCATGGTGAATGCAGGCTTGCCTGCAATGAAGCATGGATATCGGGCAGCCAAGCCGGTATGAGTAAGTAGGCCGACAGGACGGATTACGAATACTGGCGGCGATTGCGGGAGGGCAAAGCCCGAAGCAATCGACTTTCATAGGGTGGCTGGTGCAACGTCAAAGGTCGCATGGGGGGTTACTATGAAAGTGTTGCACGGCAGCCAAGCCGGTATGAGCCTGTGTTTGGTGTAACATGTCCCAGGACAAAGGAATATCTTATAAATAAGAATACATCATTGGAGGGAACCATGTTCCAGACCATTTCCATGAGACAACTGGAAGAGATCCTGAACCGGGGAGGAGATTTTGTCCTCTTAGACGTCCGGGACAGGGAAGAATACGAGAGGGGGCATCTGGAAGGGGCGGTAAATCTGCCCTTGTCAGAAATTGAACAGGCCGATGAAATGTTTTCCAGAGACCAGGAAATTATTGTTTACTGTGCCCACGGTTCCAACAGTCTTCTGGCGGCCAGAGAACTTTCAAAAATGGGCTTTCGCGCCGTTAATACCTACGGTGGCCTTTCTTATTATCGTGGTCGGCATTTTATTTCTTCATAAAAAATCATTTGACAGAGGTCTGAACTGCCCTTAAAATGAAGAAGAAATGTAACTGTTCAGCAGGTCTTTCGCAGAGTCTGTCCCCGGCGGAGCTGGGGGCATTTAATGCGCTGACCGTAAGTAAACTGGGCCAAGGGCAAAAATCTCATTGCCGCAGGCGAAAAAACGGAGAAAAAGCTTTGGAACATTTTGAGTTAATTGCTCCCTGCCATTTTGGGCTGGAGTCAGTCATGAAAAAAGAGATCACGGACCTGGGCTACGAGGTAAGCCAGGTGGAGGATGGCCGCGTGACCTTTATCGGCGACGCAGAGGCCGTCTGCCGTGCCAATATATTTTTGAGAACTACAGAAAGGATTCTGCTGAAGGCGGGGAGCTTTCACGCAGAAACCTTTGAGGACCTGTTCCAGGGAACAAAAGCCATTCCGTGGGAGCGGTATCTTCCCCGGGATGGCAGATTCTGGGTTGCCAAGGCCTCGTCCATAAAGAGCAGACTTTTCAGCCCGTCTGATATCCAGTCCGTCATGAAAAAGGCCATGGTGGAGCGGATGAAGGGGGCCTATGGAATTTCCTGGTTTCCAGAAGACGGAGCCAGCTATCCGCTCAGAGTTTTCCTCTATAAAGATGTGGTGACGGTTGCCATTGACACATCGGGGGAATCCCTTCACAAGCGGGGGTATCGAACATTAACCAGCAAGGCGCCTATTACAGAGACTTTGGCGGCGGCCCTTATTATGCTGACACCGTGGAGGGCGGACCGGATTTTGGTGGATCCCTTCTGCGGCAGCGGCACCTTCCCCATTGAGGCTGCCATGATGGCGGCTGACATAGCTCCGGGGATGAACCGGGAATTTCTTTCGGAGGATTGGAAAAACCTGATTCCGAGAAAATGCTGGTATGCGGCCATGGATGAAGCTGGTGACCTGGTTCGGCAGGATGTGAAAGTGGATATTCAGGGATATGACATTGACGGCGAGATCATCCGCGCCGCCAGGGCTAACGCAAAAGCGGCGGGAGTAGACCATATGATTCACTTTCAGCAGCGGCCGGTAAGTGAACTGAGCCATCCGAAAAAATATGGTTTTATCATTACGAACCCGCCTTATGGAGAGCGGATTGAAGAAAAGAAGAATCTGCCTGAGCTGTACCGAACCATCGGCGAGCGGTATCAGGCCCTGGATTCCTGGTCTGCCTATATTATTACCGCTTATGAGGACACAGAACGGTATTTCGGACGTAAAGCCGATAAAAACAGGAAAATCTATAATGGCATGATGAAAACATACTTTTATCAGTTCCAGGGGCCGAAACCTTCCGGAAAGATCGCGGCGAAGCGGAATGAAGAAGCGACTCATGCGTAAACGGAACGTACATAAGCGGGTAATGAATACACGAATCATACGTAAACGGTTTGCCGGGATGTTCGCGCTCCTTTTAGCGGTTGCGGCGGGGTTTTGCGACCCGGCTGCCAGAAAACGGCCGTCTGTGTCGTTTGCGGCAGGCCGGGAGTTCTCCGGGCAAGTTGATTTGGAGAACAGCCAGGAGCTGCCCAAACAGTTTGATTTGCGGAGCCGGAGAGAGGTTTTGGCAGTTTCCGACCAGGGAGATCTTGGAACCTGCTGGGCTTTTGCATCTCTTGCCGCGCTTTCCACATCCATGCCGCAGGAAATGGAGGTTCCTCTTTCCGCGGATCATATGACCCTGAAAAACAGCTTTGGCCTGGGCCAGAATGACGGCGGCGATTATGCAATGTCGTCCTCTTATCTTTTGGCATGGCAGGGACCTGTGGCAGAGGAGGACGACCCGTATGGAGACGGAAGCTCTCCTGATGGTCTGGAGCCGGTCTGCCATGTACAGACTGTGGAAATTCTGGGAGAAAAGGACTATGGCGCGATTAAAAAGGCTGTTTATGAAACGGGAGGAGTTCAAAGTTCTTTGTATCTGCCTGCAGACGCCGGAACGGACGGGAATCCCTATTACCGTAGAGATACACACAGTCTCTGCTATGACGGGGTAGAAGAGGCCAATCACGATGTGGTTATCGTAGGCTGGGATGATGGATATCCCAGAGAGAATTTTTCCGGAAAACCCCAAAAAGACGGCGCGTTTCTTTGTATGAACAGCTGGGGAGAGGACTTTGGAGACGGAGGTTTTTTTTATGTATCCTATGAAGACGCCCGGATTGGCTGTCACAGTATTTCTTACACAGCAGTGGAGCCTGTAGAAAACTACGACTTTATCCACCAGACGGATCTTTGCGGATGGACCGGACAGCTGGGCGGTGCGGGTTCTGTGGCATGGTTTGCCAATGTCTACGAGACAGAAGAGCGGGAAACAATAAAGGCGGTGGGTTTTTATGCCACAAAGACGGACACTTCATATCGGATTTACTTTGCCATGATACCGGAGCGCGGAGGAGAAGCCGATATGGGAGAAGTTAATATAGGAGAGGCCTTTTCGGAGAGAAGCCTTATGGCGGAAGGCCGTCTTAAAAATGCGGGGTTTTATACCATTCCATGGTCGAGAGGGATGACGGTGGAGAAGAATAAACGCTTTGCCGTTCTGGTGGAAATTGATTCGCCGGGTACAGAACAGCCTGTGGCCATCGAATATCAGGCGGGAATCAGAACCGGAAATGTTGACATTAGCGATGGAGAAGGGTATATTAGTTTCGATGGAAGGAACTGGCTCAGGACAGAGACCAGAGAAAAGTGCAATGTCTGCCTGAAGGCATATGGAGCAAAGGCGGAGAAAAAATAAACTGAGGATTTGAGAACATGGAACATAAGATTGTATTTGCCACATCCAATGAGGGGAAAATGCGGGAAATCCGCGAATTACTAAGCGGTCTGGGAGCAGAAATTTTATCCATGAAGGAAGCAGGAGTCCGGATAGATATTGAGGAGGACGGGGCCACCTTTGAGGCTAATGCCCTTATTAAGGCCAGGGCTGTCTGGGAGCAGACCGGGGGAATTGTTCTGGCGGATGATTCCGGTCTGGAGGTGGATGCGCTTAATAAAGAACCGGGAGTTTATTCTGCCCGGTATATGGGAGAGAAAACTTCTTATGAAATCAAAAACTGGAATCTGATTCACAGACTGAACGGCGTGGCCGATGAAAAAAGGTCGGCGCGGTTTGTCTGCGTGATTGCAGCAGTGCTTCCTGACGGAAGAACATTATCGGTCAGAGATACCATGGAGGGGCGTATCGCTTACGAACCGGCCGGAGAGGAGGGATTCGGATACGATCCCATTCTTTTTCTGCCTGAGCTGGGAAAAACTTCGGCGGAGATCACCATGGAAGAAAAGAACAAAATCAGCCACCGCGGCAAGGCGCTCCGGGCCATGAAGGCGCGTTTGGAAAAAGAAATTGGGGAATGATCATGAAAATTTTGATAGTCAGCGATACGCACAGGAGAGATCAGAATCTTAAGACGGTTATTGAAAAAACGGCTCCTTTTGATATGCTGATTCATTTGGGAGACACCGAGGGCAGCGAAGCATATTTTAAGGAATGGATCCACAATGACAACTGTGTCATTCATGTGGTCCGCGGCAACAACGATTTCTTCTCCTTCTGTGCGCGTGAAGAAGAGATTTTCATTGGAAAGTACCGTGCTTTTATCAGTCATGGACATATGTACGGCGTATCCCTGGGGACTGAAGGAATTAAAGAAGAAGCAAGATCCAGAAAGGCGGATATTGTCATGTTTGGCCATACCCACAGGCCTTTCCTGGAATACTGTAACGACGGTCTGGTGGTTTTAAATCCGGGAAGCCTTTCCTATCCGCGACAGGAGGGGAGAAAACCGTCTTATATTGTGATGGAAATTGACCGTGAGGGAAAAGCGCATTACACGATTTGCCATCTGGAAGAAAACATTGCGGCAAATTCCCTCTGGTAATTGTTCAGCTTTGCATCTTCTTGCCTGCCGCGGATAAGAGGCACGCGGCAAAACGGCGGCAGTTTAGATAACCCTTGAATTGTTACGGCATATGGTCATTTAGAATCGCTAAGGCGGTGGGCCGTATGCCCGCGATCACTACGTGCTCTTACAGTCGGCGTGGTGAACGTGCAGATCTATCTGAACGGTTACCATATAGAATATTTTTCTAAAAAATGGTTGACAAAGGCGCCTTATTAAGTTATAATAACTCATGCGTTCCGGGAAACTTGGATTGCTTCAGAGGGCGTTTTTGTGAAGCGGGGTGTGGCTCAGCTTGGCTAGAGCGCCTGGTTTGGGACCAGGAGGCCGCAGGTTCAAATCCTGTCACCCCGATGTCTCATAAAATAAAAGAATGATTTATGCGGGTGTAGTTCAATGGTAGAACACCAGCCTTCCAAGCTGGATACGTGGGTTCGATTCCCATCACCCGCTTTTTTATTGGTGCGGATTGACTTCATTTGGGATATGTCTACTTACCCCTAAAACCACAAAAAACAGCGTCAGAACTTTCTGTCTTCAAAGGCCTAATGATAGAAAGCCTGGCGCTTAGCTCTTTACCCGGTGGCCAGAGGGAGTTTGCCAATCTTGAATTTCCGGTATCCGAGGGAATGGGAATTATCAAAAGCCCACTGTTTAAGAGGGATGGTATCTGCAGATAAAATGGATCAGCCGGCAGTTCTGCTGGTAAAGAGATTGAATGAGGGAGAGCAAATAGGGAATACTATCCATAGGCAATGATTTTCCTTTCAGCGTTTGTGGGTTGGTAATAGTATTTACACAAAAGGGAGGTCATTGCTTTTCTTTTGAAAAAGTGTGGTAATTCCCGAAAATACAAGGTTAATAAAAAAATAGGGTAGTAAATCTGACACTGCCCATAAAGTCAAGGAGAGAAAAGGAATGAAGAGATTCAAGTTATTACTGGCATCTTGTCTTTTAACATTATCCATGGGAATGACTGCCTATGCTGGTCAGTGGTTGGAAGATGATACTGGTTGGTGGTATCAGAACTCTGATAATAGTTATTTGAAAAGTGGATGGTACTGGATTGATGGAAAGAGTTATTTTTTCAGTGACAGTGGTTATATTCTAACTAATACCAAGACACCTGATGGTTATGACGTAAATGCGTCTGGTGCGTGGGTAGTTAATGGACAGGAACAAGTAAGAAGCACTGAAATATCTACAAAAAGCTTCACAGTTACAGTACCTAATGGGTACGACGTGAAAATAGATGCGGAAGATGACAGTATCTTACTGCAAGAAACCAATGATAGTTTTTGCGTATTCCTTATGGCAGTGCATGAAGAAGCTATTCAGTACATCAGAGATAACTATGGAGATGAAGGCTTACAGGAGCTTAAAGATGAAGCGGTAGATGGCATAATTAACACATTTGGACAGGATCCTGTTATTTTAAATCATGATGTTAAGCAGTATAACAGTGGGGTCTGGGACCACTATATTTATGTAGTAAATGTGGATGCTGAAACCATTATGCCTTGCAATATATACATCAGTGTTGTAGGAAATGATGTAAAGATTGTATTTATTCTAGGTGAAAATAGAGAGTTTACAGAAGACCAATTCATGATGAACTATTTAAAGTAAGAATACAATAAAGGTTTATGGGTGTTAGTGATAAACGGCACCCATAAACCTGAATACTGCACAAATATGTGTATCAAAGTAATTTAGGTGTATACTGTAATAGTCCAGGGGCTGTCTGAACCGTTACAAAAATTGTACTTAAAAAGATAAAAATCTTCAAAATTTGCTTGACATACGAAAGGATTTAGTATATACTACTTTTGCTGTCATGATAAACAGACAGGTTCGGTATGAGTCTGTAGCTCAGCTGGATAGAGCAACGGCCTTCTAAGCCGTGGGTCGGGGGTTCGAA
>CAJUDN010000003.1:41704-57000 GCA_910585355.1 uncultured Lachnospiraceae bacterium
TATAGCGCAGTTGGTTAGCGCGCCAGATTGTGGCTCTGGAGGCCCAGGGTTCGAGTCCCTGTATCCACCTGATTTTCCCGCAGCGGCAGCTGCGGTTTTTTCATGTACAGGCCCACACGAAAGAATATGCCGCTAAAGCGGCGTGCGGGCCGTGCGGCGAGCAGGGAAAAGGCCTCCCCTGCTTTCTTTTTTATTGTAAATCATTTTCTGTACGTTTCACCAGTTCAATGGCTTCCTTTCCAGTCATAAATTCAACTTCCAGGGCAAACATGCAGAGAGCAGCCGACTCCCGGTCGATGGTCGTTTGACGGTGTTTCGCACTGTCTGAGGGGTTATATTTTAAGGACAAAAGCTCAATGGCTTCCTGAATTTTTTCTGAGTCTGTCAGAATATGTGCTCTTCCGAATACGATGACGCTTTTAAAATAGGTTGTGTATTCCTCAGGTACAATGTGATCCTGGGCGATGACACAGAAAGACGCTTTGGAGTGTTTTCTGATGGCGTCCAGTTTGTGGCCGTTTTTGGCGCAGTGGAAGTAGAGCGTGTTTCCGGAGTAAACGTAGCTAAGCGGTACGGCGTAGGGATAGTCCTCATCCCCCAAAACAGACAGAACGCCTGAAGTTTCCTGTTCCAGAATCCGGATACATTCCTTTTCTGGCAGCAGCTGTCTTTTTCGTCTCATTTCTCTGAACATAGCAAATCCCCTTTTTCTTTCCCATGAAACTATGAGAAATACGCTTTGCGAGTTTCTCATAGTTTTACGGCGGCCGCCAAGGTCTCGTGCCAGCACGGACTTTGGCTCGTTGCTCACGTAAATAAAAAAGAATCCTGCAGTGCAGGATACTTGGCCTGCGGCGGGCCACGGCAGCGACATCTTCCTTTCCGCGACAGCGCGATCCTAAGCACGAAACAAAAAAGGCCCTGATGGGCCACGATGCATGTTCGCGCACAGGGAAAAGATTACTGCCTCAGCTGTGCCGGATGCGTCTTTTTATTCGCTGGGCCAGTTGGATTCGAACCAACGACTGCAGGAGTCAAAGTCCTGTGCCTTACCGCTTGGCGATGGCCCAGTGCGTAACAGGTATAGTCTATCACAAAAAAGGGGAATTTTCAACTGTATTTTACGATAACTTGTTTACAGTTTACGGGGCGGGCAAGAAGATGTCCCCTTCCGTGAAAAGTAACATAACTTGTTGGACTGAAACTTGCCGGGCTCACCGGACCTTGTCGGACGATGAGAAATTTGTTATACTGTACGGAGAAATCATACAAGCAGGAGGAAATCATGATGCATGCAGAAAAAGCAAAGGAATTATTTGAATCGGGCTATAATTGTGCCCAGGCAGTGACACTGGCCTTTGCGGACGAAATGGGAATGACGAAAGAAGAGGCTGCAAGAATCTCCTCGTCCTTTGGAGGAGGCATTGGCAGACTTCGGGAGGTATGCGGCTGTGTGAGCGGCATGGCCCTGGTGGCGGGCAGGCTCTGGGGCTATGAAAGCCCGACTGCCAATGAGGAAAAGGCCGCGCACTATAAATTGATCCAGGAGCTGGCGGAAGACTTTCGGGAGGCCAACGGGAGCATTATCTGCCGGGAGCTCCTGTCCGGTATTACTGACGATACAAAACCTGTTCCGGAGGCCAGGACGGACGAATATTACAAAAAGCGGCCTTGCGCCGCGTTTATTGCCTGTGCCGCGGGGATTTTGGAAAAGCGGATATATGAAAAAACGGCTCCCCAAAATGGAGAGCCGTAAATATGTTCGTTAACTATATAATTCCTGCCGGTAAGTGAATGCCAACGCCTGGTCCAAACGGAAGGCCGGTGATCATCCAGATAATCAGGAAAATAATCCATATGATCTGAAGAACGATGGATAAAGGAATCATGTTGGCAATAAGAGTACCAATCTTTAATTCCGGAACGTACTTGGTCTGTGCAACGCTTAAGATCATCCAGATATACGGAGACATCGGCGTCCAGCAGTTGAACGGGGAGTCGCCGAGACGATAGCAGAGCTGGGTGAATCCGGGGTGGTAACCAAGGAGCATGAACATCGGAACGAAGATCGGTGCGAAGATCGCCCACTTGGCGGAGCCGGAGGATACAAAGATATTAACGAATGCACAGAGAATAATGAAGGATACGCAAAGCGGAATACCTGTAAAACCAATATTCTCTAAGAAGTCAGCGCCTGCGATTGCAAGCAGGGTACCAAGCTTTGTCCAGTTGAACAAGCCCTGGAACTGTCCGCAGAAGAAGCAGAACAAAACATAGGAGCCCATGGCGGACATCTGTTTGGACATGGCTTTGTTGACGTCGTTTACGTTCTTAAAAGAGCCGGAACTATAACCATAAGCAATACCGCAAATGGAGAAGAGAACGAACAGAATCGGGATCAGCCCCTTAAGGAACGGAGAGCCGACGAATTTGCCGTCTTCTGTTGCCAGAGGACCTGCAAAGAACAGGATCAGTAACAGAATAATGTAAACGACAGCAGTGATTCCTGCCGCGCGGAGGCCCTTCTTCTGCTGAGGAGTAACCTCTTCCAGCTTTGCGGAGCCATCTCCTTCATATTTTCCAAGACGCGGTTCGATCATGCGTACAGAGCACCACCCGATTACTGCTGCACAAAGGAATGTGGATGCAATCATGAAGAACCAGTTACAGGTTGCGTCAACCTGGAAGGTGGTATCCGGAATAAACGCGGAGATAGCCTGATTGGTAAGGCCCTGTAACAGAGTATCCGTACCGGCTACCATAAGGTTTGCGGTAAATCCGGCCTGAGCGCCGGCGTAACCAACCAACATACCGACAACAGGATGTTTTCCGACACCCATATATACGATAGCGGCCATTGGCGGGATAACAACCATTGCCGTATCGGATGCGATGTTGCCGACGGTACCGATAAACGCGATAACGTACGGAACCAGAGATGCCGGGACATTCTTTAATGAACTGTTCAGCAAAGAAATCAGCATACCGGATTCCTCACAGAGACCGATACCAAGGGTCATGGAAATAACCAGACCCAAGGGTGCAAAGCCTGTGAAGTTTTTAATCATGTTGTCAAGGAACCAGTGAAGGCCTTCTGTGGAGAAAAGGTTAGAGGATGCAACGGCTTCTCCGGACGACGGATTGACAAGTGTGAGACCTGTCATGGTGAACACGGCGCCGATGATGGCAGTGAATAAGAACAGCCAGCAGAATAAGATGGCTGGCGGCGGAAGCTTGTTACAAACCGCCTCAATACCCCCTATAAGTTTGTCAACCCATGAAGTTTTCGCTTTTACATTGTTTTCTTTCATGTGAGACCCCTCCTTTATTTTTTTGACAGAATTTAAACAGAAATCTGTCTACAATACTACCATATCATAAGAATGATAAAAAATCCATATGTTTTTCATAAAAATTTTATTTTATTTATTTTTGCGTAATAAATTTTTGCTGAAATATAACTATAAGCAGAAGAAAGAAACGGTTTCTGAACATATCTTGCGTTTATAGCTGTTTCATGTTAATATATGATTCATAAAGAACTGATATTAGGAGGAAGGCTTATGTTTTTTGGTGGGGGTGATTTTCAGCTTTGGAAATTACATACATTTGGAGATTACCTGGCGTTCTTCTCGTTTGTTCTGGTCGGACTGGCGGTGTTTGTCCTCATTGTCCGGCATATGAACGCACAGCGCAATCACGAGGCCGCTGTTAAAAAGGTAATCAGGCGGTTAAAACGTCTGGCAAAAAAGCCTTTTAAAATATACAGCAATGCCGCCTTTCTTCTGGAGAGCGGGAAGCAGCAGTTTGACGGGGTACTTATGGACCGCAGCGGAATTTATCTTCTTAAAGCCTACGGCTGGGGGACGAAGATCTATGGAACTCCGGAAGGAGAAAACTGGCGGCGGGAGGATCCGAAACGGAAAGAGGAATTTCCCAATCCTCTGCTTACGCTGAAAAAAGGTGCGGAAGAGATAAAAAAAGTTTTGGAAGCAAACGGGGTTCCGGGTGTAAAGATTATGCCTATGGTGGTTTTTGCAGATAACTACCAGACACCGGAATTGTATCTGGGTTATGGTTCCTTCTCCACCACCTATCAGGAAATGAAAATCTGGTATAAGAAGCAGTCGGCAGTGAAGGAGGCGCAGTATGATTTTAACCGGGTTTCTTCTATATTAAATGGAATTCAGACGAATTAATTCATAATATTAATTAGGAGGGGTATACTATGGTAAATGAAAAGAGGCTGTTGGACACATTTCTGGAGTATGTGCAGATAGACAGCGAGACAAAAAATGAAAAGGCAATGGGGGAAAGGCTGACTGAAGATTTAAAGGCATTGGGCTTTGAAGTTCAAACGGATAAGGCGGGGGAAGGATTTGGCTCCAATGGCTTTAATGTCCATGCATTTTTAGAAGGTACGATTCCTGGAGAGCCCACGATCATGTGCGCTCATATGGATACGGTTGTTCCCGGGAACGGCATTAAGCCCGTTATTGAGGACGGGGTAATCCATACGGATGGGAGTACGATTCTGGCCGGGGATGATAAATCCGGCATTGCCGCCATAATGGAAGCTCTGAAGGTAATCAGGGAGAAAAAACTTCCATGCAGAAGCACAGAAATCCTGTTTACCATTGGGGAAGAGGGCGGTATGCATGGCGTGAAGAACATGGATTTTGGAATGATAAAGGGAAAAGAGGCCATGGTATTTGACGCCAGTGGCGATATTGGAAAGGTTTTAACCTGCGGACCGGGTCAGGTTAAGATTTTTGCGACAATTATCGGCCGCTCCTCCCACGCGGGTCTGGCTCCTGAGGCAGGTATCAGCGCGATTCAGGTTGCTGCAAAGGGGATTGCAAAGATGAATCTCTTAAGAATCGACGAAGAGACTACCTGCAACATTGGAACGCTGAAAGCAGAATATGCAACCAATATTGTTCCGGAAAAGGCAGAATTTGTGGCCGAGGTAAGAAGCCGAAATCTTGATAAGTTAAATGCTCAGGCGGAACATATAAAGCAGTGTTTACAGGAAGCCTGCGATGAGATGGGGGCGGTTTTGGAAATCGAGCTTAAGACGAATTATGTAAGCTTCAACGTTTCCGATGATGACGACCTGGTTAAAAGAGTGTTCGCCTCCTGTGAGAGACTGGGACTTGAGGCCCAGACAGCCAAGGGCGGCGGAGGAAGCGATGCCAACGTAATGGCCCTTCACGGAATCAAGCCGGTGGTTCTCTCCACAGGTATGACTAAGGTACATACCACCAATGAGACCTTAAAGGTTGATGACCTGAATAAGTGTGCAGAACTGGTTCTGGACTTAATGACCCATTAAACGAATACGGGCTGTTCCTCGCGGGGCAGCCTGTTTCTATGGTTGAATCTCATTCTTTTTACATTATAGAAAGCAGGATATTAAATTGGAACTTCGTCTTATGAAATGGTCCCCTACGAGGGTTCTCGTGGTGGGATACTGCACCATAATTTTTATAGGAACTGTACTTTTGGCTCTTCCGCTGTCGGCCAAAAGCGGGAGCATGACGTCAATATCAGACGCCTTTTTTACAGCTACGTCGGCGGCCTGTGTGACAGGGCTGGTCCGGTTCGATACTTTTACCCACTGGTCTTTGTTTGGTCAGATCGTGATCCTTCTTCTGATTCAGGTGGGCGGAATGGGATTTGTGACCATCGCCTTGTTCACACATATTTTGTCCAGACAGAAAATAGGCCTTTCTTCACGGGTCCTGATGCGGGAGGCTGTTTCTGCGCCCCAGGTGGGTGGAATTGTCAGGATGACAAGGTTCATCCTTAAGGGGACGCTTTTGATTGAAGGGCTGGGGGCTGTTTTTCTGGCGGTCTATTTCTGCCCAAGGCTGGGAGTCCTGAAGGGGATATACTACGCTGTTTTCCATTCGGTTTCCGCCTTCTGTAACGCGGGTTTTGACCTGATGGGGGAAAAGGAGGCGTTTTCTTCTCTTACATCCCTGACCTCGAACTGGTACGTGAATCTGGTCATTATGTTGTTGATCGTTGTGGGCGGACTGGGATTTTTTGTCTGGCAGGATCTTCTGGCTGAAAAATTCCATTTTTCCAGACTGCGGCTGCAATCAAAGCTGGTGGTGTCAGCTACGGTAATTCTTGTTTTTGGCGGAGCTTTGAGTCTGCTTCTCTTAGAGTACAGGGGAAATGCATATGAAGGGATGCGAACTGGAGATAAGATCCTGGCCTCTTTGTTTCAGTCGGTGACCGTGAGAACCGCAGGGTTTAACACGGTGGACCTGGCGGCCCTCTCGGAAGGAAGCATTTTCTTCATGGTCTGTCTTATGCTGGTCGGCGGTTCCACCGGCTCCACAGCCGGAGGAATTAAAACCACTACGGCAGCTGTGCTTTTACTGAGCATTTTTACTACATTTAAGAGGAAAAAGAACGTGGAATGTTTTGGACGGCGGCTGGAGGATGACATTACCAGGACCGCATCCTGTATTTTTTCTATGTACCTTGGTCTCTTGATCGTGTCTACTCTGATTATTTCAGCAGTAGAACAGCTTCCCGTTTTGACCGTTTTGTTTGAGACTGCCTCCGCGGTGGCGACGGTGGGGCTGACCCTTGGCATTACGCCTGCGCTTTCCATGGTTTCCAAGATGATTCTGGCCTTTCTTATGATCTTTGGCCGTGCAGGTTCCCTGACCATGCTTCTGGCCTTTTCATCGGACAGAATGCCGGTGGCATCGAAAAAACCGCTGGAAAAGATTCAACTTGGATAAGAAAAGAGGACAAAGATGATAAAATCTGTATTGATTATTGGACTTGGACGTTTTGGCCGTCATATGGCCATGAAGTTTGTGGAGCAGGGAAACGATGTGATGGCAGTGGAGTTAAACGAAGAAAGGGCCGACGAGATGGCTCCGGTGATTCGGAACCTTCAGATCGGCGACGCCACCAATGAAGATTTTCTGCGATCTTTGGGAGTGGGAAATTTTGACATCTGTGTTGTGGGAGTGGGAGACAGTTTTCAGACAGCGCTGGAAATTACTGTGCTGTTAAAGGATCTGGGGGCGCAGTATGTGGTGGCCCGGGCAACCAGGGATATTTATAAAAAGCTGCTTTTGAGAAACGGCGCCGATCATGTGGTGTATGCTGAGCGGGAGGTGGCGGAACGGCTTGCGGTCCGCTATGGTACAGGAAGCAGTGTGTTTGATTATGTGGAACTGACGCCGGGGTACGGAATTTACGAAATTGGCCTCCCGGAGGGATGGGAAGGGCATAGTATTCTGGAAAAAGAGGTACGAACCCGGCACCATGTGATTGTTTTGGCCATCAAACGCGGGCAGAGACTGTTCCCAATGCCTCATCCTGACTACGTGTTCGCGGAAGGAGAAACACTGATGGTTATGGGAAGCCACAAGGATATTAAAGAGCTGGCAAAATAGCGGAGAGTGATATGGAAGATCTGAGAAAAAAGCTTCTGGGGGACACGGAACTGTTTGTTCTTGATATGGACGGGACCTTTTATCTGGGAGAAAAACTACTTCCGGGGGCGCTTGATTTTGTGAGACAGGTGGAACGGATGGGGAAGCGTTATCTGTTTTTCACCAATAATTCCTCCAAATCCCCAAAACTGTATATGGAAAAGCTGGCGGCGATGGGCTGGCCGATTGAAAGGAGCCGGATCATGACCTCCGGGGATGTGATGATTGAGTATTTGAAAGCAAGCCGGCCGGGAAAATGCGTATATCTGGTGGGAACCCCGGCACTTGAGGAAAGCTTTCTGGAGGGAGGAATTCCTTTGGTAAAGGAACATCCGGATGCAGTGGTGATAGGGTTTGACATGACCCTTACTTATGAAAAGCTGGAACGTGCCTGCACCTTCATAAGAAACGGAGCGGAATTTCTGGCCACGCACCTGGACATTAACTGCCCGACAGAAACCGGATTCATTCCGGACTGCGGAGCTCTGTGTGCAGCCGTTGCCCTTTCCACAGGAAAGCAGCCGAAATATGTGGGGAAACCGTTTGCAGAGACCGTGGATATGGTACTCAGAAGGACGGGAGCGCTTCGTGAAAAAACGGCGTTTGTGGGAGATAGGATTTACACAGATGTGGCCACCGGCGTAAAAAACGGGGCGAAGGGAATCCTGGTGCTGACAGGGGAGACCAGGCGTTCTGATCTTGAAAATTCGGATGTGAAGCCCGACGGGATTTTCGAGTCTCTTGGAGAGATGGGAAAGCTATTGAAGCAAATAGAAAACAAGCAACTGTGAGATACGGAACTGTATGGAAACAATTAGAAAATAAATAATTGTGAGATATGAAATTGTCACATAAAACTATGAGAAACACGCTTTGCGAATTTCTCAAGTTATCGCGGCAGTCGCCAAGGTCTCGTGCAAGCACGGACTTTGGTTCGTTGATCGCGTAAATAACATGAAAAAGCTCCTGCCTGATACGGCGGGAGCTTTTTCACAAAATACTAAAAAGGGGGATGTAAGAGTTACTACATGGTTGCTTATATGTAAATCCAGCCCCATAAGGGATGGAAGAATTGTTTGGCGAGTCCGACTGCCTTTGCGCGCTGATTGCTGTCGGCCTCTTGTTTTTTGTTATAGCTAAAGTATACTGGATAAATGTGTCTTAAGTATGGAGAATCTATAAAAGGAAAATAAAAAAACAAGAGCAAATCATACGAAAAATAAAGAGTTTTTTAATACTTTTTTTCTTGTACGGGCGGATACCGGATGATATACTATGAAAGTTCGACGCTCCGGCGCTGAACGTGCGAAAACGGGGCCGTGAAGCGGCATCTTCCATTTCCGTTTTCTGCACATCCGCCGGAGGCTCATAGTAAACGCTTTCATTCATGGTGGCGCCTGATGGCAGGCATGGTGGTTTACTATGAAAGCTCCGGACGGCGCCCCGGATTACGAATACAGGCGGCGATTGAGGGAGTGCGAAGTCCGGCTGATTTTATGAGGAGAGTGGTAAATTATGAAGAAAAAAATCTTACTGGTTTTATCTGTATGTGCAATGGTATCAGTGACAGCGGCCTGCGGTTCGAAAGGTACAGCAAATGGAAATACGACGGCAGCGGTGGAAACGGAGACGAAGAAAACGCAGCCTCCGGTCAAGCCTGACCTTTCCAAGGTGGATCCCAAGGAAGCGCTTGGGCCTGGCGCTTTCGAGGAGGAAGAGGAGCAGGGGAACCCGGCGGGGATGGAAAATCAGAATTTTTCTGATCTGGAAAAGTCCGAATATAAAGAATTTGCGAGACAGGTAATTGCCGCCATTACAGAGAAAGATATGGAAGCGCTGGCTGATCTTTTGCATTATCCGGTCTATGTTTCTGCTTTAGAAGAGAACGGAGGAATGGTTGACGATAGGGAAACATTTCTGGCCCAGGATCCGGATGTGATTTTTGACGAGGAGCTGATTGCCGCCATGGAAAAAGTAGATGTTGAGACACTTGAGCCGGTTATGGCAGGCGTTGTACTCGGTGATGAAACTCCCAATGTGATTGTGAACTCCATGGACGGGGAGCTTGGTGTGATGGGGATTAATTATTAAGTATATGAAAATGGTGAAGAGGGCCGCTGCAGGAAGATATGCAGGCCCTCTTCCTTCAATTCTTTTACAGCTTTCTGAGCCTGATTTCCTGTAAATCCTGATTTTTCATAAGTTCCTCCTGCGTCATTGCAGAATGCGCTTCTAACTGGTTCAATACATCCCGCTTTTTTTGTCTGGTTAAAAAACATTAATTCGACATTCCTGGGTTTCCCATATTACGGAGGTTTACTAATGATATTAAAATAACGATATACTTTCACAAAATCCACGATTTTTGCTATTTTATACAAAGAACTTCTAACTTCTTTCAGATAATTTTAAAAATTAATATATAAGAAAAGGATGGTTAGAAATGGACAAAATTGTAAATATTTAGTATAATGGGTTCAGACTGGTTTTTTTCGGGAAGGAGAAAGCGTTGCGTCGGAAAAAAAGTGGATTGGAAAATCTGGTGTTGATTACCCAGCTCGGGCTGAATGTGGTGACTGCCGTATTCTTATGCGTGGCGGCGGGAATTTTTCTGGACCGCAGATTTGGTACCAGCCTGGTCCTCCCTTTCCTGATTCTTGGCATTCTGTCCGGCGGTTTAAGCGCTTATAAGACTGTAAAGAACATGATAGACAGGGAAAAGGCCGAGAATGAAAAGGAAATGAAGCGGCAGATTATGGACTGGGAAAAACGCTATGGAACCGGAGACGGAAATGGCAGGAATAAACGGAAGGGATGGTGACCGGTATGAGTGAGGAAACAAAACGGCAGGTCGTCGAGATGTCCGTGGGAATTGTAGCCCATAACCTGGTGATTTTTCTTGTGTGTCTGATTTGGTTTCGGTCTCTCTCCAATTTTCTGGGAGTTTTGGCGGGTATGGCGGCGGCGATTCTTTCCCTGTGCAGCATGGCCTATTCCACGGAGCTTTGCGTGGATGCCGCCGACGAAAACTATGCACAACGGAAAATGACCATTCACGCCGTATGCCGAAGCCTTTTGCTTTTTGCACTGATGGCGTTTTTATGGAAATTTACAGAAATTAACTTTTTTACTGTGGTTCTGGGAATACTGGGACTTAAGACGGGAGCCTATCTGTATCCCGCCGTACACAAATTCATGAACCATAAGGTCTACAATCACAGGGCCTGAATGGGATAAATGCTTTAAGGATACTGAAAGAAAGGAGGAGAAACAATGGGTGGTGGCAGTGAAGCGGATTTTATGATACACGGAGTCGTGAAATACACTCTGTTCGGCCAGGAGCTATGGCTCACAACGACCACAGTGGGAATGACAGTTATTACGATCGTTCTGTTGATTCTGGCCTTTGCCGCGAATCGTACCATGAAAAAAGCAACGGATGTACCGGGGACTTTCCAGAATATCATTGAATTGGGGATGGAAATGCTGGAAAGTATGACCACAGGAATCCTTGGGAAAGAAGCCAGACGCTTTGCTAATTATATTGGCACTATTTTTCTGTTCATCCTGTTCTGCAATCTGAGCGGTTTGATGGGACTTCGAACCGTGACGGCGGATTTTGGCGTGACGTTCCTTTTGGGACTTGTCACATTTGCCATTGTGCAGTATCAGGGAATCAAGAATCATGGAGTCGGACACTTTACAGGATTATTTAAACCCCTTCCGGTTTTGTTCCCGATCAATTTGATCGGTGAATTTGCAAACCCGATTTCCATATCGCTCCGTCTGTTCGCGAATATGCTTTCAGGCGTGATCATTCTGGGACTCTGGTATGGGATGCTGCCGATTTTAGCAAAAATCGGTATTCCGGCAGCGCTTCATGTGTACTGTGACTTGTTTTCAGGATGTATCCAGACATATGTATTCTGTATGCTCACTATGGTATACGTCAATGATAAGCTTTAATGTCAGGCGGGAGTACTGCCTGGTAACCCCAATTATTATCAATTACAGGAGGTTTTATTTATGAATATTTCAGGACAGGATTTTATTTACGGATGTTCCGCCATTGGCGCGGGTCTGGCAATGATCGCGGGTATCGGACCTGGTGTCGGCCAGGGTATTGCCGCCGGACACGGCGCTGCAGCTGTTGGACGCAATCCGGGTGCAAAGTCTGATATTACATCTACCATGTTACTTGGTCAGGCCGTTGCCGAGACAACAGGTCTTTATGGTCTGGTAGTCGCTATCATTCTTATGTTCGTGAAGCCGTTCGGTTGATTCAGACGGTTTTTAACCGGACATAGACGAAAAGGAGGCGAGACTTAACCTTGGAACGGTTAATAAATTTTGACCCTCAATGGATAAATGATGTCGTTATCACAGGCGTCAATATTTTCATCCTGTTTTTTGCCATGTCATATCTCCTGTTTGATCCGGCCAGAGCATTCCTGGAGAAGCGGAGACAGAAGATTGCAAATGACCTGGAAACCGCAAAGAACAGCAAAGAAGACGCTGTGGCTTTAAAGGCGGAATATGAAGACAGACTGAAAGCCATTAATAAAGAAGCAGAGCAGATTATGGACGAGGCCAGAAAGAAAGCCAAGAAGCAGGAAGCGGAAATTCTTGCCGAGGCCCGTGAAGAGGCTGGAAGAATCCTCGAAAGAGCCAACAGGGAAATTGATCTGGAGAGGAAGAAGGCTCTGGAGGATGTGAAAACGGAGATTGTCTCCATCGCAGCCATGATGGCAGGGAAGGCCGTTGCCGCTTCTATGGATGTCAGGATTCAGGATTCCCTGATTGAGGAGACCTTAAAAGAAATGGGTGAGAGCACATGGCAAAGCTAGTGTCAAAGGTTTACGGAGATGCGCTCTTTGAGGAGGCCATGGAAAACAATGCGCTGGACGCATGGTATGAAGAGATACTGGCTCTCCGGGCTGTTTTCATGGAAAATTCCGATCTTGTGCAGCTCTTAAACCATCCGCAGATCGTGAAGGAGGATAAGACAGGCTTTGTGGAAGAGGTCTTTTCCGGAAAACTTTCCGATGGTCTGCTGGGATTTTTGGTAACTGTAATCGAAAAAGGCCGTCAGAACGATATCCTTTCTATTTGTGAATATTTCATAGACAGGGTAAAGGAATATAAAAAAATCGGCGTGGTGAAGGTCACCAGCGCCGCTGAACTTTCAAAAGAACAGAAAAAGCGTGTGGAACAGAGAGTTCTCGAAACCACATCGTTTGTCAGCCTGGAAATGTCCTATGCCGTGGATGAGGCGCTCCTTGGGGGCCTTGTGATCCGCATCGGAGACCGGGTTGTGGACAGCAGTATCCGAACGCAGCTTGAGGAGATGAAGCGTGATTTGATGAAACTCCAGCTTGCATAAGGAAACGAAAAGATTGCAAAAAGAAAGAAGGTGCAAACCTCAAATGAATTTGAGACCAGAAGAGATCAGCTCGGTCATTAAAGAGCAGATTAAAAAATATTCCACCAAGCTGGAAGTTTCTGATGTGGGAACGGTCATTCAGGTGGCGGACGGTATTGCACGTATCCATGGTCTTGAAAATGCCATGCAGGGAGAGCTTCTGGAATTTCCGGGAGAAATCTACGGCATGGTGTTAAATCTGGAGGAGGATAATGTTGGCGCCGTTTTGTTGGGCGATACTTCCAGCATCAGCGAGGGCGACACGGTTAAGACCACCGGACGCGTGGTTGAGGTTCCCGTGGGAGATGCGCTGACAGGACGTGTTGTAAATGCTCTTGGCCAGCCTATCGACGGAAAAGGACCGATTTTAACCGACAGATTCCGCCAGATCGAGCGCGTGGCTCACGGTGTAATTGAGAGAAAATCCGTGGATACCCCGCTCCAGACAGGAATCAAGGCCATTGATGCCATGATCCCCATCGGACGCGGCCAGCGTGAGCTTATTATCGGCGACCGCCAGACCGGTAAAACAGCCATTGCCATTGATACCATCATCAACCAGAAAGGACAGGGCGTTCACTGCATTTACGTTGCCATCGGACAGAAAGCGTCCACAGTGGCCGGTATCGTAAAGACCCTGGAAGAGTTCGGCGCCATGGATTATACCACTCTGGTGGTTTCCACTGCATCGGATCTTGCTCCCTTACAGTATATTGCCCCCTATTCGGGCTGTGCCATCGGTGAGGAGTGGATGGAAAACGGCGAGGACGTGCTTGTGGTTTACGATGATTTAAGTAAGCATGCGGCGGCCTACCGTACCCTGTCCCTGCTTCTTAAGAGACCGCCGGGACGTGAGGCGTATCCCGGAGACGTATTCTATCTGCATTCCAGACTGTTAGAGCGAGCATCCAGACTGTCGGATGACCTGGGCGGCGGTTCCCTTACGGCTCTGCCCATTATCGAGACCCAGGCAGGAGACGTTTCCGCCTATATTCCGACCAATGTAATTTCCATTACAGACGGTCAGATTTATCTGGAGACGGAGATGTTCAACTCCGGATTCCGTCCGGCCATCAACGCCGGCCTTTCCGTATCACGAGTTGGCGGCGCGGCGCAGATTAAGGCCATCAAAAAGATCGCTGCTCCCATCCGTGTGGAGCTGGCCCAGTACAGAGAGCTGGCTTCCTTCGCGCAGTTTGGTTCCGAGCTGGATGCCAGTACAAAAGAACAGCTTGCACAGGGCGAAAGAATCAGGGAAGTATTGAAGCAGCCGCAGTATCAGCCGATGCCTGTGGAATATCAGGTAATGATTATCTATGCGGCCACCAGGAAATACCTTCTGGATATTCCTGTCAGCGACGTTTTAGCCTTTGAAAAGGATTTATTTAAGCATATTGATACGAAGTATCCGGAAATTCCAAAGAGCATCCGTGAGACAAAGGAACTGAAGCCGGAGACAGAGGAGCTTCTTAAGAAAGCCATTGAAGAGTGCAAGGCAGCAAGATAAGGCAGGTGATGAATCATGGCAACCATGAGAGATATTAAACGCAGGAAAGCCAGTATTGAAAGTACCGAGCAGATTACCAAAGCCATGAAACTTGTTGCCACTGTCAAGCTTCAGAAGTCCAGAACCAGAGCAGAGAATTCCAGACTGTATTTTAACATGATGTACCGGACGATTCAGGATATGTTGAAAAAATCCGGCGGGATCGAGCATAAATATCTGAAGGCGGGAGACTCTCCTAAAAAAGCCGTTGTGGTGATTTCCAGTAACCGCGGCCTGGCCGGAGGATATAACGCCAATATGGTACGTCTTGTGACCGGAAGCGGGATTCCTGCGGAGGATGCAAAGATCTTTGCCGTGGGAAAGAAGGGCCGGGACGGATTATCCAGAAAAGGATATGAGATCACGAAGGATTATTCTGAAGTGATCAACGAGCCCCTGTATTCCGATGCCATGCAGATCACCAGTGAGCTTTTAAAGCTCTTTGAGAACAACGAAATCGGGGAAATTTATCTGGCATATACGGCCTTTAAAAATACGGTGAGCCAGGTTCCCACTTTCATGAAGCTCCTCCCGGTGGATTTGAGCGCGGCAGGCTTGAAGGACGGCGGGGAAGAAACAGAGGGCCTTAAGCCGGATCTTCTCCTTATGAATTATGAGCCGGATGAAAGCGAGGTTCTGGATGCAATCATCCCCAAATATCTGAGCAGTCTGATTTATGGGGCATTCCTTGAGGCAGTGGCCAGTGAAAATGGCGCAAGAATGACGGCCATGGATTCGGCTACCAATAACGCCGAGGAAATGATTGCAAAGCTGTCCCTGCAGTATAACCGTGCAAGACAGGGTTCCATTACCCAGGAACTTACGGAGATTATTGCAGGTGCCAATGCGATTGAAGGAT
>CAJUDN010000003.1:57010-61188 GCA_910585355.1 uncultured Lachnospiraceae bacterium
GGATAGTTCGCGTTTCCTGCCCGGGCGGCGGGAAAACAACTTTGAATAATGACAAGGAGAAACGAGATGGCAGAGAAAAAATTTGGTAAAATCACTCAGGTCATCAGTGCTGTGCTGGATATTAAATTCCCCCAGGGCGGTCTTCCTGAAATCAATGACGCCATTGAGATCACCAGGAAAGACGGCGGAAAGCTGGTTGTGGAGGTTGCCCAGCATTTGGGCGATGATACGGTGAGATGTATCGCTCTCGGCCCCACCGATGGTCTTGTCCGCGGAATGGAGGCCGTGGCGACCGGCGGACCCATTATGGTTCCGGTGGGAGAAAAGACATTGGGACGTATTTTCAATGTACTTGGCGAACCCATAGATAATAAAGAGAAACCTCAGACAGAAAAGTCTTTTCCAATCCACAGGAAGGCTCCCACATTCGAGGAGCAGTCTACGGAAACAGAGATTTTGGAGACGGGAATCAAGGTGGTTGACCTTCTCTGCCCCTATCAGAAGGGCGGAAAGATCGGTCTGTTCGGCGGCGCCGGAGTAGGTAAGACCGTTTTGATTCAGGAGCTGATCCGTAATATTGCAACGGAGCACGGCGGCTATTCCGTATTCACAGGAGTAGGCGAGCGTACCCGTGAAGGAAACGACCTGTATTATGAAATGCAGGAATCCGGAGTTATCAATAAGACCACCATGGTATTCGGTCAGATGAACGAGCCGCCGGGAGCGCGTATGCGTGTGGGCCTCACAGGCCTTACCATGGCAGAGTATTTCCGTGATGAAGGCGGAAAAGACGTACTGTTATTCATTGACAATATTTTCCGTTTCAGCCAGGCAGGTTCTGAGGTGTCCGCACTTTTGGGACGTATGCCTTCAGCCGTAGGCTATCAGCCCACCTTACAGACGGAAATGGGCGCCCTGCAGGAGCGGATTACCTCCACAAAGAACGGCTCCATTACATCCGTACAGGCTGTTTATGTGCCTGCTGACGACCTGACAGACCCGGCTCCGGCCAACACCTTCACTCATCTGGATGCCACAACGGTACTGAGCCGTTCCATTGTGGAGCTTGGTATTTATCCGGCTGTTGACCCGCTGGAATCCACCTCCCGTATTCTGGATCCGCGAGTTGTGGGCGAGGAGCACTACAAGGTGGCCAGAGGTGTGCAGGAAGTGCTGCAAAGATACAAGGAATTACAGGATATCATCGCTATGCTTGGTATGGACGAGCTCTCTGAGGAGGATAAGCTTACCGTATCCAGAGCAAGAAAGATCCAGAGATTCCTTTCCCAGCCCTTCTTTGTGGCCGGGCAGTTTACAGGAATGGAGGGCCGTTATGTGCCGCTTTCCGAGACCATTCAGGGCTTCAAAGAGATTCTGGAAGGAAAGCATGATGACATTCCGGAGAACCTGTTCTTAAATGCAGGTAATATTGATGATGTTCTTGCCCGCGTGAAATAGGGGGTGAGGACATGGCGGAAACAATGAAGCTTCAGGTGATCACACCTGATAAAGAATTTTTCCAGGGAGACGTGTCCATGGTGGAGCTTAATACCGCCGACGGACAGATGGGTATTTTTCCCCAGCATATTCCGCTGACTGTGGCGGTGGCTCCGGGTGTTTTAAAGATTCACGGGGCAGAGGGGCTAAAGCAGGCTGCCCTGCTCTCGGGATTTATTCAAATTCTTCCAGAGAAAATGACAATTCTGGCGGAGGCCTGCGAATGGCCCGGGGATATTGACGGAGCAAGAGCAAACGAGGCGAGAATCCGCGCGGAGCGCCGCCTCACTGAAGGAAGCGCTGAAACTGACATTGCTCGTGCGGAGGCAGCGCTCCAGAGGGCGTTGGTGCGTCTGTCTCTGACAGGAGAAAAATAAAAAAACGGACAGGTTCGGAGAGTCGTTCCGGAGGCCTGTCCGTTTTTATTTACGCGGGCAACGAGCCAAAGTCCGTGCTTGCACGAGACCTTGGCGACTACTGGTCGTTGGTCATGTTCAGCTTATCAAAGACATAGAACACAAGACTTAAGATCATTCCGGTGACGCATGCCAGGACCATTCCGGTCAGCTGAACATTTCCGAAATTCACTTTGATGCCTGAGAGACCCGTCACAAAGATTACCGCCGTTAAAGCCTGATTCCTGTTTTTACCGTAATCGACCTGGGAATCTACCAGAATGCGAAGACCGGAGGTGCCTATCATTCCATATAACAGGAAAGAAATGCCGCCGATGACCGGGCCGGGAATGGTCTGAATCAGAGCCGACAGCTTTCCGATAAAGGAACAGATGATGGAGAACACGGCCGCTCCCGCGATGACCTGCACGCTGTATACTTTTGTTACGGCCATGACCCCGATGTTTTCTCCATAGGTGGTGGTGGGAACGGAACCGATGAGACCGGACAGCATGGTGGAAAAATTGTCTCCGAAGATGCTGCGGTGAAGTCCCGGATCTTTTAAGAGATCACGGCCCACAATTTTACTGGTCACCACCTGGTGGCCGATATGCTCGGAGGTAATGACCAGAATGACCGGAAGGATAATCATGATGGCTTCCAGGTTAAACCTGGGGGCGGAGAAGTTGGGGAGAGCAAAAACCGGGGCGGCGGCCACGGCGGAAAAATCGACGATACCGCAGGCGATGGCAGCCGCATATCCGGCGATTACGGCTATAAGAATCGGAATGATGGATAAAAAACCGCGGAAGAGCACGGAGCCGAATACGGCAAAGCCCAGGGTTACCAGGAACACAATAACATTTTTGGGGTTAATGACTTCATCTAGAAGTCCGGCATTGGAAGCGGCGCTGGAAGAAAGCTCCAAACCAATAAGAGCAACAACAGGCCCCATGGCAGCCGGAGGAAGGACCACATCAATCCATTTATATCCAACCTTGTAGATGATAAATGCCAGGATGCAGCCGATGAAACCGACAGCAACGAAGCCGCCGAGGGCATATGCATAGCCGAATTGGGGATTCGCGATGACGATACCTGCGGGAGCAAGAAATGCGAAACTGGAACCAAGATAGGCGGGCGCCTTTCCTTTGGTAATGAAAATAAAAAGAAGCGTTCCCAGACCGTTCATAAATAAAACAATCGCCGGATTGATGCCGAACAGAAATGGGACGAGGACCGACGCTCCGAACATGGCGAACATGTGCTGGATGCTCAGAGGAATCAGAAGCTTAAAGGGCACTTTTTCCTCTACCTGAATAATTCTGCGGTTTTCCATACTGACCTCCTTAAAAATAGCTTGTCTTTGAGCCTTTTTATCATGCGGGGTTGCTGCAAAATGGAAAAGTTCATCAAAATATGGCATACCGTCCTCAAACAGAAGCCTGTATCCTGTATGAAAAACGCATTTTGCGGCAACCCCACTTTATCATATCATAAGATCTGATTTTGTCCAACGGAAGTTATGGTATTTGCAGATTTTTCTGAGACTGGCCGGACAGTTCGGGCGGGCCTGCGCGTTCCCAGCTCTGACCGTAAGAAAACGCAGCGGCCGCGGGCATACGGGCCCATCGCCCTGGCGGCTCTAAATGGCCGTATGCGGTAACCGTTCAAGGATTATCGGAACTGTTGCGATTATTCCTTACATATGTACTTCGTAGCCCAGTTCTTTCAAAAGTTTCCTGTCAGCTGCTACGCTGATTCCGGATGTGGTCAGCATGTCGCCGGAGATGGCCGCATTGGCTCCGGAAAGAAAACAGGCTCTCCCCTTATCAGCCATGAGGCCGCGTCCGCCGGCAAGGCGAATGAAGGCGTCAGGCATCACGAAGCGGAAAACAGCCACAATACGGCGCATATCATCAATACTAAGCCTGGGAACAGACTCAAAAGGAGTTCCGGGAATGGGGTTCAGCATATTGACCGGAACAGAATGAACATCCAACTCTCTGAGGGTCAGAGCCATGTCCACACGATCCTCCGGGGTCTCCCCCATTCCCATGATACCGCCGCTGCATACGGTGAGTCCGGCACGCTGTGCCGCCTTGATGGCATCTGTCTTTTCTTCAAATGTGTGGGTGGTGCAAATATTCGGGAAGTTTTTTCTGGATGTTTCCAGATTATTATGTACTCTGGTGGCGCCGGCTTCCTTTACTTTTTTAAACTGGGTCTCATTCAGGAGGCCAAAAGATACGCAGACGGAAATTCCGGTTTCTTTGCGAATACGGC
>CAJUDN010000003.1:61198-74839 GCA_910585355.1 uncultured Lachnospiraceae bacterium
GGCGAACAGCGTCACACATTTTATCCACTTCTTCATTGCTCAGGCGTTTGCCGGATGTGACGATGGAGTAGCGAAGAACGCCCTGGTCATCGCTTTCCCTGGCCTGCTTTACAATTTCATCGGCCCCGAGAAGGGGGTATTCTTCAATGTGGGAGTGATAGAAAGAAGACTGGGCGCAGTATTTGCAGTCTTCGGAGCAGCGGCCGCTTTTTCCATTGATGATGGTGCACATATCAAAGCGGTTCCCACAAAAATGGATGCGGATTTCATTGGCAGCTTCACAGAGCTCTGTTAACGGGGCGTCATAGAGAGATAAAGCCTCTTCTTTGTTGATTTGACCGCCAGATAAAATACGGGTTTTTAATTTTTCTACTTGGGACATGTTCATTCTCTCCTATGTATTATAGTAAACTTAATGGTATTTACATGGTTTACAATAGCACAAAAAGAGAGAAATGTAAACTAAATAAAAATAAAATAGTTTACATTAATAGTTCCCAGAGCCGGTGAACCAGATAACCGCCCAGAGCCATGGCCAGAATGTAGAGAAGAATCCCGGGAAAAATTCCAAGAGCGGAAGAGATCTGGTGGAAAACCGGCTGAGAGGATGGGTGGTATGGGGATAAGTAAAATATATCGGCATCGGCCGTGGGACCGACGGCTCCATTGATTAATAGGGCTGTGAGGCAGCAGGAAAAAAACAGAGGAAGGGTTTTAAAGAAACTTTGCGGCGCGGTATCGGTCAGGGGAGACGCGGCGCAAAGGACTCCGGCAAAGATCAGAATAAAATGCCAGACAAAGCCATGGAGCGTCATGGTCCAGTAGGGATGCATGAGCCCCGGAGGCACCAAAAGAGCCATAATACCGCCTAAAACCCCGAAGTCTTTTAGGAATTCTGCAGCTGCCTTCCGGAGATGGGCGGACTTAAAGAGCGGAAAGCTAAGGCACAGGTACATGGGAATGCTGCAAAGCTGAAAGGGAAAATACCACCAGTTGTACTGACGGCCATTTTCAATGTAAAACAAAAAGCCCTGCTTGTAAAGCTCCATGAGGGTCAGAAGAAGCCCGCAGGAAAACAGGACCCGGGAAAGGTCTTTTTTCTGTTCTGCCGTATGGAGCGCCAGAACGCAGGAGGCCCAGACACCAGGGACGGCCAGGAGAAGATGAAAAGCAGACCATGGTCTGGGCGGCACCATTGGCCAGGCTGTCAGCTGAAAGAAACGTTCCATAGATGCCTCCTTATTCCTTAGAGCGTGTGCATCCTGCAGGGCATAGCGTGTCGGAAACATGACATAGGGAATGGAATGGGGGGATGCACACAGTATCTATGAAATATCACACAATGGGTTTTCTGTCAATAAAAATAAAATCCGGCGTAACTATTGCTGCCGTTCACTCCCCGGTCAATCACTCCTTTTTTGACCGGGAGCTAGTATCATAATAGAGCCAAAGCATATGCCTCATTGCCGCAGGGAATCTTAAATGGGCATATGCAGTTATGGGGCTGTTACAAAATGGAAAAATTCATCAAGACATAGTATGCTGTTCTCAAACAGAATCCTGTATTTTGTATGAAAAACTCATTTTGAAACAGCCTCAGTAACGCTCCATAACAATCCGGCTAAAATTCGCAGGGATAGCTCTTGACATTTTATTCGAAATTCTTCACAATATAAACGGCAACTATTCAGTCTCGCAGAGATCCCACGAAAGGGCGCGCTGAAAATATGCCCGCGTCCGGCGGGGGGGGGTATATGCGGCGGGGCGTCCGCAAACCGGGCACATGAAGGCTTACTCTAAAAAAGCGGAAAAAGGATTGGTATGAAGGAAAAAGCGTTTCACAACCAGATTTCCTGGATGATGTTTGTGTTCAGTATTCTCGTCATCTGGGTGCATTCTTATAATGTGGGATTGTTCTCCGGGGGACTTTTGGGCCCCTGGTGGGATACTGCGGACGAAATCCAGCAGTTTATTTCAGTGGGAATCGGCCAGATTGCGGTTCCGGGCTTTTTTATGCTGTCCTCCTATTTGTTTTTTCGGAACTTTTCTTGGGACCAGCTTGGGCGAAAGTGGAAAGGGCGCTTTCACAGTGTGGTAATCCCTTATTTTGCCTGGAATACGCTCTATTATCTGGGATACGTGATTGCCGTAAGGCTTCCGGCAGTGACAGCGGTGGTGGGAAAAAGGCAGGTTCCCTTTAACAAAATTGAGTGGATGGCCGCCGTATTTCAGTACCGGTATGCGCCGATTTTCTGGTACCTGTACCAGCTGATTTTGTTGATTCTGCTCTCTCCGGTTTTGTATCTGATTTTGAAAAGAAGGATTCTGGGGCTTATGTATCTGGTTTTGCTTCTGGCTTTTGTTCATTTTCATCTGGATACTCAAAATCCCAACACGGATGCACTTTTTTACTATTCCTTTGCCGCCTACGGGGCCCTTCATGGGAGAAAAGCGGCGGAGGCTCCTCAGACTCCGAAACGCCGCATGACGGGAGGCGTCCTGCTTTTCCTGGCTGTATTATGCTTTTTTAGGATGGGAAATCCGGGATCAGATGTTTTATGGACGGTGGCATATCGTTTTCTCATGCCGGTGTCTTTGTGGGTTCTGGCGGACGGGGAGCGGTGGATAGAAACGAAGCCATGGATGCGGCAGAGTATGTTTTTATATGCCGTTCATTTTGTAATCGTACGTTTTGTAAATAAAGGAAGCGCCATGATTTTAAGACCGGGTCTGGGAGAGAAAGCCATGGCGGCGGCCTCGCTGGCAGTATATTTTGTACTTCCGGTCATAGTGGTGGCGGTTTCCTACATGGCTGCCCTGTTTCTCGGAAAATATATGCCATGGCTGTGGCGCATATTATCCGGAGGGCGTAGTTTAAGGAGAGAGGAAAAAATATGATTTTAGAACGGGAAGACTGGGAGGAATCCAGGTGCTGCCTGCGGCCGCGGGATACCGCGGCAAAACTTCCCCATGGTAACACATCAGTTCCGGGGGCATGTATTACGGGATGCACGGATGGGCATGAGATCGGCCGGGTGATTGCTGATTTTGACCGCCTTCTGGCGCGGGATGCCAAGGAGGAGGCCAGGCAATATCTGGAGGACTGGCTGGAGCGGTTTGAAAAAAACGGAGACTGGGCCTGCCAGATTACAATTTTAAATGAAATGATGGGATTTTACAGAAATACCGGGGAAAAAGAGAAGGGGATGGTTTCGGTAAAAAAAGGCCTGGCTCTTGTGAGGGAGCATGAACTTTCCGGGACGGTCAGCGGCGGCACCACCTTTGTCAACGCGGCAACCACCATGAAGGCTTTTGGAAAGGCAAAAGAGGCCATGGCTTATTATGAGCAGGCCTTCCGGGTTTACGGGAAAAGCCTTGCGCCGGAGGATTACCGGTTTGGCGGTCTGTTTCATAATATGGCTCTTGCCTTTGAAGATCTGGGAGATTATAAACGGGCAGAGGTTTACTATAAAAAAGCTATGGAAATAATGGAACGGCTGCGTCCGGGAAGTATTCTGGAAATTGCCGTAACCTGGGTGAACCTGGCGGTTCTTTACGAAAAGTGGGGACGGGAGGAGGAGATAGATATGTGCCTTAATAAGGCCATGGACGGTTTCCATGCCCGGGATGCCGCTCGGGATGCATACTATGCCTTTAACTGCCGGAAATGTGCGGATACTTTTGGACATTTCGGCTATTTCCGTATGAAAAAAGAGTTGAACTTTGAGGCGGACAGAATCTACAGCTGCAGTTCATCCCATGACAGATTATCTTATGACAAATTCTCCTGCTGATTCGTTATGGGTCAATGCCGTTTCGGGGCCAAAGCATATGCAGTTACATTCACAGAGTCTGCAAACGGCAGCAATTTACAGAGAAAAGGAAGAATGGAATGTTTGGACTGGAGCTTTCAAAATGTTTTTATGAAGAATTCGGCCGGAACATGATTGCGGACATGTTTTACGGGTACGAGCAAATAATTGCCGCCGGAATAGCCGGAGAGGGCTCGGACTGTTTTGGATATGATGACGAGCTGTCCAGAGACCATGATTTTGAGGCGGGATTCTGTCTCTGGATTCCAGACGACTTAAGGCGTGAACTGGAGTTTCCTCTTTCCAGAGCCTATGAAAAACTGCCAAAGGAATACTTGGGGGTAAGGCGGGAAAAGCAGAGCCTGTGGGGAAGAAACCGCAGAGGAGTCATACTCATCGGAGATTTTTACGAGCAGTTTACAGGGCAGAGAGAAGGGCCGAAGACCCTGACGGAATGGCTTCATATACCGGAATACAGCCTGGCATGCGCGGTGAACGGAACCGTATTCCGGGACGACCTGGGGGAATTTTCAAGGATACGGAAAAAACTTTCCGGCGGATATCCAGAGGACGTGCGGTTAAAAAAGATGGCCGCCCGCGCAGCTTTCATGGCGCAGTCAGGACAGTATAATTATGAGCGATGCAGAAAGCGGGGCGAATACGGAGCGGCCGCCATGGCGCTTTCAGAATTTGTCCGGAACGGATTGTCTATGATTTTTCTCTTGAACCGCCGTTATATGCCATATTATAAATGGGCGTTTCGGGCATCCAGGGAGCTTCCCGTTCTTTCCGACGCGGCCGGAAAACTGGAAAGCCTGCTGGCAGGCGGCGGAAACAGAGAAAGCTCCCTGGAAATGATTGAAGCCGTCAGCGGACAGATCATAGGGGAACTTAAGAAGCAGGGCCTAACGGGAGGAAGCTGGGACTATCTGGAGCCCCATGGACTGGAGATAATGGAAAGGATTAAAGACGGCGAAATCCGCAATCTTCACCTGATGGAGGGGGAGTAGTGCAAACGGATTTCGGAGAGATGGATTTCACGAAAAAATACTTGCACTTGAAATTAAACTATGATATACTTATTTAGCTGTTCTAGAGCGTGTTTGAAAATTGCTTTCCATCAGATGTGCGTCATAGTTTTCAGAAAATTGTGTCGAATGAGGGAGGCGCAGTGGGCTGCGTTGACCGAATGAGGGCCGGATTTCCTGTAAAGTGGGACGTACAGATGATGGGAATGAATTTTCAAACACACTCTGAGGGACAGATGAGTATTGAAACGTGACTGTCAGTCATGTACCAAATAACAAAGAGGTGAAAATCATGAAACAGGGAATCCACCCAAATTACTATCAGGCCAAGGTCGTTTGCAACTGCGGTAATGAATTTGTAACTGGTTCTACTAAGAAAGACATTCACGTAGAAATCTGTTCCAAATGCCATTCATTCTATACCGGTCAGCAGAAGACTGCTTCTGCCCGCGGACGTATTGAGATGTTCAACCGTAAGTATGGTATGAAAGCAGACAAATAAGGTTTGATTAAGCAAGGTTGAGCTTTTGGAGGATTCTGAAAACTCAACCTTTTTTCGATTCCGGGGAGTTTCTGCTTGCGAACGCGCTCCAGGGAATCAAATGTGTATCACAGAAAATTTTGGAGGTTTAAAATTGAAATATTCCGGAATCGGGGGACAGGCAGTATTAGAAGGGATCATGATGAAAAACAGGGATGAGTACGCCACTGCCGTCAGAAAACCTGATGGAGAAATCGTGATTCAGAAAGAGACTTATGTGAGTATGACAGAAAAGGTGAAATTCTTTTCCCTGCCGTTTGTGCGCGGAATTTTCAGCTTTGCGGATTCCATGATTCTTGGAATGAAAACCCTCACCTGGTCGGCCAGTTTTTTCGAGGATGACGAGGGGGATGAGGAGCCGGGAAGGTTTGAGAAATTTCTCATAGATAAATTTGGAGAAAAACTGGAAGGCGCCGTTATGACAGCCGTGATGATTTTCTCTGTGTTCATGGCCATCGGAGTTTTTATGGTCCTTCCCCTTTTGATTGCCAGCGTATTTCGCCGGTTCATCGCATCGGAAACGGTAATGGCATTTTTGGAGGGATGCATACGGATTGGAATTTTCATCGCCTATATTAAAGTGATATCCAGAATGGATGATATTAAACGGACTTTCATGTATCACGGCTCAGAGCATAAATGCATCAACTGCCTGGAGCACGGATTGATATTGAACGTGGAAAATGTGAAAAAAAGCTCCAAAGAGCATAAACGGTGCGGTACCAGTTTCCTTCTGATTGTAATGATAATCAGTATTTTGTTTTTTATGGTGGTTCGTGTGGACACTATCTGGATTCGGATTGTCAGCAGAATCATACTGATTCCGGTGATTGCGGGAGTGTCCTATGAGGTGCTCCGCCTGGCGGGAAGAAGCAACTCCAAAATCATGGATCTCATAAGCCGCCCCGGCATGTGGATGCAGGGCCTGACCACAAAGGAACCGGATGATTCCATGATCGAGGTGGCTATTGCAGCCGTGGAGCAGGTGTTTGACTGGAAAGCATATCTGGAGGAAAATTTTCCGGAGACTTATCCCAAAGGGTATTTTGAAACACAGGAGAAAACGGCATGACCTGGGGAGAGCTGCTTTTATCGGGACAAAAGAGGCTTGAATCTGCGGGAATCCGGGAATACAGCCTGGATAGCTGGTATCTGTTTGAACATGTATTTAGCATGAGCCGGGCAGATTATCTTTTGCGGTCCCGGGAGACGGCGACGGCAGAGGTAAAGGCGCTTGAAGAGTTTCAGGAAAAACTTTCAAGACGGGCAGGAAGAGAACCGCTCCAGCATATTTTGGGCGCCCAGGAGTTTATGGGATTAGAATTTTACGTAAACAGCGATGTGCTGATTCCAAGACAGGATACAGAGACGCTGGTGGAAACGGTGCTTTACGCCCATAAAAATCAGGAGATTTCTCTTTTGGATATATGTACTGGCTCAGGGTGCATCGCCATAAGTTTGGCGGCTTTGGGGAAATATGCCCATGTGGAAGCGGCGGATATTTCCAATGCCGCTCTTCTGACCGCAGAAAAGAATGCGGAAAAAATTCTTGGAGCCGGTGCGGTAAAGTTTCGCTGCAGCGATTTGTTTTCGGCATTTGCGCCTGAGGAACGATTCGATGTGATTGTCTCCAACCCGCCTTATATTCCAAGCATGGTGATTGAAGGGCTGGAGCCGGAGGTACGGGATTTTGAACCGCGTCTGGCTCTGGATGGTTCAGAGGACGGGCTGTTCTTTTACCGGAAACTGGCGGAGGAAAGCCGAAGATTTCTTAAGGAAAACGGGGCTGTTTATTTTGAAATCGGATGTGACCAGGGGGAAGCGGTGGAACATCTGCTTTCTGGTCATGGATTTAAGGACACAAAGGTAATAAAAGATCTGTCAGGCAGAGACCGGGTGGTCCGCGGGAAGTGGAATCCCGCATGGAAGGCTCCGACTGCCTGATGGAAACTAGCCCGGATGCTGAGGGAAAAACGGCGGGCCGGGGTGTGAGAAGGAGGTTTCCCATGTTTGACCGTTTGGATGACATTGTAAAGCATTATGAGGAAATTATGCTTGAGCTAAATAATCCGTCTGTTACGGAGGACCAGAAGAGGTTTCGTAAGCTGATGAAAGAACAGGCTGATCTGACTCCTCTGGTGAACACATATAAAGAGTATACCAGGGCGAAGCAGGATGTGGAGGACAGTCTGGCGCTTCTGGAAGAAGAAAGTGACGAGGAGATGCGTGAGCTGGCAAAGGAAGAGCTTTCTGATGCCAGAAAAAAAATTGAGGAGCTGGAGCAGCAGCTTAAAATTCTTCTTCTTCCCAAGGACCCCAATGATGAGAAAAACGTTATTGTGGAAATCCGCGCAGGCGCAGGCGGCGACGAAGCCGCCTTGTTTGCATCGGAATTATACCGGATGTATGTCCATTATGCAGAGCGCCAGCGTTGGAAGGTGGAATTAATTAACGTAAGTGAGAGCGGTATCGGCGGTATGAAGGAAGTGGAATTTATGATTACCGGACAGGGCGCCTACTCCAAATTGAAATACGAGAGCGGCGTGCACCGGGTTCAGCGTGTTCCGGAGACCGAATCCGGAGGCCGTATTCATACTTCCACGGCAACGGTGGCTATCATGCCGGAGGCTGAGGAGTTCGATGTTGTTATTGATGATAAGGATATCCGCATTGATGTTATGCGCGCGTCCGGAAACGGCGGCCAGTGTGTAAATACCACGGACTCTGCCGTTCGTCTGACCCATATTCCCACAGGAATCGTTATTTACAGTCAGACAGAAAAGTCCCAGCTTCAGAACAAGGAAAAGGCCTTTCGCCTTCTGCGCTCCAAGCTGTATGACATGGAACTGGAACGCCGCCAGAATGAGGAGGCGGAAGCCCGCCGCAGCCAGATTGGCACCGGAGACCGTTCCGAGAAGATACGTACTTACAACTTCCCCCAGGGGCGCGTGACGGAGCACAGAATCAAACTGACATTATATAAGATAGACGCCGTTATGGACGGAGACCTTCAGGAGTTAATAGACAGCCTGATCGCAGCCGACCAGGCGGCCAAACTGGCCAAGATGAATGAGGGGATTTAATAAAAAGCCAGTCAGAGCCGGATAATTCCGGATTCTGGCCGGCCTTTTGCGTTTCGAAGACAGACGGAGCAAAGCGCTGCCCGCCCGTCAGACGGCGGAAGCGGGGAGAGATTTTTTTGTCATGAATGCGGCAATGAGCTGGAAGGAGGCTGAGAGGGCAGCCAGATAGAACACATACTGGACGCCCAGTGATTCCCATATAAGACCCATGACGGGCGAGGCTACGATGGCCATGATATGGTCGACGCTGATTCCCACCGACAGAGTCCTGGTAACCTCGCTTTTGTCAAGAGCGATGGAGCGCATCATAAAGGAATGAACCATATTGAACTGTTCAAACAGGATACAGAGTATGTAGGCTCCGAATACAAGGAATGTCTGGGGACCGCTTTTTGAGAGTGTGCCGTCGGCAAGCATTCCGGAAATAAGCCCCATGGCTGAGAAGGAGACGGCGATGTATCCGGCTTCTATACACAGCATTTTTCTGGTTCCCAGCCGGTCCAGCATACGCCCGATTGCCGGAGCTGCAAGAGTTCCCATAAAGTGAGTTGCAATGGTGAGCAGAGCCACAGTGGCGGCTCCCTGTTCCAGAAGTTTTATTATGACCCAGGGGGCAAAAATGATACGGATTCGTTTCTGACAGCCATAGGCCAGCGTCAGCACATAGTAGGGAAGATACCTTTTCCGGAAAAGGAGACGATGATTCTTTACGGTCTCTTCTGTTTTCATAATACGAAGAAAAAGGAATAAAAGAAGAATCGCCAGAACTAAAAAGCCGGAGGCCAGAATAAACGGAAGGATTTTTTGGCTTTGAAAAGTAAAAATACCGGTTCGAAATCCAACAAAAACAATACAGGCCGCAATCATTGCGCCCATGGTGTTTATGCCTTTAAATTTTCCAAGGGTAGCGCCCTCCTTACCTGCACTGGCCAGAGACATGGAGATGGAGTCGTTTAAAGGCATGAACAAGTGGCTGCCAAGGGAATGGATGAACAGGAAGACAAGCATGACGCCGTAAGATGGAGAAAAGAATCCCAGGACCACCAGGCCGACGAGGGAGAGGATCTGGGATACAATGGTCATGCGGACGGTTCCAAGAAAGCCCAATGCGGCGACTGCCACCATGCAGAGAACACCGGGACTTTCCCTGGGAACTTCAATGAAACCGCGCTGAACGGAGTTAATATGGAATACTTCGTTAAAATAGTTGGAAAAAATGCCGTCCCCCAGGCCGTTTGCCAGGGCAATGCAGATCAGAATACAGGCGAATATATTTTCTGCCTGATGCTTGGATGATGTGTTCATGGTGATCTTCCTTTGTGTTTTTTGTGGCCTGCCTGATACAGAGCCCAAAATATATTTTACTGAAATGTATAAAAATAGTCAATGTTTAAAAGTGCTAGTACCGCGTTCGACAAATAACCGGACCGATCACGCAGAATGTTTTTTCGGGTGTGCAGGTCAAAAATGCAGGCGGTTACGTGCACAGGGCGTCTGTGGACAGCAGGGGTCAGGAGAAAGAATGGGGATAGAATTGGACTTTTATGAGAAGATAGGAATTGTATGCAGGCGGATTCCTGCCGGAAGGGTGGCCACTTACGGGCAGATTGCACTTTTGTGCGGGAAGCCCCAAAACTCCAGGCAGGTGGGGTATGGGCTTAAAAAGGGGCTGGCAGGCAGGGACGTGCCGGCATTCCGGGTAGTGAACGCAAAAGGAATTTTAAGCGGGGCCGCTCATTTTGACACCTTTGATCAGCAAAAGATTCTTCTGACTGAGGACGGAGTAGAGGTTATCTGGACGCCGGAAGGCTTCCGGGTGGATTTAAAACGATTTGGCTGGAGGAATACCATGGAAGAAGCCCTGGCCATTGAGGAAGAATTTAAACGGGCGGAGGAAAAAACAGAAGCAGGTTTATAACGGTTCAGGCAGTCCCTGAACTGCTGCGGTATACGGCCATTTAGAAGCGCTCTGCGATGGGGCCGGCCCCGTATGCTTTGGCCCCGTTCTGATACTGGCTCCCGGCCAATAAACGGAGTGATCGACAGGGGAGCAAACCATAACATGTTTATATCTTTTTAAGGAATTCATAAAGAGAAGGGCCTTTCAATAAGGGGAATTTTATGGTAGAATATCGACAGATATGATACGTGCGCGTCTGTTTTTTGTATCCGCGGCAAAAAGGCAGGCACGGGGTTTCCCAATTAAGGCAGCAGTTTGGCTTCGTGAAGATACAGGGCTGAGCTGTTACCGATTAAGAAGAAAAGGAGAACATATGAAAGGTATTATACTTGCAGGCGGCAGCGGCACGCGCCTTTATCCCTTAACAAAGGTAACTTCCAAACAGCTTCTGCCAATTTATGATAAGCCCATGATCTATTATCCGCTTTCCGTATTGATGAATTCCGGGATCCGTGATATTTTAATTATTTCCACTCCGGACGATACCCCGCGGTTTGAGGCTCTTTTAGGCGACGGTCATCAGTTCGGAGTCCGATTGACCTATGCTGTTCAGCCAAGTCCCGACGGACTGGCTCAGGCATTTATTATCGGCGGGGAATTCATCGGAAAAGATTCCGTTGCCATGGTACTGGGAGATAATATTTTCCACGGTCAGGGATTAAAGAAGCGTCTTCGCGCCGCCGCAGCAAAGGAAAAGGGCGCAACCGTATTCGGCTATTACGTGGACGACCCGGAGCGGTTCGGAATTGTGGAGTTTGATAAAGATGGAAAAGCCATTTCCATCGAGGAAAAGCCGGCAAAGCCAAAGTCCAATTATTGTGTAACGGGCCTGTATTTTTATGATAACCGCGTGGTGGAATACGCAAAGAACTTAAAGCCGTCCGCAAGGGGCGAGCTGGAAATTACAGATTTAAACCGTATCTATCTGGAGAACGACGAGCTGGACGTAACGCTTCTCGGACAGGGCTTTACATGGCTGGATACGGGAACCCATGAATCTTTGGTGGAAGCAACCAATTTTGTAAAAACCGTCGAGACTCACCAGCACAGAAAGATCGCCTGCTTAGAGGAGATTGCTTACAGCAACGGATGGATTTCCAAGGATGAAGTTATGAGGGCATATGAGATTCTTAAGAAAAATCAGTACGGTCAGTATTTAAAGGATGTGGTAGACGGCAAATATATTGACAAGCTGCCGGGCCATGCGGATAAATAGGAAGGAGACAAAGGACATGAAAATTATTGTAACAGGCGGCGCCGGATTCATCGGCGGAAACTTTATCCATCATATGGTAAATAAATATCCGGACTATGAAATTGTCAATCTGGATCTTTTAACATACGCAGGAAATCTGGAAACTTTAAAGCCTGTGGAGGGGAAACCCAACTACAAATTTGTCAAGGGAGATATCGCAGACAGAAAATTCATTTTCGACTTGTTTGAGAAGGAAAAGCCGGATGTGATTGTAAACTTTGCGGCAGAAAGCCATGTGGACCGCTCTGTCGTAGATCCGGAGAGTTTTGTCCGCACCAACGTTCTGGGAACCACAACGCTTCTGGATGCCTGTAAACAGTACGGCATTAAGCGGTATCATCAGGTATCCACCGACGAAGTATATGGAGACCTGCCTTTAGACCGCCCGGATTTATTCTTTACAGAGGAAACGCCGCTCCATACATCGAGCCCTTATTCTTCCAGTAAGGCCAGCGCTGATCTGTTTGTCATGGCATACCACAGAACTTTCGGGCTTCCGGTGACCATTTCCCGCTGCTCCAATAACTACGGCCCCTATCATTTTCCGGAAAAATTGATTCCGCTAATGATCAGCCGCGCTCTCGCCGATGAATCTCTTCCGGTATATGGAACAGGAGAAAACGTCCGCGACTGGCTCCATGTTTCCGATCACTGCGAGGCTATTGACCTGATCATCCACGGAGGCCGTGAGGGAGAGATTTATAATGTGGGCGGTCATAATGAGCGCACCAACCTGGAAGTGGTAAAGACGATCTTAAAGGCGCTGGACAAGCCGGAGAGCCTGATTAAATATGTGACAGACCGTCCCGGACATGACAGACGGTATGCCATTGACCCCACAAAGCTGGAGACAGAGCTTGGCTGGAAGCCCAAGTATAATTTTGATACAGGAATTCAGCAGACAATCCGGTGGTATCTGGATAATCAGGACTGGTGGAAGCATATTTTAAGCGGCGAGTACAGCAATTATTTTGAAAATATGTACGGCGAGCGTCTGGGCGATAAATAGAATGGCGGCAGAAGGAGATATTATGAGAATTTTAGTGACGGGCGTAAAAGGCCAGCTTGGCCATGACGTCGTAAACGAGATGATAAAACGCGGTCTGGATCCGGTGGGCGTTGATGTGGAGGAGATGGACATCACTGACAGGGCCGCCTGCGATAAGGTGATTACTGAAGCCAATGTGGACGCGGTGATTCACTGCGCCGCTTATACGGCTGTGGACGCGGCTGAGGACAATGTGGAAATATGCCGCAGGATCAACGCGGACGGGACCAGAAACATTGCCGAAGTGTGCCGAAAACTGGACATTAAAATGATGTATATCAGTACGGATTACGTGTTTGACGGCCAGGGAACCAGACCCTGGGAGCCTGATGATGAGAGACATCCGTTAAACGTTTATGGGCAGACCAAGTATGAAGGCGAGCTGGCTGTGGAAGAGCTGGTAAAGAAGTTTTTCACTGTCCGCGTTGCTTGGGTTTTCGGTGTCAATGGAAAGAATTTCATTAGAACCATGCTGCGGATTGGAAAGGAGCGGGGAGCGGCGACGGTTGTGGACGACCAGATCGGTTCCCCCACGTATACCTATGATCTGGCAAAACTTCTTGTGGACATGATTCAGACAGAGAAGTACGGCCGCTACCATGCAACCAACGAGGGGCTTTGTTCCTGGTATGAATTTGCATGTGAAATCTTTAAACAGGCCGGGATGGATCACGTGACCGTAACTCCGGTTCACACCAGCGAGTATCCGGCGTCCAGGGCGAAACGTCCCATGAACAGCCGCATCAGTAAGGAAAAGCTCACGGAAAACGGCTTTGAGCGCCTGCCTCAGTGGCAGGATGCTGTTGCACGATATTTAAAGGAAATTTTAATATAACCCACCTTAAATAACCATACGTTTCACTAGAGTGTGTCTGAAAATTAACAGTTTCTAGTCAAAATGCCGAAAACTGACA
>CAJUDN010000004.1:0-9124 GCA_910585355.1 uncultured Lachnospiraceae bacterium
ATTTGGGGCAAAACATATGTTTTGTGCATTTTTTAATTTTCAGACACACTCTAGTGCTTCATCCAGACAGAAAGTGAAGCACTGGTATTAGTTACTAAACTTACTAAATTCTGTTACATACTTACTTAAATTGACTTTACTTTTAATTTCTTTTACACTTTTTTTATAAAGTTTTAATACCTTAATACATAAGGCATGGGGATGCCTAAAACGAAATTGGAAGGGAGTTATTTTATGGAAAGTATTATCAGTTATTTCGGCACGTTTAAACCTGCCGCAGACGGGGCCATCGCCTCATTCAAATTTGAATATCTGTGTACCCTGGGCTTTGCTGCCATTGTAATTTTCCTCGGACGTGCTCTTGTTTCACAGTCCGCCGCATTAAGAAAATATGCAATTCCGGCTCCCGTAGTTTCCGGCATTATCTTCTCGATTTTAATTTCTGCCATCAAAGGCTTCGGAATCGTGTCCATCTCTTTTGACGCCACCATAATGAAGGATCTTTGCCAGAATCTGTTCTTCCTTTGCGTTGGTTTTGGATTCAGTGCAAAAATGTTAAAGAAGGCCGGCGGAAAGCTCTGCATCATGATTGCTTTCGCCGCCTGCCTGCTGATTACCTGCCAGAATATTCTTGGTATCGCACTCAGTAAAGTCATCGGCCTCAATCCTCTTTTAGCCCTGCAATGCTCCTCCGCAGCCATGTCCGGCGGAGTCGGAACCGCATCCGCCTTCGGCCCGATTTTTGAAGAGTGGGGCGCCTCGGACGCGACCACCATAGGCGTCGCTGCCGGCACCCTTGGAAATATCATGGGTTCCTTAATCGGAGGACCCGTTGCGGCTTTCCTAATCATGCGCCATGGCTTAAAGTCTGATCCCAACGATAAGCCGGAAGCAGTCGCAACAGGAAAAGCGCCGGAACTTAATAACACCAAAATGATCATGATGTTTGCCCTGACTCTGCTCCTTGCCGCCCTCGGCATGCCGATTTACTGTCTCCTTGATAATATCCCGATGATTGAAATGCCGAAATTCATCGGCTGCCTGTTCGCCGGAGCCATTGCAAGAAATGTAATGGAAGCATGTAACATTAAATTCTATGTGCCGGAAGTTGACGCCATTGAGCACATGTTCCTGGAGCTTTATCTTGCTCTGGTTCTTATGACCACAGACTTTACAAAGCTTGCTCCAGTTGCCGGCCAAATGAGCGTTATTCTAGTTGCACAGGGTATCTTCATCGCATTGTTCGGAATCTTCGTATCCTTCAACCTGTTCGGCCGTAACTATGGCGCCGCCGTTATGACAGCCGGAAACATTGGCTGGGGCTGCGGATCCGGTTCCAACGCCGTTGCAAATGAAAAGGCCATCATGGACCAGTACGGATGGCACAACATCGCATGGGTTCTGTATCCGTCTTTCGCGGTTATCATTGATGATATTTACAACCCCATTTTCCTCTCTGTAATAGGAAGCCTCTTTAAAGCCTGATGCTTTAAATTTTCCCCTATTTTGAATGACCGGCAGTTTCCCCGCTGCCGGTCAAATTTATGTAACAGTTCAGCCTTGCACCCTCTTGCCTGCGTATCGCGGACAGGAAGCGCACAGTTATTGTTCACAGGCAAGTTTTTTCTTGAATCCTCTCCCGCTTTTATGGTATAGTTAAGCATGATTAAAAATTTATTAGACAGATGGGACCGGCTTATGAAAAAAACTCTTTTCTATCTCTTAGCGTTATATATGGCAGTCTCTCTCTGCGGCTGCGCTTCTGCATCATTCTCTCCCCCGAAAGAACCCATGGAGATTCTTACCATCGGCACCGCTGACATCGGCGGCACCATGTATCCGGTGGGAAAGGCTCTGGCCCGGATCATCAGCCAGGAAGATTCCCGCATCACCGTAAATCTGAGCGCCTCCAACGGCTCCTTTTCCAATGCTCTGGCCCTGGAAAACGGTGAAATTGACCTTGGCCTTATAAGCGGCGACATTGCTTTTTCGGCTGCCAACGGTCAGGATGCATTCGCCCAGAAGCCCCTGGGAAATCTCCGTATCGTTGCCGCCGTCTATCCCAGCCTTTCCAACTGGATGGCTCCTTCCTCCCTGGATATCCGCTATGTTCACGACCTCATGGGAAAACGGATCGGCATCGGCCCTCAGGATTCCACCACAGCGCTCACCGCCAGAATTGTTCTCAATACCATGGGAATCGGCAGCGGGAATTCCACTCTGGAAAACTGCAGTCTGGAAACCGGGGCTTCCAAAGTAAGAGGCGGCTCCCTGGATGCCGTTCATGGTTTCACGGGAATCCCCATCAACAGCCTTACCGGTCTCTCCTCCGGGCTTCCCTGTACCGTACTTCAATATACTCCCGGAGAACTGAATTCCATTGTGAAAGAAAATCCCTTTTATTATGAAGATGTGATTCCCGCCGGAACCTATGAGGGACAGGATGAGGATGTGGCCACCTTCGGCATCAAATGTCTCCTCTGTGTTCATGCGTCCATGGACGAGGAGTTGGTCTATGAACTCACTTCCATCCTGTATAACAGCGCGGAACAGCTTAAAGAGCAGCATCCCGCCCTCTCCTCCATGTCTAAGGAGGGCTTCATGTATAATGAGCTTCCCATTGCCCTTCATCCCGGCGCCGAACGGTTTTACAAAGAAAAGGGGTTGTTACATGTGTCCGCACACTAAATTTCATCCTTCACATATCCGGCAACATTATACGCATGATCGGAAATACGCTCCAGGTTGCTTAAAATGTCCAGAAACACCACGCCGGCGGACGGATTGCAGGTCTGCTGGGAAAGGCGTTCGATATGCTTGTCCCGCATCTCCTCCTCCAGATTATCCACTTCATCCTCCAGCTTGCTGACCTTGCGGATATCCTCCATATTATTTTCCTGACGGGCTGAAACTGCATGGCTGACAGCTTCCACAGTCGCCCTGGAAATCTGCTGCAAATCCTCAATTCCTGTTTCGGAAAACTTCAGTCCATGTTCCTCCATATACTGGGCAGCCTCCACCAGATTTTCCGCATGATCCCCAATTCGTTCTAAATCGCTGATACTGTAAAACAGGTTGCTGACCAGCCGCTTCTGTCTTTCATTTAAGGACAGGTTATTGACCTGAATCAGATATTCCGTCAGCTTCTTATTCATAACATCAATGGAGTTTTCATTCTTCATTACCTGCTCAACCCGTTCGATTCCGCCATTGATCAAAACATCCAGTGCAAGCTTCAGGTTCTTCTCAGCCATCTTTCCCATATGTACCACTTCCATCACGCCAATCTCGAGGGCCAGAGGCGGAGACTGGAAAATACGCCTGTCAAGCTGAGGCTGCGTTCTCTTTTCTTCCACTGTCTTTTCCGGCTGTTCCTCCCCGCTTTCCTTCACAAGCAGACCAGAAAATGCCACAAGCTGTTTTGCAAAGGGAAACAGCAGAATGGTGTTGGTCAGGTTAAAGAATGTATGAAACACAGAAATCCGCAGCGGGTCAATGTTACTGTGTGCAAATGCCGGATTTATGATGGAAATCACATACATACCCACGCCGAAAATCAACGCTCCGGCCATATTGAAGGTAAGGTGGATCACCGATGCCCGCTTGGCGTTGCGGCTTGCTCCGGTACTGGAAAGCAAAGCTGTGAGGCAGGAACCGATATTCTGCCCAAGAGTAATGTAAATGGCGGCGTTGGTGGTTACCACTCCGCTTATGGCCAGAGTCTGCAAAATACCCACAGAGGCAGTCGAACTCTGAATCAAGGCAGTAACCAGAGCGCCCACGATGATACCGAGAATGGGGTTGCTGCCCAATATGGCGAAAGCTTTCGCAAAAATCGGAGAATCTGTATATGGCTCCACCGCCCCGGACATAAAGGTAAGGCCCACGAACAAAAAACCCACGCCGATACAGATTTCGCCAGCCAGACTGTCCTTTTTCTTTTTGGAAAACATAAGGCAGGCGGCGCCGATTCCCACAAACAGGGGGGCAAAAAAGGAAGGCTGAAGTACCCTCATGGCATCGCCGAGCTGATTTAAAGATACCATCCATGCGGTAATTGTGGTACCGATGTTAGCGCCCATGATCACACCTACAGCCTGAGTCAAATCCAGAATTCCGGCATTTACAAAGCCCACCACCATTACGGTCGTAGCGCCGCTGCTGTGCAGGATCGCTGTAATCAACGCTCCCAGGGCAATGGCCAAAATACGATTATTCGTTACCATTCTGAGGAAATTATTCATGCGGCTTCCGGCAGACTTCTGCATTCCGTCGCCCATGATATTCATTCCATATAAGAACATCCCCAGTCCTCCCAGAAACGTGAAGATGCTCGATATCTTATCGATTGTCATAACTTTTACAATCCCCCGTATTATTTTACTCAAAATCCACTTTCCTATCATAACATACCGTCTGTCGCTTTTTCAATTATAATTAAAATGTTTGTAAGAATTAGGTAAATTTCGTGAAAAGAAATGGAGAATTTTGGTAACTGTTCCGTAGTGCATCGTCCGGCAAATACTCGGACCAGATACGCAGAATATTTTTTCCAGTGTGCAAGTCAAAAAACGTTTAAGCCAGAAACCGAAAATCCCGTCGGCAGAGCCGGTTTTAAATGGATTTTTGTTGCTTTTTCTGGGACGCCATACTATACTTTGGGGGAAGGGGGAGGATTTTATGCTTTCAGATTTTCATGTTCACACAGAATTTTCCGGAGATTCCGCCACTCCGGCCAGAGAACAGATTGAGGCTGCCCTGCAGCTGGGGATGAAAGAAATCTGCATTACAGACCATCACGACTATGGTTCCGAAGCCATGACCCATATTAACTTTATTCTTGACCTGCCGGCTTATTTTTCCGGCATCCATGAACTGGCAAAAGAATATAAGGACCGTATTTTAGTCCTCACAGGAATCGAGCTGGGACTTATGATGCGGGAAAAAGAATATCTGGAAGATATTGCTCCACGGCTTCCCGTGGACTATATCATCGGTTCCAATCATTTCATTGACGGTTATGACGTCTATGATAGGCGGTATTACGAGGGGCGTTCGGAGTCTGCTTCCTATGGCCGTTTTTTTGAGTCTACCTTAAACCGGGTAAAAAGCTTAAGCTGCTTTGACTGCCTGGGCCATCTGGATTACATTATCCGCTATGGCCCGGAAAAAAATAAAAATTACCGTCCCGCCGACTACAGGGACCTCGTGGATGAAATTCTTAAAACCCTGATTCAGAAAGGAAAAGGTCTGGAATGCAACACCGCCGGATTCAAATACGGACTTGGACATCCCCATCCCTATGAAGAAATTCTGGCCCGCTACCGCGAGCTCGGCGGAGAGCTGATTACTGTTGGATCTGATGGCCACAGGCCGAAAGAAGTGGGAGGCGCTTTTCTACAGGCGGAAGAGCTCTTAAAAAAATGCGGCTTCCGTTACTATACTGTGTATCATAAGCGGAAGCCGGTGTTTTATAAAATTTAGTGTTTCAGGCCGCCTGAGCGCGCAGCCCTGCATTTTCTTCCCGAGATAAGCAGACAGGAAGATGCAGGGCTTTATCGTTACTTATTTTATAGTCTTCATGGCTGCTTTTACATCTTCATGAAACTGCTCCCAGGCATCCTCGTGATCCACGAAATATTTTGGACAGATTTTTCCTGTCACATCATAGTGCCGGATTACATCCTCCGGTTTCAGCTTAAACTGTACACAAAGATAACTGCAAAGGTCCACCAGGGACTGGTATGTACTGTCATAAAATTTCCCGGTTTCGTCCGGATGGCAGCATTCGATAGAAATGGTATCGCTGTTTCTGTTGTTGGAGGCGTAAGCCACTTCATTTAGAGGGATGCACTGAACCACCTCTCCTTCCAGCCCGATAACAAAATGGCTGCTGACAGAGGTTTCGTCCTGGTCCTTTAAGGACTCAAAATAATTTCTGTTTTCTCTGGCTGTGCTGCACGGATTGGCCACATAGTGAACCACAATTCCATTGACTTTTTCCAAGGGGAGCTGAGGTCTTGAATGCGGGTTCGGTGTCAGAAGATTTACATTGACAAAATCCGGAACTTCCACATCAGCCGGATGAATTACCTCTTCTTTCACAATCAGCTTCACACATACAATCACTGCAGCTATTATGATAAGCGTCACGACTCCTAAAAGCCCATGCTTCAGCATATTCCGGACCCGTTCCTGTTCCCTTCTCTGGATTCGTCTCAGCTCTCTTCTTAACTTTCGTTCCTCATCTTCCCTTTCCATTGGGCTCAAGTCCTTTCCGATATTGCATAATTCTGTTAGTATTGTAGTATACACGAAATCCAATGTCAATAACTGTAAAACTTGCGATTTTATGACATTTTTATGTCGGCGGCTGTTCAGTCTTGCGAACATTCCGGGTTAAAAACATTTAAAACTTGTTTTCATAAGTGTTTTTACCTGGAATCTTCATAAAGCCAATGTCGCGTACTTCTTGTCTGCGGTATATGGGCAAGAAGATGTAAGGCTGAACGGTTACTTTTTACGCGCCACTCTCTCTGTCCCTGTAATGACAAAATCCCTGTTCTTATATAATTTCATGGCCCCGCGGTTCCAGTCCGCCACATGAAGCCTGATGGGGTGTATTCCTTCCTTTTGCATTCTATGAATAGCAAATTCCAAAAATTTCCTTCCCCAGCCCTGCCTTTGAAATTCTCTTGCCACAATCAGATCGTCAATTTCATTTTCATAAACAGCCACAGAGCCCACAAGAGCGCCGTTCTCCTTCCAAATGAAAATATGATCCTTTCGCTTCAAAAGCTCTTCCCTTTCGGCGCAGCACTCCACCGGAACCAGTCCAAGCGCCGTCCGCATTCTGGAAAAACACTGATTGTAAACCCGCTTATATTCCTCATAGTCTTCGTCCGTATAATGTCTCATAAAGAAATCCGATTCCACAGGCCCTCCCTGGTATTCCATGGTATGGGCCGTGATTTCTCCGCTTTTTTTCGCGCGGACCATAAGCATCATTGGGCGGCGAAACTCATCTTTCATTTCCGGCAGGTCCGCCATTTCCTTTGGCGGTACTGCCTCTTCCACCGCCTCAATGGAAAATCCGGCCCGAAGAAGCCCAGTGAAAATCTGCGTCAGCGTATGATGCTCTTTTGTGACCGTATGTCCCAGAAAACTGGTCTTTCTCTCCCCGGGATAAAAATACCGGTCTACCGGCCAGTATTTTACAATGCCGTTTTCATCGCGTACCCATTCCTGATTCACACTCCCTGTAAACACCGGATGTTCCATATTGAAAACGAACACTCCCTGCGGTTTTAAGGTACGGTACACATTTCCAAAAACCTGCTCCAGATCTTTTATGTAATGAAGCACCAGATTAGAAATTACCAGATCATAGGCCTCTCTGGGATATTCATACTCTTCAAGGCCACATACCTCATAACGGAGCCTTTCATGCTTATTCCGCTTCCTGGCTTCTTCAATCATGGCCGCGCTCTGGTCAATTCCCAGAATTTTTTCAGCGTTTCGGGAAGCCGCATACATGCAGTGCCAGCCATATCCGCATCCCAGATCCAAAACCGCTTTCTTTTCCACATCTGGAAACAGTTCTTTTAACTGATGCCACTCTCCTGCCCCGGAAAGTCCCTCCCGGCTGCGGGACATTTTCCCATATGCCTCAAAAAATTCCCTGTTGTCATAAATATTTTCCATCGACTCTCCCTCTCTGCGTCCCTTTCCGGTCTCTGTCTCACAAAATACTGTAGAATATGGCCGTCGTTTGTCATCTTTCTCCTTTTTATGGATAAACTTCAGGGGCAGGCGTAATCCGCATGGACCGCACCTGCCCCTGTGTAAGACCTTCAGTTTCCCGACAGCCCTTTCATCGTCTGTCCTCACCTCATTTTTTTGGTAGAAACCATCCAGTCATAAATCCCATAACTCGGGACTCCCGTATTACTCCTCATCTGTTCGGTAGCCTTCCTGTGGTCCGTTCCTTCCAACACTTCCACCCAGGCCTGACCGCCTGCCGCCGTAATATCGTCAGCCACGGTTTTGGCCAGATTTCTGGCTGAAGCCTCGTCTTCGACAAAGAACCAGGCAGGAGTGGTTTTTACCTGTTCTCCCCAGCCCTTCTCCCATTTTGCCATGGGACTTTTCTCATGGAAAGGAACAATTCCTACATAACAGGAAAAAATCTCCGGATAAGCAGCGGCTATGCGGATACCGGAATCCGCTCCCATGCTTACTCCCATAATACTCACCCGGTCCCGGTCAATGTTGTATGTGGTAATCACCGACTCGACCAATTCCATGACGGATTCCTGGATCCCCATCCACATTCCCTTGCTTCCGTGGTCCAGCTCCGGCGGCAGGAGGGGAGCAAGGACAAACGCGCTGCTTCCTTCCATTCGAAACCCCCTGAGATCCTTTTCCAGATCAGCCAGATTGTCCCCCATGTTATGGCCATGGAGATATACGATCAAAGCCATATGATCCCCAGGGTTCTCAGGGGAATATAAAACATACTTAAGCTGCTCCAGCTGGCTTGTCTTCATATGGTTTCGGGTAACGCGGGATGCCGTCGTCTGCCCTGCAGCGGACTGTGAATCCTGGACAGGCCGGGTCCGAACCACTCCATCTGCCACCCAGGCTCCCTGTTCGTTGACTGTGTAACCGTCAGGGGTAGTAGTTCCTGATAACATCGTGCCGTCATCCTGAATATAGTAGCACTCGCTGACATTGTCACCGTCAGTATCCATCCACTGCCAGCCTGCGGCATAAACCGGAGTAACCGCCATTGCCGTCACAAGTCCCGCGGACACCAGAAAACGTTTCCATTGTCTCATATCGTATTCCCTCTTTCGATGCGTTTTCCGCATCCCTAAATTATGTTTTTACGCAGACACAAAACCCATGACCTTTTCATATCTGTGTCCTGCCACAGATTGGCGGCCTCTTGCCGCCCACGAATCCTGTCAACGGAGACGGAGGGATTCGAACCCTCGTGCCGGGGATTAGCCGACAAACGCATTTCGAGTGCGCCGCGTTACGACCGCTTCGCTACGTCTCCAAAGACAGCCGCCTTTTTATCAAGGCAGCTACTTTCTATTATACATATTTTTTCTGATTT